>DATCMB010000023.1:0-300000 GCA_036563615.1 Candidatus Binatia bacterium
GACGGCTCGAGCTACCTGAGCCTCGAGGACGGCAACCTGGGCAACGAGCCCGGGGTGTCGCAAGCGTGGGCGGCGTTCGCGCTGGCGGGCGAGCCCGGGCCGACGGGACCCACGGGTGAGCAGGGGCCTGCGGGTGAGCAGGGTCCCACGGGTCCCTCGGGACCGCAGGGGCCGACGGGTCCGACGGGACCGACGGGTGAGCAGGGGCCTGCGGGCGAACCGGGGCCTGCGGGCGAACCGGGGCCCGCGGGACCGACGGGTCCGACCGGGCCGACGGGGGCGACGGGCCCCGAGGGTCCTGCGGGGTCGGGCGGCGGCACCCTGCTCGTCGGCGGCACGCTCGACGCGATCGAGGAGGCGGGGACGTACTACGTCGCGCCGGGCGTGGGCACGGTGCAGAACGATCCCTCGCTCGCCTCCGTGCCCGTCCTGGCCGGCACGCTGAGCCGCCTGCAGGTGCACTCGACGCAGCTCCCGTACCCGCTGCAGACGATCATCTTCCACGTGTTCGTGAACTCCCAGGCAACGAACATCTCGTGCCAGCTGTACGGCATGCTGCAGAGCTGCTCGGACACGTCGAACAGCGCGACGGTCGACGACGGGGACCTGGTGTCGATCCAGATCCTCTCGGACTACCCCTTCTCGCAGCCGTCCTTGCTCACCTTCTCCTTGCGCCACGAGGAGGGACCGGCCCCGACGCCGACCCCGGGCCCGACGCCCACGCCGGCGCCGTCGTCGACCCCGCAGCCCACGCTGACGCCGTAGGCTTTCGTCCTGCTCGTCGTCGGCGGCCTCTCGTCGGCGACGGCAGTCGTTCATCGACGACGCCGGAGGCCGGCTCGCCCGAGCCGGCCTCCCGCCGCGGCGCGCGCCGTCACCGCGGCTCGCCGGCGCGCGCCCGCCGGCCACCTGCCCGACGCCGTGTGGGCCCGTGCCGGCGCCGTCGTGCCGACCGGCCCACGGACTCGCCCGGGCCGCAAGCCGGGCCGCCCCGGCGGCTAGCCGAGACGGTCGGCCGACCCCGCCACCACCCTCCGAAAAAAACCGTTCGTTCGCAGCGAACGGGCTCCGTTCGCCCGCACGTCACGCTTCGAACGTGCCGAACGGCGCGTCATAGGAATTTCCACGTTGTGGCAAAACGGACCGTTGACGCAGAGGCGATTCGTTCGCTATCCGTAAGGTCCCCGCCGTGAGGGACCTTATGAAATTAGGCGCTGGAGAAGAGCTCGAGCTTGACGCGATCGATCTGCAGATCCTGCAGACGCTGCAGCAGGACTGCAAGATTCCGCTCGCCCGGATCGGCGACCTGGTGGGGCTGTCGGCCCCGTCGGTGATCGACCGGATCAAGAAGCTCGAGCACAGCGGGGTCATCCGCGGCTACCACGCCGAGATCGACGGCCGCCAGATCGGCCTGGACGTCACCGCCTTCATCGGCGTGCTGGTCGAGCACCCGGCCGGCATCGAGGAGTTCGAGATGAAGGTGTCGGCGCTCGAGGGCGTGCTCGAGTGCCACCACGTCACCGGGCAGCACACCCTGCTGCTCAAGGTGAAGACGGCGAACACGTCGTCGCTCGAGAAGCTGATCCGCCAGATCCGCAGCGTCCACGGCGTCGCGCGCACCGAGACCATGGTGGTGCTGTCGACGCACGCCGAGCGCTCGCAGCTGCCGCTCGGCGCGCAGCTCGAGGCGCTGCGCAAGCCGGCGGGGACGCCGCGCCGGCGCGGAGGGCGCGGCAACGGCGAGCGCAAGGTGCTGGCGATCAAGCCGGCGGACAGCGCCAAGCCGTCGGCGGTTCCGTGATCGAGGCTCGAGAGAGGGAAGTGAGCGAGGGGCAGCGATGATCGAACACCGCGAGGACTGTGAGCTCTACCGCCGCGAAGACGTCGAGGCGATGCGCGAGCGGCGACGGCTCGCCGAGGAGAGAGGCCTCTACCGCTCGATGACGGAACGCGACGCCTGCGGCGTCGGCTTCGTCGTCAACATGCGCGGCGAGAAGTCCCACGACATCGTCCAGAAGGGGCTGCAGATCCTGCGCAACCTCGAGCACCGCGGCGCGTGCGGCTGCGATCCGCTGACCGGCGACGGCGCCGGCATGATGCTGCAGATCCCGCACGAGTTCTTCCTGCGCGAGTGCTTGACGCAGGGAATCGTGCTGCCGCCGGTGGGCGAGTACGGCGTCGGCATGGTGTTCCTGCCGCGCGACGTCTTCGAGCGCAACGTCTGTCTCGAGATCTTCGAGAAGGTCGTGCGCGAGGAGGGGCAGCGTCTGCTCGGCTGGCGCACGGTACCGGTCGATCCGGAGCAGGCGGGTCCGCTGGCGCGCGCGTCGATGCCGGAGATCCGCCAGATCTTCATCGCGCCCGGCCGCGGCGTGAACGACCAGATCGCTCTCGAGCGCAAGCTGTACGTGATCCGCAAGGCGGTCGAGAAGCAGGTCCGCGCGGCGACGCACCTGCGCGACGCGGAGAGCTTCTACGTCCCGAGCCTGTCGTCGCGCACGATCGTCTACAAGGGCCTGCTGCAGCCCGAGCAGATCCCGGCGTTCTACGCCGATCTGCGCGATCCGAACTTCAAGAGCGCGCTCGCGCTGGTGCACCAGCGCTTCTCGACCAACACCTTCCCGTCCTGGGACCGCGCGCACCCGTACCGCTTCATCGCGCACAACGGCGAGATCAACACGCTGCGCGGCAACGAGAACTGGATGCACGCGCGCGAGAAGATGTTCGCCTCCGACGCGTTCGGCGAGGACATCGAGAAGATCCAGCCGGTGATCGACGAGCGCACGAGCGACTCCGGCAAGTTCGACAACGCGCTCGAGCTGCTCGTGCAGACCGGCCGCTCGCTGCCGCACGCCGTCATGATGATGATCCCCGAGGCGTGGCAGAAGCACGAGAGCATGAGCGACACCAAGCGCGCGTTCTACGAGTACCACGCGTGCTTGATGGAGCCGTGGGACGGCCCGGCGTCGATCGCGTTCACCGACGGCACGGTGATCGGCGCGGTGCTCGACCGCAACGGCCTGCGTCCGTCGCGCTACGTCGTCACCAAGGACGGCCTCGTCGTGATGGCCTCCGAGGTCGGCGTGCTCGACATCCCGCAGGGGGACATCGTCGCGAAGAACCGCCTGCAGCCGGGCCGCATGTTCCTCGTCGACACCGCGCAGGGTCGCATCGTCGACGACGAGGAGATCAAGGAAGGCATGGCGGCGCGCAAGCCGTACCGCCAGTGGCTCAAGGACAACCTCGTCAAGCTCGAGCAGGTTCCGGCGGTCGATGCGTCGCACCTGCCGGCGGAGGAGTCGGAGCAGGACCTGCTCAAGCTGCAGCAGGCGTTCGGCTACACGCTCGAGGACCTGCGCTTCATCATGGCGCCGATGGCGATCAACGCGCAGGAGGCGGTCGGCTCGATGGGCACCGACACGCCGCTCGCGGTGCTGTCGGACAAGCCGCAGCTGCTGTTCAACTACTTCAAGCAGCTCTTCGCGCAGGTCACGAACCCGCCGATCGACCCGATCCGCGAAGAGCTCGTGATGTCGCTCAAGACGACGATCGGCTCCGAGCAGAACCTGTTCGAGGAGACGCCGCTCCACTGCCACCAGCTCGAGCTCGAGCAGCCGATCCTCACCAACGAGGAGCTCGCGCGCATCAAGCGGCTCGACAGCGGCAACCTGCGCACGGTCACGCTGTCGACGCTGTACTGGGTGGCGGGCGGCGCGAAGGCGCTCGAGCACGCGCTCGAGGAGCTGTGCGCGAAGGCGTCCGCGGCGATCGCCGACGGCGCGACGCTCCTCGTGCTGTCCGATCGCGGCGTCGACCGCGACTGGGGCGCGATCCCGAGCCTGCTCGCGACCGCTGCGGTGCACCATCACCTGATCCGCGAGGGCACGCGCACGCGCTGCGGTCTGATCGTCGAGAGCGGCGAGCCGCGCGAGGTGCACCACTTCTCGCTGCTCGTCGGCTACGGCGCCGGCGCGATCAATCCGTACCTCGCGTTCCGCACGCTGCGGCAGCAGGTCCGCGACGGCGTGATCAAGAACGTCTCCGAAGAGGAGGCGATCGAGCACTACATCAAGGCGATCGGCAAGGGCTTGCTCAAGGTGATGAGCAAGATGGGGATCTCGACGCTGCAGAGCTACCGCGGCGCGCAGATCTTCGAGGCGGTCGGCCTCAACTCGGAGTTCATCGACAAGTACTTCACCTGGACCGCGTCGCGCATCGAGGGCGTCGGCATCGACGTCGTCGCGCGCGAGACCGAGATGCGCCACAAGGCCGCCTTCCACACGCCGGCGGCGCTCGACGGCGAGCTCGATCCGGGCGGGCAGTACCAGTGGCGGCGGCGGGGCGAGTACCACATGTACAACCCCGAGACGATCGCGACGCTGCAGCACGCGGTCCGCAAGGGCGACTACAAGCTCTTCAAGAAGTACTCGGAGCTGGTCAACACGTACGACCGCAAGCTGTGCACGATCCGCGGCCTGCTGCGCTTCAAGCCCGGCACGCCGATTCCGATCGAGGAGGTCGAGCCGGCGACCGAGATCGTCAAGCGCTTCAAGACCGGCGCGATGTCGCTCGGCTCGATCAGCCGCGAGGCGCACGAGAACCTCGCGATCGCGATGAACCGCCTCGGCGGCAAGTCGAACACCGGCGAGGGCGGCGAGGATCCCGTGCGCTACCAGCCGGATCCGAACGGCGACTCGCGTCGCAGCGCGATCAAGCAGGTCGCGTCGGGACGCTTCGGCGTGACCAGCTACTACCTGGTCAACTCCGACGAGCTGCAGATCAAGATGGCGCAGGGTGCGAAGCCCGGCGAAGGCGGCCAGCTCCCCGGCCACAAGGTCGACGAGTACATCGCCAAGATCCGCTACTCGACGCCCGGCGTGGGTCTGATCTCGCCGCCGCCGCACCACGACATCTACTCGATCGAGGACCTCGCGCAGCTGATCCACGACCTGAAGAACGCCAACAACCGCGCGCGCATCAGCGTCAAGCTGGTCGCGGAGGTCGGCGTCGGGACGGTCGCGGCGGGCGTGTCGAAGGCGAAGGCCGACGTCGTGCTGATCAGCGGCGACTCCGGCGGCACCGGCGCTTCACCGCTGACCTCGATCAAGCACGCTGGCGCGCCGTGGGAGCTCGGCCTCGCGGAGACGCAGCAGGTGCTCGTGATGAACGACCTGCGCGGCCGCATCCGCGTCGAGACCGACGGTCAGCTCAAGACCGGTCGTGACGTCGCGATCGCGGCGCTGCTCGGCGCCGAGGAGTTCGGCTTCGCGACCGCGGCGCTGGTCGCGTCGGGCTGCATCCTGATGCGCGTCTGCCACCTGAACACCTGTCCGGTCGGCATCGCGACGCAGGATCCCGTGCTGCGCGCCAAGTTCGAGGGCAAGCCCGAGCACGTGGTGAACATGATGCTGTTCATCGCGGAGGAGCTGCGCGAGATCATGGCGGAGCTCGGCTTCCGCACCGTCGACGAGATGGTCGGTCGGGTCGATCGCCTGGATGCCGCGGACGCGATCGAGCACTGGAAGGCGAAGGGCATCGATCTCACCGAGATCCTGCACAAGCCCGAGGTGCCCGAGGGCGTCGCGATCCGCTGCGTCGCCGAGCAGGACCACGGGCTCGACAAGGCGCTCGACAACCAGCTCATCGAGCTCTCGCGCGACGCGCTCGAGTACAAGCGTCCGGTCGAGTTCTCGATGCCGATCCGCAACGTGAACCGCACCGTGTGCACGATGCTGTCGGCGGAGATCTCGCGTCGGCACGGCGAGCAGGGTCTGCCGCCCGACACCATCAAGATCCATTTCCGCGGCTCTGCGGGTCAGAGCTTCGGCGCCTTCATGGCGAACGGTTTGTCGGTGACGCTCGAGGGCGACGCCAACGACTACTTCGGCAAGGGCATGTCGGGCGGACGCATCGTCGTGATCCCGCCGCGCGAGGCGACGTTCGTGCCCGAGGAGAACATCATCGTCGGCAACGTGTCGCTCTACGGCGCGACCGGCGGCGAGGTCTTCCTGCGCGGCATGGCGGGCGAGCGCTTCTGCGTGCGCAACAGCGGCGTGACGGCGGTCGTCGAGGGCGTCGGCGACCACGGCTGCGAGTACATGACGAAGGGTCTCGTCGTCGTGCTCGGTCCGACCGGTCGCAACTTCGCTGCGGGAATGAGCGGCGGCATCGCGTACGTGTTCGACGAGCACGGCAAATTCCCCGCGATGTGCAACATGGGGATGGTCGAGATCGATCCGCTCGAGCAGCACGACCTCGAACTGCTGCACAACCTCATCAAGCGGCACTACGACTACACGCAGAGCGCGGTCGCCTGGCGCATCCTGAGCGGCTGGAAGAACCTGTCGCGCTACTTCGCGAAGGTGATGCCGGTCGAGTACCGCAGCATCCTCGCCAAGCAGCACCTCGACAGCGACGCCGCGAAGCTCGCGAGCGTGTGATGGTGCGGAGGGTCCATCGGAAGAGCGCAAGCTCGCGAGCTTCGATCGCGAGCTGAGGACCGCACGGGGACGAGATGGGAAAGATCACGGGTTTCTTGGAGATCGAGCGCGAGCTGCCGCAGCGCCGTCCGGTCGAGGAGCGCCTGAAGGACTGGCGCGAGCTCGAGGGCAAGCTGCCGGAAGACAAGCTGCAGGCCCAGGGCGCGCGCTGCATGGATTGCGGCATCCCCTTCTGCCACAAGGGCTGCCCGCTCGGGAACATCATCCCCGACTGGAACGACCTGGTCTATCGCGGCCGCTGGCGCGACGCGATCGATCGCCTGCACTCGACCAACAACTTCCCCGAGTTCACGGGACGCGTGTGTCCGGCACCATGCGAGGAAGCGTGCGTGCTGAACATCCAGCAGAAGCCCGTGACCATCAAGCAGATCGAGAAGCAGATCATCGACTACGCCTGGAAGCACGAGTGGGTGTCGCCGGTGATCGCCGATCGCAAGACCGGCAAGAAGGTCGCGGTGGTCGGATCGGGTCCTGCGGGTCTCGCGTGCGCGCAGCAGCTCGCGCGCGCCGGGCATGACGTGGTGGTGTTCGAGCGGGCCGACCGGATCGGCGGGCTGCTGCGCTACGGCATCCCCGACTTCAAGATGGAGAAGCACATCCTCGACCGCCGTCTCGCGCAGATGGAGGCCGAGGGCGTCGTGTTCCGCACGAACGTCAACGTCGGCGTCGACGTGACCGCCGACGAGCTGCGCTCGTCGTTCGATGCCGTCGTGCTGTCGACCGGCGCCACGCAGCCGCGCGACCTCCCGGTGCCCGGCCGCGAGCTCAAGGGCATCCACTTCGCGATGGAGTTCCTGCCGCAGCAGAACAAGGTCGTCGCGGGCGATCAGGTGCCGAACCAGATCCTCGCGACCGGCAAGCGCGTCGTCATCCTCGGCGGCGGCGACACCGGGTCGGACTGCCTCGGCACGTCGAACCGTCAAGGTGCAATTTCGGTGCACCAGTTCGAGCTCCTGCCGCAGCCGCCCGCGACGCGCACCGAGGACGTCGCGCCGTGGCCGTACTGGCCGATGATCCTGCGCACCTCGTCGTCGCACGAGGAGGGCGTGATCCGCGACTGGAGCATCAACACCAAGCGCTTCTCCGGCGACGAGCACGGCAACGTCAAGAAGCTGCACGCCGTGCGCCTCGACTGGCAGAAGGGCGAGAACGGCGCGCCGCCGAAGATGGTCGAGATTCCCGGCAGCGAGTTCGAGCTCGAGTGCGACCTCGTGCTGCTCGCGCTGGGCTTCCTCGGTCCGGAGAAGCCGCTGCTCGAGCAGTTCGGCGTTCAGCTCGACGCGCGCGGCAACGTCGTGGCCGATGCGGATTACGCGACGTCGGTGCCCGGCGTGTTCGCGTGCGGCGACGCGCGACGCGGGCAGTCGCTCGTGGTGTGGGCGATCTGGGAAGGGCGCGAGGCCGCGCGCGGCGTCGACAAGTACCTGATGGGCGAGACCGCGCTGCCGGCGAGTCCGATGGTGTGAGGGCGGCGCTCGGCGGTCGCGCGCCGAGGCGTGCGCCGTGCGAGCGTCGTCGGCCTGCGGCGGTGTCGTCGCCGGTCTGAGCACGGCGGCGACACCGCTCGTGTCCTGGCTCCTTCGCGCGCGCCGCCGTTGCGAAGAGCGATCCTGCGGCGTGCGTCGCGCGCGTCCGGGCTGATGCGCTGCTGCTACGGCGATCCGTGCGTGGCGGCTGCTCGGGAGTCTGCTGAGGTGCAGCGGCTCCCGCGTCAGCGCGCGGGTGTTCCGCCTCCGAAAGCGCCCCCGCGAACTCTTGCGTGAGCGCCGCGGTGCATCGCATTTTTTGCAGCGAAGTGGGGTGGCGTCGAGACGGATGGGCCGCCGCCCGGAGGTGAGCTCGATGGCAAGGGGCTTTCGCGCGACAGCGGGCGTCGTCGCGGCGCTCGCCGTCCTCGCCTGTAGCGACTCGCGGTCGGAGCGTCAGACCAAGCCGACCTTCGACTGGGGCTATCCCGAGTACTCGCAGTACACGTCGACGGGCGAGCACGTCGGGACGCACTTCTACCAGCAGGACCCGACCTGCCAGCACCGCCTGACCTTCTACCCCTGCGACTTCGTCGACGCCGAGACGCCCGACGATCCGACGACCAACCCGACCGGCGCGAGCACGGCGCTGACCGGCGGGTTCGACACCTGCACCGCGGCGATCGTCGATGAGCCGCCGAGCTACTGCATCCCCGTCGACGTCTGCAGCCCGACCAAGCAGCGCCCCGCCTGGGCGCCCGGGCAGGGCAGCTCCGACAACCTCGCCTGGCAGCTCTTCCTCGCGCTCAACTGGCCGGCCAACCCCGACGAGCCGGGCTACCCCGACACGACGCGCAAGCCGGGTGCGCTCGACCCCTCGGGCGACGGTCACGCGGAGACGGTCTGGCTCGACTACCCGACGGCGGACGAGCTCTTCGGCATCCCCTCGCCCTGCACGGGCCCGACGCTGCAGATGCGCTCCAAGCGCTCCGCCGCGTTCCTCTCGAAGTTCCCGCCGGGCGCGAGCGACGATCCCGCCCGCGCGGGCGACGGCGTGCTCGTCGACCAGAACGGCGGCATCGTCCACTTCGACGTCCGCGTGAACCGCACGGAGTGGGAGTTCGTCGTCAACCAAAACGATTACTGGAAGACGGGCGTGAGCCTCGACGCGCTCAAGCGCAACCTGCATCGCGACTACAGCTTGCCGCCCGGCCAGACCCCGGGTAGCTTTCCGGCCGCGAAGGTCGCGCAGGACGGCAAGCCGGGCGACATCGGCTCGATGGAGATCAAGGCCGTGTGGAAGCCGCTCACGCCGGCCGAGATCGCGAGCGGGACGTTCTACACCCGCACCTTCGCGCTCTACGACCCCAACGATCCGCCGGAGAAGCAGTGCGAGAAGCGGACCATGGGGCTGGTCGCCATGCACATCGTCTACCAGCCGGCGCTCTTCGGGAACCCCGAGTGGGTGTGGGCGACCTTCGAGCATCGCGCGAACGTCCCCACCGCGGGGGTGAACGACGGCGCGACGTCGTTCTCCTTCTACGACCCGAGCTGCACGCCGGTGAAGACGCCCGAGGAGTGCGCCACGTACCAGCCGGGCGTGTCGTCACCCGCCGAGTTCCGCTGCTGTCCGAATTTGAATCTTTACCCCGATCCGAGCAACGTCCCCGAGAACCCGGTGCCGAGCCAGATCACGCGCGTGACCAACCCCTCGGTGTCGACGATCATTCCGACCAGGTGCACCGAGCAGTACACGGCCGCGATCCGCAAGCACTTCGGCGAGGACAACGTCTGGCTGAACTACTTCCTGGTGAGCACGCAGTGGCCGCTCCGCGGCTCGTCGACCAACTTCCCGTTCTACGAGCCCGCCTTCGAGGCGTACTTCCCGTGCGCGCTGCGCAACTCGGTGATCGAGGCCTTCCTGGTCGGGCCGCAGCCGCCCGCGATGAACGGCTGCAATCTCGCACCGGAGCGTCCGTTCTGTCGCGCCTGCAACGGTGACTGCGTGAAGACGCAGGAGGAAGCGCTCGCCATGTGCCCCGGCGGCGAGGAGCCCAAAGACAGCTTCGCGACCGGCGATTGCATCGGCTGCCACTCGACGTACGCCGCGCACAACTCGTCGTTCATCTTCTCGCACCGCCCGTGCTGCGTGCGCGCCGACGGCTTCCTGCCCAACGTCTGCGGCGTGATCACCGAGCGCGCGGCGTGCGAGGCGAGGGAGGCATGCACGTGGGTCGCGAGCGACCCGGCGTGCGCGTAGGAGGGAAGTGCATGCGCGCCGAGAGCGCGTGACGTTGCGCCGACGAGAGCGACGCCGCGCAGGCGCCGACGCCCCGCACGCCGCTCGCCCGCACGCAGACCCTTTCTCCGGTCCGTTCACGGTGCCACGCTGCGAACGTGTCTCCGCGTCTCAGCCGCCGAGCCCGCGCAGGATCTGCATGTCGCTCCAGTCCCACGCGCGCTCCGGACGCTCGTCGACGTTGATGGGCTGCCCGTTCCATGCCCAAACGTCCCACGTCGTCGCCGCACGGTAGTGCGCGAAGAAGCTCCACGCGACGAGCAGCCCCACGACCCCAAGCGACACGAGCGGCACGCGCCGACCGCCGTCGCGAGCGCCGACGAGCGCCAGCGCCGGGATCATCAGGTACGCGAGCAGCGGCAGGACGTCGGTCGAGAAGCGCGGTCCGTACGAGTGCCCGGCCCACCACTGGCCGGCGAACGAGATCACCAGCAGGTGCGCCGCGACCGTCGAGACGGCCGCGGCGTCAAGCAAATCCAGGCGTCGCCCCCACGCCTTCACCAGCACGCCGACGGGCGCCAGCACCAGCACCGGCGAGAACACCAGCAGACCGCGGTTCGGGCTCACGAGGTGACCCAGAAGCGCCCACGGCACGTCGCGCGACGCGGCGACCGGCTGGCCCCCGGGGCGGAAGTACGACGGCAGGATCGCACCGAACGACCACAGGTTGGCGGCGACGAACGCGCCCAGCACCACGGCCGCGAGCAGGAGAAATGCGGGCAGCTGGCGCGGGTGACGAAGCGCGACGTACGCCGCGATCACCGCGAGCGGCACGACGCCGGTCGGACGCATCACGACGCCGAGCGCCAGCGCAACCCCGGCGAGCGCCGCGGAAACCTCGCGGCGACGTGCAAGTAGAAAAAGGTACAGCGCCGTCGCCGACGCGAGCATCGCCGGACCGTGCTGCCAGAGACCGCGGCTCGCGGTCGACCACGCCGGCGTGCAGAAGGCGAAGATCAGCGCCAGCGCGGCGGCGAGCGGCGTGCCGAGACTGCACTCGCGTCCGATCAGGAAGATCAGAGCGGTCGTGAGCGCGACCACGAGCGAGGCGACCAGCACCTCGAGCAAAGCGGCGCGCTTCTGCCGGATCAGATCTTCGGACGACGGCCAGCCCAGCACGCGCGCCGCGGTGTCGTAGGCGACCACGACCGGCAGCGCGAGGAGCGACGGACCGATCGGGAAGCGCGTGAAGCGCCGCCCGGCGCGCCACTCGACGGCGTAGTCGTCGTCCGCTTTCAGAAGCTCGACGTACTCCTCGAGGTCGGCGTCGCCGCGGTAGGCGAGGCTCACCGCGGTGTGGATCGACCAGCGCGAGTCGAACGAGGTGCGGATCGGTGACGCGAGGTGGGTCGCGAAGACCAGCGCCGCGAGCAGCGTCGCGACCGGGGCGTCACGCGGCGCGCTGCCGGACCAGGTCCGGGGCATGCACGACGCTGCACCGATCGCCGACCGAGCGCAATTCGGTATCCGTCCTCATCCCCCGCGCCCGACGAACGCGCCGAGCACACCCAGCGCCATCACCGCGACCGTCGCCACCGCCAAGCGCAAAGTCAGCGGCCGCACGCGAGCCACCCGGGCGACGATCACGAGATCGACCGCCGCGCTCGCGAGCGACGCGATCACCGCGCCGGCCGCGGCGACGTCGATCGGAATGCGGCCCTGCGACGCGAGCGTGGCCGCCGACGCGACCGCCGACGCGCTCGAGACCAGACCGCCGAGCGCGGTCACGCCGTAGAAGCCGATGTCTCCGAGCATGCGCTGGGCGAACGCGCTCATCACCTCCAGCAGCAGGAAGAGCCCGCCGTAGCGCAGCGCCGAGCTCAGGGAGAACGGCGACACGAGCGGCAGCACGGGCGTCTCGTCCGCTGCGTCGCCGTCGTGGCGCGGCGGCGCGAGCATCGCGACCAGCGCGGCGAGGAGCATGAGGCCGAGCGCCGGCGCCGCGTACACCAGCGCCGGCAGCGCGAGGATGCCGAGCACGAGCGCGTTGCGCAGCGACATCGCGATCGTGGCGAGGATGATGCCGCGGTAGCCGACGTCCGAGAGCGCGACCGGCGCCTCGCGCACGCGCGCCGCGAGCTCGGTGACCGTGACGGTGCTGTTGACCAGCCCGCCGAGCAGCCCGGTGAGCTCCATGCCGACGCGCGGCCCGGCCACCTTCCACAGCACGTAATTCGCAAACCCGATCGCGGCGATCGTGATCACCGTGACCATGGCCGCGCGCGGCACGATGAGCTGCCACGGATCGACCGGCTCGGCCGGCAGGATCGGGTAGATCGCGAACGCGAGCATCGCGAGCAGGATCGCCGAGCGCAGCTCCTCGGCGGTCAAGCGGTGGCTGAAGCCGGCGAGACGCTCCTTCCAGGCGAGCAGCCCGGCGCTCACCACGGCAACCGCGGTCGGCGTGACGCGGTGGCCGAAGCCGCACAGCACGCCGGCGAAGCCGACGACGAGCAGCGCGGTCGACGTCGTGAGCTCCGCTCCCTGCTCGACGCGCAGCGCCTGCCAGTTGATGATCGCGACCAGCACGCCGAGCAGCGCCATCGCGACGATCGCGAAGCTCGGACCGAGCATGCCGCCGACCGCGCCGAGCAGCGCGACGAACGCAAAGGTGCGCAGGCCGGCCTCCTTGCCGCGCCACTCGCGCTCGAGGCCGACGAACATGCCGAGCGCGATCGCCAGCATGACCCGCGACAGCGAATGAAAGGGCGGCCACGCCGCCGCCGTGGGAAAGGTGTCCATCGGTATCCTCCGGTCGCCCGTCAGTCGGGGACGCGAAGGCACCGCGGTGCGGTCGGCTGTCCCCGCTGCGGGCCAAAGAAGAAGGCCCGGGGGTCGACCCGGGCCTTCGAAAGCGCGTCGTCGTTCCGGCGAGGCCGGCGATCAGACGAACCGCGACCGAACGCTCGGGTCGTCGAGACAGCGCGTACAGGAGCGTTCGGTGCGGACGAAGCTCACGCGCTCACCGTGCAGGAGCGCGAAACGCACGTCAAGCCACTCGCGCACGGCGAGCGCCGCCGACCGTCGACTTGCCAGAGGAGAGCCCCCGATCAGCACCGCGGCGCCGACGCTGCCGGTCACGGCGTAGGTGACGCCGCCGGCGACCGTGCGGACGATGACCGACGCGACCGCGATCTGCGCGATGGTCACCGTCGCGCGAGCCGTCGCGCATGCCTGCGAGCCACGGGTTGCCGTTCGGACGCACCTCGAACGGAGCGCCGAGCGGGCAGTGCGCCGGCGTGGCGGTCGGCTCCGGCGACGCGGTGGGCTCCGGCGTGGAGGTCGGCGTCGGCGTGGGGGCGGCGTCGGGGTTGGGCTGGGGTCGGCGACGGCGACGGCGTGACGATCGTCGTGGGGGTCGAGTCGCGGTCGGCGTCGGTGACGGCGTCGCGGTTGGCGAGGGCGTGGCCGTCGGGGTCGGAGTCGGCGTGGCCGTCGCCGTCGGCGTCGGCGTCACGTCGCCGGGGCCCTCGATCGCGCCCGCGTCGAACTCGGCGATGCCGTCGCCGTCCCCGTCGCGCGGGCGCGCGTTGGCGCCGAAGGGGTCGGACTCGAGGATCGCGTCCAGCACGCCGATGCCCAGCGCGCGGATCGAGCGCGTGGTCGATCGCGGGCGAGGTCGGCGCGAGGCGGAAGTCGTCGTCCCGGTGTCGAGCACGCCGTCCTCGCCGGCGCGCGACGCGAAGTGCAGGAGCTCATTCTCGCAGCCCGGGCTCGCGACGACGCCCGGACCTTCGGTTCCCTTCGGCGTCAGGTTGCCGACGTCCTGCGCGTCGAGCAGGACGCCGGACAGCTCGCCGCCCCGGTTGCCGCAGATCACGTTGGTCGCGAGCCACACCTGGTCGGCGGTCTGCGGCGCGCCGCGCAGACGGCAGGCACTGAGGACGGCCCTGGGCCGTCCTCAGGTCGTGCCCCCGGAGGCAGGCACGGTACCAATCGACGCCACGCAGCGAGTGGCCTCGCGTTCCACGAATCCCGCTGCGTTCGCGGCGGCCGATCGCGAGGCCGAGCCGGGGATCGTGGGCGTCGATCTCGTCGACGTGGCGAACGTCAGGGCGTTACGAGGATCCCCATCGGGACCTCACGGCGTCCGCCGCGCGACGACGCAAGGGGATGCGGCCCAGCGTGAGGAGCTGATCACCCGGGCCGCTCGGCGCCGTCAAACTACTTCCCCGCCAACTCCTTCGCGTACCCCGCCGCCGCCTCGATGTCCGCGTCACTCAGCGACTTCACCGTCGGCGGGTGCTTCTTGTTCTCCTTCACCTCCTGCGTGATCTCGGCGATCGACATCTTCTGCACGTCGGCGTCGCCCTTGAGCGGCGGGACCTTGAGCGTCTTCGCGACCGGCGTGTCGGCGTCGCCGGTCTCGCCGTGGCACTTGGCGCACTGCGCCTTGTAGACCTCGGCGCCGTCCGCGGACCAGGCGACCGTCGATCCGCCGAGCAGCAGACCCAGTGAGACCGCAGCAGCCACGAGACTCGACTTCGTCATGAGCAAGCTCCTTTTCCTCAGAGACGACGCGATTCGTCACCAAATCGGAACGCGCCCGCCCGCCAGCGGGCGAGGGCGTACAGCAGCAGCGCCAGCGCGAGCGCGGGGGCGCCGACGAACGAGAACAGGATCGCGGTCGCGCCGGAGAGATCGAGAACCATCATGACCAGAATCACGAGCGCCGCAAGCGCGAGCAGGCAGGCGAGGGCGATCATCGTGCGGCCACCTGTGGTCCCTGCAGCGCGGACTCGGGGTGCGCCGCGGGATGACAGATCCCGGTGCAGCCGATCTCGCGGTCGAGGAGCTGCTTCTGGAGGTCGGGATCCTGATGCGCTTCGACGGCGCGGAAGCTCGGCACCTGCGCGTGGCAGCCGAGGCAGGAGTCGATGTCGAACGGGCCGTGCGTCTTGAGCGGGAACTGGTAGTTGCCGGTGATCGTACGGATCATGTGCCGGACGCCGGCGATCTTCGCGTCGAACGTGCCCCAGATGCCGTAGCCGCTGTGGCACGTGTAGCAGGCCTCGTCATGTGGCACGAGGCCGCGCATGTAGTGCATCGACGCGAGCGTGCCGTCGTTCGCCTCGAGGCTCGCGACGATCGGCGTCATGATGTGGCACGACCCACAGAAGCTCACCTGCTTCGATCTCTCGAGCAGGAACAGCCCGCCGAGGGCGTACGCAGCGATCGGCAGCAGCACCGCCGCCGCGGCGAGCCCGGGCGGAAAATCGCGCTTGACGAGGCGCAGCAGCAGGAGCGCCGCCGCGGCGACCGCGACGATGATCGGCAGCGCCTCGAGCCACGAGAAGCCGTGCGCGCCGGCCGGCCCGTCGAAGAGCGAACGCGTCTGGTTCAAGGCCGCACCCCGCTCGTGAGCTGCACTCAGTCTCTCCCCTCGTGCGCGACCGACACCGCGACCTCACGTCCCTCGGCGTGGCAAACCGGGCACGCTTCGGCGCCGTTCGGCGCGGTCTCGTTCTGCGCGTGCGCGATCGCCGCCTCGCTGTCGTGGCACGACGTGCACGCCGATGTGATCGGACCGGTGCGTCCGTCGACCACCTCGTCGCCCGTCGCGGGATCGAGGTGCGTGCGCAGCGTGCCGAGCGCGGTGCCGGGGAAGGGCGGGATGAGCTGGCTGTCGTCGACGTGGCAGGTCGCGCAGTCGCGGAGGTCGCCGGGATAGAGCACCTCGTTGAAGTCGTGCACGCTGTAGCCCGGTGGCGTCGGACCGAAGCCGTACACGACGTACGGCATCGCGAGGTCGTGGCCGCGGTGGATCTTGTGGATCATCACCTTGAAGTCGATGGTCGCCGTCGGCGAGCCCGCCGCCACCGCTTCGGGGTCGTTGCGCCGACGCGCGGCGTCGGTCGCGTTCGCGTTGTGACAGAGCACGCAGTACTCGACGCGGTCACGCAGCTCGCCGTGCACCGAGAAGCCCTTCGAGAACTCGCCGTGGCACGTCCAGCAGCGCTCGTTCGCGACCACCTGACGCCGCGGCATCGGCTCTCCACCCTCGACCGAGAACGTCGTGACGGGATTGGGCGCCGCCTCGTTGACCGAGATCGACGGCGTGAGCTGCACCGGTCGCCGCGCTTCGGCGCCGACCGCCCACGACCCCATCGCGTCGTCGGGGATCGCCGCGGACGCGACGTACTCGAAGACGCCGTCCGCGTCGGGGCCGATGAGCTCGCCCGCGGCCCCGCCGCCGACCGCCGTGAGCGCGAACACCCGAGCGTAGTCCGTCGTCGGCCCGGCGAAGGTGAAGCCGAGCCGGTTGAGGACGGAAAGATCGCGTAGCGGGTTGCCGGCGTTGTCCGTCACCCGGAAGTCGATGCGCGGCCTCTGCCCCGGCGCCGTGTCGCCGACGTCGAGGATCGACACGTTCAGGCCCGGCAGCATGCTCGACTGCTCGGGGATGACGTGTGCGCCCGGCACCGAGATGTCGAACTCGCTCGCCTCCTCCGCGCGGTGGCAGGCGTAGCACTGGCCGTCGAGGAAGCCACCCGGCGGGTGGTTCGTGCCCGGCGGTCCGGCCTGCGTCGGCTGCAGCGATGGATTGACGTCGTCGTGACAGGTCGCGCAGGCCGCGGTCGACGGCTTCGTCCGCCAGAACTCGGCGGTCAGGCCTTCCGCGTGGCACGTCAAGCACGACTCGAGGGGACGCGGGAAGGTGACGCCCGTCACCGTGCCGTCCGCCTGCTTCTCGGCGAACACGACGTCCTCGTCCGCGAACGAGCTGAAGATCGCGTACGTCGTCCCCGGCGGCCCGTCGACCACCGAGGGCAGCGACGTGCCGGCGTGAATCTTGTGAATCATGTTGCGCAGATCGATGCTGCGCCCGAGCTCGTCGACCGCCGCCTCGGTGTGGCACAGCGTGCACAGCCGCACCTCGCGCCGGTTGCCGTGCGCGATCAGCGGCTGGTGGCAGACGTTGCACTGCGCGGTCGTCGTGTCCTCGCGCACCAGCGGCTCGCCGCCGCCGACCACGAAGTCGAGCACGGGATTCGCCCACTCCTCGACGCCCGCGAACTCGCGATCCACCTGCATGCCGATCGAGTAGGTGCGCCCCTCGACGAAGCCGACGCCGGTACCGAAACGGTACCGGTAGAGGCCCCTCGCGCCGTCGATGAGGTCGAGCGTACCGCCGGAGTCGAACCTGGGGCGCGTCGGGTCGGTCTCGTTGACGTAGCGGATGAACTCGTTGGCGAGGTCGCCGCCGCCCGAGTAGAGCTCGGCGCGCGCGATCACGAGCCGGACGCGCGCCTGCTGGTCGTTCTGTGCCGGCGACAGCGTCGCCGTGAGCGGCACGCCGCGCGCGTCCGTCAAGATGAACGTCGCCTCGACCGTGCCGTCCTCGGCGACCGACGCCCCGGTGAACTCGGCGACGACGCCGGGACCCGCCATCCCGCCGGGCGAGGGTGTGACCGTCGGAATGGGAGTCGGCGTGGGCGACGGCCCGTCGTCGTCGCCGTTGCCGCAGGCCAGCGTCAAGACCAGAGACGCCGCGAGCAGCGCCACGCCCGTCTCGTAAAGAACGCTTCGCGCGGCGAAGCGTGGTGCAGCGTGCCGATGCCCGTTCATGGACCGACCTCCTGACGACTTCGCGGCGCCGCTCCCGCCCGAAGACGTGCGATCCCTCGCGAGCGATGCATGCCGAGCTTCATCGCGGCAGGAACCCCACGCTGTGAGGATGGCACGGGTAGCAGGCCTGCTCGAAGTGCGGCTCGCCCGTGCCGTCCCGACGGTAGTAGCGCGTCGTCGTGTGGCAGACCTCGCACAGGCCGGTGCCGGGCTGCGACGCGCTCGCGAAGCTGCCGTCGGCCTTGCCGGCGAGGTTGGTGAACATGATCGGCGCGGCGCAGCCGCCGGTGCGCCGCGGCACGCCGCACACGCCGCCGACGCCCGCGCACGCGAGCCCGGGAGCGCAGCTCGCGGCGTCGCTGCACGCCTGCGTCTCGTTGCTCGGGTTCGAGAGCGGCACCTCGACACGGATGAGAAGCAGGTTCGGGCTGCCGTGCGGCGTGTGGCAGATCGTGCACTGCCGCGGGCTCGCGACGCCCGGGTCGTGGTGCGTGATCTGCTCGCGATGGCAGTCCGGACAGCTCGGGATCGCGCGGTGGCCGCACTCGGCGAAGCCGGGCTTCAGATCGGCGTGGCAGTCCTCGCACTTGACGTCGAAGCCGCCGTGGCCGCCGTTCGCGGTCATCGCCGCGGCGAGCCCGCGGTGGCAGAACGCGCACTGTCCGTACGCTTGCTCCGGCGTCTGCGGCGGACCGGAGAACTGCTCGGCGCCGTGCCCGCCACAGCCGACGCAGGCGACGAGCAGCAGCGCGACGAGATACGGTGCGCGCGCAACGGCTCTCACGGCAGCACCCGGTGGCACTGGCGGCACAGCGTTCCGTCGCTCACCGGCGCGCGCAGAAGGCGCGTTCCCTCGGCGGCGAACTTCGCCGGCACCGTCTTCTGATCCGCGTCGTGCGCGAGGACCGTCCAGCGCTCGGTGACGCTCTCGCGCACCGCGCCCGAGAGGCCGCCAGCGGGCGGCTTCCAGCCCTCGGCGAGCCACTTCTCCTCGAGCACGTTCGGGTCGTGGAAGAGGTGACACGTGCCGCACCAGATGTGGCCGTCCTCGGCGAGAGGCAGCGCGATCGCGTCCTTGGGGCGGCCCTCCAGCGCTTGCTTGACGCGCGCCGGATCGACCCGCAGGTGCTCGAGCGAGCCGCTGTGCGTCGAGGTCGAGTGGCAGAGCGTGCAGGTCTCGAGCTTCGTGCGCTGCAGCGACATGTCCTCGTTGTGACACGCGCCGCAGGCCTCGGGGTCGAGCTCGCCGTCGGCCGTGGTCATGTCGTGCGGCGCGCCGACCGGCGCACGCGCGGCTGCGGTCGTGACGAGCGTCGCGCAAGCGACGCAGGCGAGCGCCGCGACGAGCACCCCGCGCCTCATTGCACGACCCCGTTGTCGCCGTGGCAGAGCGGACAGCTCGCCTCGCCCTGGTTCTGGATGATCGCGCGGATGCCGGGCAGGTCGACCAGCTCGTCGGGCAGGCCGGTGCGGTTCACCTGGTGCATGTTCTGGAAGGCGTGGCAGCCGAAGCAGTCGGGACGCATCCAGCCCGACGGGTGCTCCTCCTGCAGCACGATCAGCCCGCCCGGCGAGGCGAGCAGGTTGCCGTAATCCTCGCTCTGCGGAGAGGAGCTGCTGCCGCAGCCGGCGAGCGCGACGCCGACGAGCAGCGCGGCCGTGAGCGCAGCGAGCCTCTTGTGTCGCAGCAGGTCGCTCACGCTCACCTCACCGCCTGCGTGTGACAGCCGATGCAGAAGTCCTCGCGGTGGCAGCTCCCGCACTGGACGGGATTCGCGCGCGCATCGACCGAGTGGAACGACAGGTAGTTGCGCTCGTGCATGAAGGTCAGGATCGAGTCGCGGTTCTGGTGGCAGTTCACGCAGAACGAGTCGCGGTGGCAGTTCTGACACTCCACGGGGTCGGCGCTCGCGACCGACGCGTGCACGCGCAGCCACGCGATCTCGTGGTTCGCGGGCAGCAGCGGCACGAGGTTCCTGTGGCACGTCAGGCACGCCGAGGGCGCGGCCGCGAGACGGGTCTCGCTCGGACCGTGGCAGAAGTGGCAGGCGGCGCCGCCGGGATACTGCGCGGTGCCCGACAGCACGCTCGCGAGCTGCTCGTTCGAGGTGTCGATCAGCGCGTCGAAGCGGTGGCAGTCGGCGCACGTCACGCCCTTCTGCGCGAGGATCTTCTCGTGGCGCGCGTGGTTGAACCTGTTCCGCGCATCCGCCGTGCTCAGGCTCCGCTGCTCGGTCGTCCGCGGCCGCAGAAAGCGGTTCTGCGGCAGGATGTCCCGGCATGCGCTGAATGCGGCGATTGTCAAGCATACGCCCGCCAGCAGCCGTGCGCGCCGCTTCACTCCTCCTCCCTGGTCGACGCCGCCCGCGATGCTGGGTCGGAACCGGGCGCGTCCTCGGCGGCGTCCGACGCGCCGGCTGCTTGACGCTCCTTCTCCGCCTCGCGCGCCGCGGCGACGGCGGCGAAGGTCGGCGCGGCCCAGCCGCTCGCCGGCAGACCCGGATTGCGGCTCCAGCGCGCGGGGCGCGGACCCCACGACGCCGGTCCCGTCTGCGCCGGCGCCCACGGCCACGGCCGCCAGTCGTTGCCCACGTAGTCGCGCCGGAGATCCGGCTGGGTCGTGTAGCCGGCGCTGTAGGTCACGAAGAAGCCGAAGCGGTAGTCCTCGGGAAAGAGCTGGTTGCGGTTCGCTTCGAAGTTGACCTCGGCGACGAGCCCCCGTGCGACCTCGTAGCCGACGCCGATCAAGCTCCCGATCGCCGTGCCGTCCTGGTTCGTCGACTTGTCGTAGTAGGCGACGTCGCACTTGGCGCGGAACAGGATCTGCTCGTAGTAGCGGTTCTCGTAGTAGATGCGTCCGCCGTTGACGCTGCCGCCGACGCCGTCGATGCCGTAGTACTCGAGGCGCACGATCTCGAGGCCGTCGCCACCCGGCAGGTACAAGGCGCCGGCGCTCCAGACGTAGCCGTCGACGATCGAGTCGCGCGTCCGCTCGTAGCGCTGGTAGGAGAGGTCGGTGAACGCCGACAGCGTGCGCGACATCTGGTAGCGCAGCCCGCCGCGGAACTGCAGCAGCTCGCTCACCGAGAAGAGCTGGAAGACGGGATCCTCGCGGCGGTTGAGATCGCGCACGACGACGTCGCCGCCGTCGTTCGGCTTGTAGTAGCCGCTCTCGAAGTTGAACAGCAGGTTCGGGCGCCAGACGAAGCTCTGCACGCCGACGCGGATCTGGTCGATGTTCGCGCGGTCGGAGTCGAGCGCAAAGTTGCCGTACAGGCTCGGCCAGCCCGGCAGGTTCGCGAAGGTGCGCGTGCCGGAAAGCGTCACCTGCTGCATGAGCTCGCGGCCTTGCCGATTCTGCTGCAGGTAGCCGAGCGCGAGCGCGCCGCCCTGAAAGCGCATCAGGCGGACCGAGCCGCCGAAGATCTGCTCGTCCTGCGAGATCAGCTCCGGACCGAAGGTCGGCTCCCAGTAGCGCGGCTGCCCGCCGAAGACGGTGAACGACAGCGGCGTGCCGTCGATTCCGATGCGGATCTGGCCCGAGTCCGCGTCCCACAGGCCGACCGGCGACTCGGCGACGATCTGGCGTCCGAGCTGGACGTCGAGGCCGCCCGGCGCGCTCGGCACCCGCATCGCGCCGATGAAGAAGTCGGTCTCGTCGTCCCAGCGCGCGAAGTCCTCTTCCAGGCGGAAGTAGGTGTCGAGCGTCGTGCCGTGCGGCAGACCCGAGATGCCGAAGTCGCCGTAGAGCTCGAGCGGCGCCTCGATCTCGTCGGACCAGTAACCCTCACGCACCTGACCGAGGATGCTGGGCTCGATGCGCAGCTCGATCGCCTGGGCCATGCCTCCGGTGAGGGGTTGGCCGAGGAGCGAAAGGAGCAGGGGGGCCGTCAGGAACCAGCGTCGCATTTGGGCTCGCAATGGGCGGTACGTTCCCAGGCGATGCGCGCGCCGGTGGCCACTGGGCGCACGCCATCACCCAGCTATGCTGACTCTGCCTCCTCCGAGTCTCGCTGGGGCTTCTCTCCTCCTATCCCGATCCAGTGTCAATCTTATCGTGACGATCTGCCGCTAAAATTTTCGTGCAGGTCGCCCGTAAAGCGCACCCGGTCGGCGCCCGACATTAGGTCGTGAGGTCGTGTTCAGAGCGCTTCGCATCGCCATCCTCCTCGCCATCCTGCTCGTGGTCGGCGTCGGCACGTGGCAGGCGAAGGCGCGGATCGCGGACTGGGACGTCCCGCTCCGAGTCGCGGTCTATCCGATCGCGGGCGACGACGGCCCGACGACGCGCAGCTACGTCGCGTCGCTGACCACGGCCACCTACGAGCCGATCGAGCGCTACGTCGCCGAAGAGGCCCGGCGCTACGAGGTTCGCACGTCGTTCGGGGACCCGTTACGCATCCGCCTCGCGCCGCCCGTCGACGAGCTCCCGCCGCCGCCGCCAAGGGACGCCGACGTCCTGAAGATCATGCTGTGGAGCCTGAAGCTGCGCTGGTGGGCGTGGCGCGTCGACACCCACGACGGGCTCGAGCCCGACGTGCAGCTCTTCGTCGTCTACCACGACCCGGAGCGGAGCGACGTCCTCGAGCACTCGCTCGGCCTCGAGAAGGGCAGGATCGGGATCGTCAACGCGTTCGCGTCGAACGCGATGGCGGAGATGAACAACGTCGTGATTGCGCACGAGCTGCTGCACACGCTCGGCGCAAGCGACAAGTACGATGCGCGCACCAACCTGCCGCTCTTCCCCGACGGCTACGCACGGCCCGATCTGCAGCCGCGCCATCCGCAGAAGTTCGCAGAGATCATGGCGGGGCGCATCCCGATCTCCGAAGCGGAAGCCACCATGGCGCCGAGCCTCGACGCGACGCTGATCGGCGAGGCGACGGCGCGCGAGATCAACTGGACGAAGTAGTCTCCACGATGCGCGTTTCCGAGTTGACAGCCGAGCACGGGCCGCGCGTTGATGGACGGATATGACCCGAGATCGAAAGCTCCTTTCGCTCGGCACCGCCTTCGCGTTCCTCGCGGTGGCGGCGCTTCTCCCGCCGCCCGCGGCGCATGCCAGCAGCAACTTCGAGACTGGGCTGCTGCGTGAACGCAATCCCTACCGGCCGATCCGCGGCTACTGCCGCCTCTTCCTCGGCCCGCGCGACTTCCTCGCCGACGGCGAGTTCGAGCTCCTCCTCGGCGACCTCGACCTGAACGACGGCGACGAGCTGCAGCTCAACGGCCGCGTGATCCGCCACGAGGACGGCAGCGTGACCCTCGAGACCGACAAGGAAGCGGCGCGGGAGTTCTACGCCGACGTGCTCGAAGCGACCAAGGACGACTTCGACCTGCACCAGCTCGACGTCGAGGTCTTCAAGGACGACTTCGACCTCGGCCCGCAGGACATCACCTGCGAGATGCGGCTCCTCGGCAAGCTGCGTGGTCGCGCGCCGGTGCGCTCGATCCTCGGGCGCCCGCGCGTCGGCACCGTCGGCGGGACTCACGAGGTGCGTCTCACGTACGAAGGAGCTGGTCTCTTCTACGACGGCGTGACGTCGTCGATCGACGACGTGGCGACGGAAGCTCGAGACGCGACGGCGCAGACGCAGGCCGCGACCGCGTCGGACGTTCCTCCCGCGCAGGCGAGTGCCACGTGCCCGACGCCGAACTTCACACCCGCACCGGACAAGTGCGGCACGCCCGACTGCATGGTGACGTTCGCCGGCTACAAGTGGTGGACGGAGTACCAGTTCTACGGGCACCCGAATTACTTCTACAACATGAAGAACGCCTGGAGCCCGCGGAACGTCACCGTCGACGCGGAGGGGCTCCACCTCTTCGTGCGTCCCGACGACCTGGGCGGCGGCACGCGCTACGCGGCGGCCGAGGCGGTCACGGCGTTCAACGCCGACGGGACCCCGGCGCAGCTCGGCTACGGGACGTACCTCGTCACCGCCACGATCAAGACGGCACCGTCCTGGGATCAGATGGACCCGAACGTCGCGTTCGGCGCTTTCACCTACGAGCGGGATCCCGCGGGTGACGGCAACAACCCGGCTCGCGAGCTCGACCTGGCCGAGATCTCGCGCTGGGGGCGGCGCGACGCGCAGCCGTGTCGCAACATCCCGCAGCTGTGCACGGGCAACGCGCAGTTCACCCTGCAGCGCTGGGAAGGGCATCCGGAAAACGTCCACCGCTACACGATCGCCCCGGGCGTCAAGACCATCACGCTGGTGATGAAGTGGACCGGCCCGAACCAGCCGGTGACCTTCCAGCAGTTCGACGGCGCGTACACGCTCGACACGCTGCCGGCCGTGGCGAGCCACGAGTGGACGACGTCGCCCGACCAGAACCCGTTCATCCCGGCGAGCGGCTGCCAGCAGTTCCACCTGAACTTCTGGATGGGCAACTTCCCCGAGGAGAAAGACGGCTACAACCCGCCGCCGGCGAGCCCGCAGGAGGTCGTGGTCTCGAACTTCCAGTACCGCCCGGCGTCATGAAGCGTCGCGCTCCCGGTGCGCGCGTCGTGCTGCAGCTTTGGCCCGAGCCGAGTAGACTCGGTCGAGGGCGAGCCTGCCGACGATGCGCGCACCGAAGGAGCAGCGGGAGCTTTTCGCGTCGCTCGCGGACGGCGAGCCGACGCCGCAGCAGGAAGCCCTCCGAGGTCCGGCGAGCGGACTTCCGGAGGGCTTTCTCTATCGCCCGAGCTTCCTTACGCCCGACGAGGAGCGCGCGCTGCTCGACGCCATCGCGACGCTGACGCTCGTCGAGGCGCGCTACCGCGACTTCACCGCCAAGCGCCGCATCGCGAGCTTCGGCGCGGGCTACGACTTCGCGCGCAACGCGCCGGTCGAAGCACCACCGCTGCCGGCTTTCCTCGAGCCGCTGCGCGCGCGTCTCTCGGCGTTCGGTGGCGTGCCCGAGGACGAGCTCGTGCAGTGCACCGTCGCCGAGTACCGCCCCGGGACGCAGCTCGGCTGGCACCGCGACGCGCCGAGCTTCGGCGTCGTGCTCGGCGTCTCGCTCGCGTCACCGGCGCGCATGCGCTTCCGGCCGTACCCGCACCAGAAGGGCTCCGGCGAGCGCGCGCTCGTCCTGACGCTCGAGCCGCGCTCGGCGTACGTCATTCGCGACGGCGCGCGCTGGGGCTGGCAGCACGCGATCTCGCCGACCAAGGCGCTGCGCTACTCGATCACCTTTCGCACGATGCGCGGCCGTCGTCCGGCCTGACGGTCGACGGTGCCGCGCTCCGGCGCCGGATCCTCCGACGCCGGAGCGCGACGAAACGCGCTGCTCGGGGTGTGATGCTCGACGCTGGTCTCAGGGCGCGACGCGATTCCGCGGCACCGGCAGGCGCTTGCCGCGCAGCGCGCGCCGCGCCGGCTCGACGTCGTAGTCGTTGAGCCGCACGCTGATCGCGGCCGCGGTCGACGCCACACTCGGGAAGCTCACCGAGCGCGCCGCGGTCAGGCGACCGCGCGGCTTCAGCGTCACGGTGGTGGTCTCGCTCCCCTCCTGATCGCCCGGCACGAACACGTCGACGCCGGTCAGGAAGGGGATGTTGAAGATGGTCTCGAGCGGCGCCGTCAGGTCGGTGACGCCGTCCGAGCCACGGTCGAAGACGAACAGGCCGATCGTGCGGTTGTCGATCGGGCTCGTCGCGGGGTTGATGACGTTGACGCCGTTGACCTGCAGCACGTCGCTCTCGACGCCCTGATCACCCCACAGCTCCTTGTAGCGGATGATCGTCATCGACACGTGGCGGTCGCTCTTCTCGATCAGGTTGTCGATCGCGCCGTTGGGCTCCGACGTCAGCAAGCGCAGAAAACGATTGCTGCGCACCATCGGCTCGCCGTAGAAGCGGTGCACGCGCTCGCTGCCCGGGCGACGCAGCACGAACTCCCAGCTCCGTCCGGCGCCGATCGTGAACGGCCCGAACGAGCCGTCCGCCGGCAAGACGACGCTGTTCAGCGGCCGGCTGCGGAGCCGCCGTCCGTTGGCGCGGCGTACCTCCCAGAGCTCGAGGGTTGCGCCCTCGACGCCCACGTTCTGCGGGAAGAGCACCGCGCGTCCCTCGACCACGATGCGCCCGCTCTCCGGCACGACGTGGATCGTCGCCGGCTCGTGGCCGGTGAGGAACTCGTACATCGCGGCGAACGCTTCCGGCGAGGTCGCCGCCTCGACGTGCGTCTGGTTCGGCAGGATCACGTTGACCGCGCCGGGGATGCGCCGCGACGGATCGCCGCGGCCGGCCCAGAGCGCGAGCGTCGGCACGCCGCCCGGCGGCGCGTCTGCCGGGAAACCGTCGATGTTCACGTAGTGCGCGACGCGCGCCGCACGCTCGGGCGAGCTCAGGAACTCCTGCGACACGCGCGTGCCGAGCGAGTGCCCCATGAGGTCGACCTGCTCGGCGCCGGTGCGCGCGAGGACCTCGTCGATCAGCACGTCGAGCTTCGCGAGCACGTCCTCGAAGCTCTCGACGCCGAAGGTCGAGTCGTACTCGAGCGCGGCGAGGTGGCTGTCCGGGTAGCCGTTGCTCGAGAAGCGCATCGCTTGCGACTCGAACTGTCCCGCCGAGCCGAAGCCACCGTGGACGAAGATCACGGGGTTCCTGCCGGCGGCGTGCGCCACGTTCGGCGCCGCCACGACCAGCGTCAAGAACAAGAGCCGTGCCGCGTGCAGCGCGCAACGGCCGATCCTTCCGAGGCTCATCGTCGATCGCATGCGTCCCTCCCGGATGATCGGTCCATTGAGCACCCGGTCGGGCCTCGTTGTCCAGACCGATTGTGCCGGAGGCCCGCAGGCATGGAGGCCGGCGACCTTCCCGGTATGATGTCGCCATGGTCCTGAGCCCGTCGATCGCGCACGCGCGCGGCGCGACGGTCCTCGAGCGGATGCTCGATCGCTTCGACGGCAGCGTGCTCGACGGCGCCCAGCGCGTGTCGCGGATCCGGCTCGTCATCACCGACGGCGGAACGTGGGACGCGCTCGTCTCGCCCTCGGGCGCGACGCTCGAGCAGGCCCGCACGTCCGTCCGCCCGGCGGCCGTCATCGGGGCCGACGCGGCGACCTGGGAGCGGGTCGCCGACGACCTGCGCGGCGGCATGGACGCATACCGCGAAGGGCGGCTCGTCGTGCGCCACAACCTGCACCTCGGCGTATCGTTCCTCGCCGCGACGAGCGGCATGACCGGTCCCGAGCGGCTGCGCTTCGACTGCGTGTCCACCTCGCTCGGCACGATCTCGGTGTGCGCCGCGGGCCTCGGCGAGCCGGTCATCCTCCTGCACGGCCTCGGCGCGACCAAGGTGTCGTTCCTGCCGACGATCGCCGCGCTCGCGCCGACGTACCGCACGATCGCGCTCGACCTGCCGGGCTTCGGCGACTCCACGAAGCCGGTGCTCGCGCCCTACCATCCGCCGTTCTTCGCGCGCGCGGTGTGCGAGCTGATGGACGAGCTCGGGATCGAGCGCGCGCACTTCGTCGGCAACAGCATGGGCGGACGCATCGCGCTCGAGATCGGGCTCCGCCATCCCGAGCGTGCGTGCAGCCTGTCGCTGCTCGCGCCGTCGCTCGCGTGGCGGCGGCCGCGTCCGTGGGCGCCGCTCGTGCGTGTGCTGCGTCCCGAGCTGGGTCTGGTGCAGCTCTCACCGCGCTGGGCGATCGAGGCGGTCGTGCACCAGATCGTTCCGCGCGCCGCCGCGAGCTGGCTGCACGCCGGCGTCGACGAGTTCCTGCGCAGCTACACGACGGCGCGCGGGCGCGTCGCGTTCTACGCCGCCGCGCGCCAGATCTACCTCGAGGAGCCGCACGGCGCGCGCGGCTTCTGGACGCGGCTCGAGAGCCTCGCGACGCCGGCGCTCTTCGTCTGGGGCAAGCTCGATCGGCTGGTGCCGTTCGGGTTCGCGGCGCACGTCCGCCGCGCGCTGCCGAGCTCGCGCCACCTCGAGCTCGACTGCGGACACGTGCCGCAGCTCGAGCGTCCGCAGGAGACGCACGGCGCGATCGCGGCGTTTCTCGCGGAGCACCGCGCCGTCTAGCGTCGCGGCCGGACCGTGACGCGTCAGCGCGCGGCCCGCGAGCGAGCTGCGCGCCGGCGATCGGGCTGCGCGCCGGCGATCGGGCTGCGCGCGGCGGGGGGCGCAGCCGGTGCGCCCGCTCGGGGGGCGCGCGCTACAGCGCGGTCCGCGCCGTCCGCAGCACGACGAGCGCGACGATCACCTCGACGCCGATGAACAGCCAGGCGAGGTCCGCGCCGTGCAGCGCCCACGCGAGCGTCCGGCCGAGCGCGGCGCATCCCATCAGAGACGCCGCGACGTGCAGCAGGGTGCGGTCCTGCCAGCGCGCGCCGAGCAGCATGGTCGCGCCGGCGACGGCGAAGAACGCCGCGAAGTCGCCGATCTGGGTGCTGCGTCCGAGGCCGTCGAGCAGCGGCATGCCGAGACCGCCCGCCGCCTGGCCGGGGACGACGAGCCAGCCGAGCGCCTGGAGCAGGAAGAAGACGCCGAGAAGCGTGGTGAGGGTGCGCATCGAGACCTCCTGAACGTTGGTCGCCGACGGTGCCGAATGGAGGCGCGCGGTGCAACGCCGCGCTCGCAGGCCACGCTTACCGAAATCTCACCGGAAACCTACCGCACTCTTATGACTCGATGCGTGGGAACGCGCATCGTCCGACGCGTGAGACACACCCGGACGGAAGGAGCCGTCCGGTGAATCCCGCCTGAGGACAGGCGGCGCTTGGAAAAGGAGTTTCGTCCATGCGTTCGACGATCGGATTGACCATGGTGGCGCTGAGCGCCCTCATTTGCTTGACGACGGCCCCGAGCCACGCCGCGCTGGTGCGCGGCACCGGCGCCTCCGAGGTGCTCTTCGGGCTCGACGACGACAACGTCGACGATCCGGAGGTCCAGCCCGAGGGGGTCGCGGCGAACCAGAGCCTGAACAACGCCGACATGATCGACGGTCGCGGCGGGCACGACGTGCTGATCGGTCTGCTCGGCAGCGACACGATCGACGGCGGCCCCGGCGACGACGTCATCATCGGCGGCACGGAGCAGGGGCAGGCGCCCAACTCGGACATCCAGCTCGGCAACCGCGGCAACGACGTCGCGATCTGGGCGGGTGGCGACGGCAGCGACCTGTTCGACGGCGGCGACGGCAACCTCGACGCCCTGGTGTTCGGCACGATCGACCGCGTCGACAACATCCCGGTCCTTTCTCCGGCGACCGGCAAGTACCGCGACACAGGTCTGCCGACGGCCGACGTCACGGGGCAGGGCGGCTTCTGCGAGCTCGAGGCCGTCGCCGACCCGCAGACGCGCGGCTACGAGTTCCTGGTCCGCTTCTTCTCGCGCAGCACCGGCAACCTGCTGGTGACCGTCCGCACGCACGACGTGGAGCAGGTCTTCTGCACCTCGGAGGCGGGCGGCGCGATCACCTACGCCGACCTCACCGTCGACGATCCGGCGTTCGTCGAGGTGTCGCTCGATCAGGTCGAAAAACTGAACCGCACGGTGCGGGCGATCATCCGCTGACCTCGGGTCGCGGGTGAGCGGATGCGCGCCGTCGTCGCGGGCGAGCCTCGCTCGCGGCGGCGGCGCCGCCGCGCCGGATTCCTCGAACGGACCACCGTGGTAGGCTCGACCCATGGCGCGCTGGACACCTTTCGCGACGACACTTCCGAAGAAGGCGAAGGCCACTGCGGGCCGCACCGGCGTGAGCTCGACGCCGGTCGCGATCCGCAGCGACGTGGACATCGACGAGGCGCTGCGCGACGACGTGCGCAAGCGGCTTGCGCGCAAGGTCGGCAAGTTCGCGACGCACCTCGAGCGGCTCTCGGTGCGCTTCCTCGACGTCAACGGCCCGAAGGGCGGCATCGACGTCGTGTGCCGGATCAACGCCACGCTGAGCGCGCTGCCGAGTCTCGTCGTCGAGGAGAGCGCGGCCGACGCGGCGCTCGCGTTCCGTCGCGCCGCCGACACCCTCGGTCGCACGCTGCGTCGCACGCTCGACCGTGCCGGCTTCTCCACCCCGCGCTCGGGCAAGGCCGTCAAGCGAGCGCCGGCGCCGAAGAGCGGCAAGGCCGCGGCCATCAAGAGCGCGCTCATGCGCGACGACGATGGCAGCATGATCGGCAAGCGCGTCGGGCACTCGGCGGCCGACCTCGAGGACGCGCTCGCGCGACCGGAGAAGCGTCGCCGCGACGTGTTCGTCGACACCTCGAAGCCGGGTGTCAGCGCGACCGACCGCAGCGCCGGCTACGGCGCGACCGCGGCGCGCAACACCAAGCGCAACACCGCGGGCATGACGGCGGCGCTCGAGGACTCGCGCACCAAGCCGTCGCGCAAGTCGACGCGCGGCTCGACCAACCGGATCAAGGCCGCGACGCCGAAGCAGCGTACCGCGCAGCTCGCGGTGCACGATCCGAGCGCGCGCGCGATGCGGCAGAAGGTCGCGAAGAACCGGCCGCGCAGCGCGCGCTGAGCAGGCTTCGTGCGCTGAGCGCGGCGTACGCGCACGGCGCAACGCCTGCATGCGCCGAGCGCGCTTGCGTGCCTCGAGTGAACCGGGGCGCGTTGGCGACGTCCAAGCGCGGAGCCCTCCGCGATGCCCTGCGCGGAGCCGCGCTCGCCTTACGCGAGCTCCTCGTCCTGCAGCTCGGTGTTGATCGCGAACGCCGCCTTGACGCCCTCGGCGACCGCCACCGCGACCAGCAACACGTCGCGCGACGCATCCCCCGCGACCCAGACGCCCGGCGTCGCGGTGCGCTCCATCGCGTCGGTCGCGACCCCGTCGCTCGGCGTCGTCGTGATGCCGAGGCGCTGCGCGAGGTCCGAATGCTGGCGCTGCTCGAGCTTCAGGAACAGCGCGCGGCGCGGCACGACCTCGCCGTTCTCGAGCTCGACGCCGGCGAGGTGTCCGTTCACGCCGACGAGGCGCACGACGCGCTCGCGGCGCAGCTCGACGCCGTGGCGCTCGAGCTGCGCCTCCTCGGCCGCGTCGAGCCGGCACGGGCCGTCGGTGAACAGCACGACGTCGCGGCTCCACGTCAGCAGGTGCAGCGCGAGCGTGATGCCGTCCTCGTTGCGGCCGTAGACCGCGAGCGGCTGGTCGCGCACCTCCCAGCCGTCGCAGTACGGGCAGTGGTGGACGCCCTTGCCGTAGAGCTCGGCCATCCCCTCGACGTCGGGCAGCACGTCGACCAGGCCCGTCGCGAGCAGCAGCTTGCGACAGTGGTGCCGCGTGCCGTCCGCGGCCACGACGCAGAAGCCGTCGTCGCGGCGCGCGACGTCGACCGCCTCGAGCGCGCGCAGCTCGACCGGGTACTGCGCGAGCTGCTCGCGGGCGACGCGCAGGAACTCGCGCGGCGGCATGCCGTCGCGCGAGAGGAAGCCGTGCATCGCCGACGACGCCGCGTTGCGCGGCTCGCCGGTGTCGAGCACCAGCACGCGACGCCGGCAGCGGCCGAGGATCAACGCGGCGCTGAGACCCGCCGGGCCGCCGCCGACCACGACCACGTCCCACGACGGGGCGTTGCCTGCATCGGATGCGGTCTGCCCCATGCCCGCCAGTCAATCCCGGAAGGCGCGGCGGCACAACGGGGCGCGGCCACGCAACTCCTCGCGGCGCGGCCGCGCAATACGAAGGCGCCAACGTCTCGTCTCCCTCCCCAAGTCGGAGAGCTTCCGGCCCTACGGAGGATGCGATCATGGAAGCGCAGTTGGCCCGTTTGCTGTCCGTCTCGTCGGCGATCGCGATGCTGCTCGCCGCGACGTCCACCTACCTGAGCCTTCGGTGACCCGTGGGCGGGGACGGCGCCCGGGGCGAGCGAATGCCCCGGGCGCCGCGTGTCACGCCCGACTCAGCCTTCCTTGCAGGCCAGCCCCGCGGTGTTCGACTGACAGTCCGAGATGTCGCCGATGCGGTCGACGGCGCCATAGGTGAGCGTGACGTCGACCGGCGCGGCGAACGGTCCGCTGACCGCCAGACGCCGCAGCACCATGGTGAACTTGTAGACTTGCGGCTGTGACGCGGAGATCGGGTTCACCGCGCGGAACGTCGCCGTGTAGTTCTTGTCCGGCGACCTGCAGGTGACGTTGCGCACCACGGCCGTCTTCGGGTGGAGCCGCGTCTTGCAGTCCGCTCCCGTCCAGCTCGGCTGCGTGACGAGCGTCGACGTGTCGAGGTTCAGCGCGTCCTCGACGTGCAGCGCGAGCCCCGACGTCACGTCGAGCACGTCGCCGCCCGGCAGGTTGACGATCATGTCGCCCGCGACCCTGATCATGCCGCTCGGGCGCGCCGGGTTCACCGACGTGTTGCGCCGCAGCCGCACCTGCGTGACGTTGATCGCGCCGTCGAGGGCGTCGCAGGCGTCGCCGTCGCCGTCGCCGTCGAGATCGGACTGGCTTGGGTTCGCGGCGCTCGGACAGTTGTCGTCGGCGCTGCACACCGCGTCGCCGTCTGGGTCGCCGCCGCCACCCTCGACGCAGCTTCCCGCCTGGCAGGTGTCGGCGAGCGAGCAGGAGTCCGGATCGCCGCTGCACACCGTGCCGTTCGCGACCGGCTCGCAGGTGCCGCTCGGCTCGAGGCACGCTCCGGTCTCGCACGGACCGTCGCAGACCACCTCGGTGCCGAACTCGCACTCGTTGGTCGCGAGGTTGCACGTCTCGGCGCCGTTGCAGGCGAGCCCGTCGTCACACTGCGAGTCCATCGTGCAGGTGAGCGCCTTGACGACCTTGATCTGCACGCCGACCGTGGCCGCGACGTTGGCGCCGTCGAACGCCGTCAAGCGCAGGTCGTAGCGACCGATCTTGTTGGCGTCGAAGGGAAAGCCGGGGCCGTCGTAGAACGGGTAGCGCCACGAGTTCTGCGCGACGTTGTCGGTCGAGAGCTGGCTCATGTACTGCGCCTGGCTCCCGGCCTCGACGCCGCCGCCGTTGGGCGTCGCGTTGTTCCCCATCGCGTGGTCGTAGAAGCCGCCGGGCTGCATCGACGGCGGGTCGTGCGGGATCGGCGCGACCGGGAACGAGATGTGGTCCCAGGCGAGGAAGCTCGTTCCCGCGCCCGGATCGAAGTCCATCTCGAGGAGGTAGGTGTAGTCGTCGAGCTTCTTGCCGGTCGTCCCCGTGTAGTCGGTGTTGACCGACCAGTCGAAGCCCCACTGCGGGTTCTCGACGCCGCCGAACACGCCGGCGAGGAACGTGTACGTGCCGTCGAAGTTGCTGTTGAACTGGTTGAGCGGATCCGGGAAGCGCACCTTGCCGCGGATGCCGAGCTCGACGCCGCTCGTGCGTGCGAGCGTGAAGCCGCCGTTCGCATTCCCGGTGCCGAAGATCGCGTCGGGCGTGACGAAGCCGTCGACCAGGATCTCGATCCCGACCTGCGCCATCTCGACGCCGTTCTTGAACGCGGTGAGAACGACGTCGTAGGTGCCCGTCGCGTTCGCGCTGAACGGGAAGCCGGGCCCGTCGAAGAACGTGAGCCGCCACGAGTTCTGCGCGACGTGGTTGTTCTGCAGGAGCGCCGCGTAGCTCGCCTGATCCGTCGCCTGGGCGCCGCCGCCGTTGGGCGTCGCGTTGTTCCCCATCGCGTGGTCGTGGAAGCCACCGGGCTGCATCGACGGCGGGTCGTGCGGGACCGCCGCGAGCGGGAACGAGACGTGGTCCCAGGCGAGGAAGTGTGTCCCCGCGCCGGGGTCGTAGTCGATCGCGAGCTCGAAGGTGTACTCGTCGAGGTTGCCGCCCGTGCCGTCGTAGTTGGTGTTGATCGACCAGTCGAAGTTCCACTGCGGGTGCTCGGTGCCGCCGAAGATGCCCGCCGTGAACGTGTACGTGCCGTCGCCGTTGCTGTTGTAGGTCTCCTGCGGCGCCGGGAAGCGCACCTTGCCGCGCAAGGCGAGCTCGACGCCGTTCGCGCGGTCGACGGTGAAGCCGGCGTTCACGTTGCCGGTGCCGAAGATCATCTCCGACGTCACCTGGTCGTCGTAGGTCACGACCGCGTGCGCGGAGCTCGCAAGCGCGAGCGCCATCGTGCACGCGCCCAGCGCCATCCCTCCTAAGACTCGCGACATGGGTGAGGCTCCTTTCCCCGCAATGGGCGCACGCAGCTCGACTGCGCCGCCGCGAGACGTCCGCTCGGCGGACTCGGTGCCGGCGGAGGGAGCGCTCGCTCGGACCGCCGGGTTCTGACGCGGCGCAGGCCGCGTCGACCGTGGCGGATCCAAGCAGAGTCCCGGACGAGCGTCAAGAAATTTTTATGTCATGACGACTGCTCGAAGTGGAAAAGTGGGTGAGTGAGCGGTATGCGGTGGTTGTGGCGGCGCTCATGCTTGACGCTTCGATTGCGTCGCAGGGCGTGGGGGTGGCGTCAAGGACAAAGGCGCCATTCCCCTTGCGCCGCATGGAGAAGCAGGCGGGCGCCGGTTGGTCGTGCCGGCGTGTTGCTGCACGGCAGACATGGCATGCGACGCAATGTCGGCCATGCGCCGTCACCCAAATGGGTTAGATAAAAAAGTTGTTTGACATCGCTCGTGCGGCGTGTCAGGTACAGAGCTGCGGGCTGCATCAGTGGCTCGGACGAGGTTTTCAGAGCTCCTCCGGACGGCTCGTCCCGCGCCGGGGGAGTTGGGCTAGGCAGCTGCATCACTGCTCTTGCCCTCCGCGGCGCGGGCGGCCGGATGGTCCGGCTGCCCGCTCGTGTCTCGGGAGCAGGCTGCTTGACGCGCCCGGCCGCGACCCCGTAGGGGGCGTCATGCGAGCCATCAGCGTCCCGAATCGGACGGCCCCGGCGCGAACGCGCGGCGCGCACCTCGCCCTCTGCGCGCTGCTGCTGACCGCCGCGTGCAGCGACCGCAGCGCGAGCTCGTCGATCCAGCAAGGCACCCTGCTGCGCATCGGCGACGGCTGGGTGCAGGGCGAGATCGTCGGCGGCACGCGGCGCTTTCTCGGCATCCCGTTCGCGGCGCCGCCGGTCGGCGAGCTGCGCTGGCGTCCGCCCGCGCCGGTCGTGCCGTGGGAGGGAACGCTCGACGCGCGCGCGTTCGGCAGCGCGTGCCCGCAGCGTCCGTCGACGCTCGGCACGCCGAGCGAGAACGAGGACTGCCTCTACTTGAACGTCTGGACGCCGGAGCCGGCACCGAACGAGCCGCTGCCGGTCATGGTGTGGTTCCACGGCGGCGGCAACGAGTTCGGCTCGGCCGGTGACGAGGTGCCGCTCGGCCTCGGCGGCTTGATCTTCGACGGTCAGCTCCTCTCCGAGCGCCGCAACGTGGTCGTGGTGACGATCAACTACCGCCTCGGCAAGCTCGGCTTCTTCGCGCACCCGGCGCTCGCGTCGGAAGACCCGAGCCATCCGTACGCGGGCAACCAAGGGCTGCTCGACCAGCGCGCCGCGCTCGAGTGGGTGCGCGACGAGATCCTCGCGTTCGGCGGCGACCCGGAGAACGTGACGATCTTCGGCGAGTCGGCGGGCTCGGTCGACGTCTGTCTGCAGGTCGCGTCGCCGGGTAGCCGCGGTCTCTTCCACCGCGCGATCAGCGAGAGCGGCGGCTGCACGACGCGTCAGGACACGGCGGAGGAAGGTGCGGCGCTCGCCGAGCGCATCGCCGAGGTGGTCGGCTGCGGCGACGCCGCGGACCAGCTCGCGTGCCTGCGCGCGGCGCCGGTCGGCGCGCTGCTCGACAGCGGCGTCGACGTCGGCCCGACGGTCGACGGCGGCTTCCTGCCCGATCAGCCGCGCGCGCTGTTCGACCGCGGCGAGGTCGCGCGGGTGCCGTACATCCTGGGCTCGAACGCGGACGAGGGCACGATCTTCTTCCTCGGCGTCCCGCCGGTGACGAGCGAAGCGGAGTACCTCGAGGCGCTACGCGAGCGGTACGGCGAGCGCGCGGAGGAGATCGCGCGGGTCTATCCCGCGTCGAGCTTCCCGACGCCGCAGGACGCGCTCGTGCGCGTCGTCGGCGACAGCGGGCTCGTCTGCGGGACGTACGACAGCGCGCGCCGCGCGGCGGCCGCCGGGTTGCCGGTCTACCTCTACAACTTCGCGCGCTGGGTGCAGATCCCGGAGCTCGTCCCGCTCGACCTGCGCGCGCTGCACGGCGCCGAGATCGCCTACGTCTTCGGCTCGCCGCCGCCGCCCACGCCGGAGGACGCGGCGCTCGTCGACGCAATCCAGGGCTACTGGACGCGGCTCGCGCGCGACGGCGACCCGAACGGCGACGGCGCGATCGTCTGGCCGACGTACGACGACGCGACCGACGAGCGTCTGAACCTCGACGCCGAGATCACCGTCGTGCAGGGATTCCGGCGGCGCGAGTGCGAGTACTGGTGGAGCGTCTACGACGCCGCGTTCGAGTGAGCCGCGCTACGCCCGCCCGAAGATCGACAGGAACTCGCGCCGCGTGCGCGCACCGTAGACGCGCAGGCTGCGGTCGGCGCGCAGGCCGCCTTGCTCCTGCTGCAGCTGCTCGAGGCGATCGGCCGGCACCGAGCAGCGCCGCCGTCCGCGGCTGATGCGGTAGAGGCGCGCCGCGTTCTGACCGAGGATGCGCCGCTTGGTCGCGGGCGTGAGCGCCGGGTAGCCGAACTGCTCCTGCATCGCCGGCGGGATTTGCAAGTTCTTGAACGCGTCGATCAGCCACTGCGGCGAGCCCCACCAGATCGAGTCCGTGCCCCAGAGGATGTTGCGCGGACCGAGCGCCTTCAGGAGCTGGCCGAGGAGGTGCGCCGCCTGATCCGGTCCCTGCAGCAGCGTGACGGCGAACGTGCTGCCGATCTCCGCATACACGCGTCGACGCTGCGGGCGCGGGATGCGCTCCACCACCTCGAGGAACTCCGTCAGCCCGTCCTTCCCCTCGGGGTGGTCGCCGGCCTGGAAGTAGCCCGAGTGGTAGGCGCAGAACTTGAGCCGCGGCCAGTCGGCGACCGCCTTCGGAAAGTCGGTGGTGCGCACCGACTCTTCGCTGCCCGGCGCGAAGATCGCCGGTAGGCCCTTGTGGCAGTTGATCAGCGTCAAGCCAAGACGCTGCGCCTCGGCGAGCATCGGGTAGGCGACCTCTTCGTCGTCGAGCCGCCAGTTGCCGCTGTAGGTGTAGCACTTGAGCGCGCGGCCCTTGAGGTCGCGCACCTGGTGCTCGAGGCTGTCGATCGCGGTCGGCGAGCCCGGCGGCGCCTTCGGATCGACCATCGCCTGCGACAGGCAGCGCTCGGAGCCGGCGAGCTCGTTCACCAGGTCGCGCGTTTGCGCCATCACCTCGGGGCCGAGCGGCACGCCGTTCGGCAGCCCGCTGATGATGCCGATCGTCGTCTCGCTGTCGACGAAGGTCTCCTTGATGAAGTTGAGCTGACCGATCATCTCGGGGTTCTGCTGGCAGCCCTGCTGGTCGAGGAAGCGCAGGAAGCAGAGCCCCGTGCCGGGAAACATCTGCGTGTCGGCGTGGTGCGTCTGCACGTCGACGATGAAGTCGGCGCGCCGGTCGAGGAGCTCGCGCGCGGCGTCGAGGTCCTCGCAGTGCTGGCGCGAGATCGGCATCGCCGCGGCCTCGCCGCTCTGCGGCAGCCCGTTGACCTTGTTCAGCACCCAGAACGCGCACGCGGTGCCAGCGGCGGTGCGCAGGAACTGCGCGCGCGTCATGCCGTGGCGCTTCGCCTGCGCGTCGGCCTCTTCCGCGATGAGCTTCGCGGTGAGGCGCGCCTTGGCGGAGATCGACTCCGGTGGCAGCCACTCGCCGTTCGACACCGGTGCGACCGGAAACGGCGTGCTCGCGTGATCGTCGCTCGTCTGGCGCGTCATTCGGACCTCCGGGCCAACCATCGGCCGCCGACCTTCCGGCCAAGAAGGGCCCAGCATGGCAGGGTGCCGCGCCGTACGTAAAGCGACTTAATGCGACTTACGCGCGAACGGTCGCGGGCGGCGTCCGCGTGACACCACGCGGCGCCGCCCGTTCGCGCGAAACGTCCGGCCGCTCGGGCGGCCGTCGGGTCAGGCGGCCTCGGCCGGTCGCACCTCGCCGAGGCTGACGATGCCGAGCGCGCTGTCGGGCCACGCGCGCTCGCGGGCGCTCTTGGCGATCACGCGCGCCCACGCGATCCAGGCGTCCCAGCCGAGACGCTTGTCCCACGCGGTGCCCCACGTCCCGAGCAGGTCGAGCGCCGCGCGCGCCTCGGCGAGCGCCTCGTCCCAGCGTCCCGCGCCGATCGCGATCTGCGCGAGCAGCACGTGCGGCTCGCCGATGAACGGATTGGCGCGCACGCACTTCTGCAGCAGCTCGCGGGCGCGCTCGTGGTCGTCGCCCTCGCTGGTCTCGCGCACGACCTGCCAGTAGAGGTCGCGTGCCTCGCGCTCGGCCTCGCCGGAGAGCTGCGCGCTGCAGCTCTCGAACACCGGCGGCAGCGGCTCGGCGCCGCAGCGAGCGGCGCGCTGCGCGAGCCACGCGTTGAGGCTCATCCAGAGCCCGGGGCGGCTGTCGCCCGGCCACAGGACGCGCGGGTTGCCGGCGAACAGACGGTCCTGCCATGCGAAGTGCTGCTCGGCGAAGTCGGCCATGGTGACGACGAGGAACGTCGCGAAGTCGCGCCGCGAGAGCCGCACCTTCTCGCCCGTGCGGTACAGCGACACCTCGACGCCGTCCGTGCCGTTCGTGGGCTCGGCGACGCTCAGCAGCTCGTCGCGCTGGATCTCGCAGAAGAGGTGCGTGAGACGCTCCGCCTCCTCGCCGATCAGCGCGCGCACCTCGTCGCGACCGTCGCGCGTCGAGTCGAACAGCTTCATGCGCACGAAGCTGTTCGAGTAGACGCTGTGCATCAGGCCGAGCAGGCAGACGTCGCGCGGCTGACGCCAGGCGGCGAGGATGCGCCACACGCCGAGCAGGTGATCGAGGAAGGTCCCGTGCTTGTGCCAGATCTCGCTCGCGCCGTGACGCGCGAGCCGATCGAGCAGCTCGGGAAGCCGCGGATCGAGGCGCGCGAAGTCGCGACGCACGAGGTCGTGCACGTGCTCGGGGAGATCGCTGTCGAGTCGCTGCGTGTCCATGATCGACTCGAGCGCTCGCATGCGGCTCGGCGCGACGTCAACCCCGGTGCCACGGCTGCCCGCACGCCTTGAACGTCGTTGCCTCGCACCCCGCCTTGGCTCTATGGAAACGATCCCATGGAATCGTTTCCACCCGCGACGGACGCGGGCGAGCGAACGATCCGGCGAAGGAGGGAGTCATGCGAAGCACGCGTACACGGCGAACGATCGTGGCCCTCGGCAGCATCGCGGCCCTCGGCATGGTCGGCGCGCTCCGGGTCGGGGCGGCGTCGGCGCAGACCCCGCCGGGACAGCCTTCGAGCGGTCCCGGCGGCAGCTCGTACCCGCACGCCGGCTACACGGTGGTCTCGAACGGCTCGGGCAACACGCAGTACTGGGTGTACCAGCCGGCGAGCCCGCAGCCGGCGTCGGCGCCGGTCGTGGTCTTCAACCACGGCTACGGCGCGATGGAGCCGACCTACTACCTCGCCTGGCTCGAGCACCTCGTGCGGCGCGGCAACATCGTCATCTACCCGCGCTACCAGGCGACGCTGCTCACACTGCCGCGCAACTACACCGGCAACGCGATCACCGCGGTGAAGAACGCGCTCGCCTGGCTGCAGGCGTCGCCGTCGCGCGTGCAGCCGCAGCTCTCGCGCTTCGCGATCGCGGGACACTCCTACGGAGGTGTCGTGACGATGAACATGGCGCACCGCTGGCAGTCGGCGGGGCTGCCGCAGCCGCGCGCGCTGCTCGCGGTCGCGCCGTGGCACGACAACCTCGACACGCTCTCCGGCGTGCCGGCGTCGGTGCTCATGAACTGCGTCGTCGGCGACGAGGACGTCCTCGCCGCGGATGACGGTTGCGACCTCATCTGGAGCCGCACCGCGCACGTGCCGCTCGCGAACCGCGACTACGTGTGGATGTTCTCCGACACGCGCGGAACGCCCGACCTGGTCGCCGACCACACGTTCGCGACGACCGGCGGCGGCGGCGGGCGCGTCGTCGACGCGCTCGACTGGTACGGCACCTGGAAGATCCTCGACGGCCTCACCGATTGCGCGTTCTTCGGCACCAACTGTGCGTACGGCTTGGGAGACACGCCGGAGCACCGCTTCATGGGGACGTGGAGCGACGGCGCGCCGGTCACCGAGCTCGCGATCCTCGACGCCGCGCCGTGACCACGGCGTCGAGCACGTGACGAGCGCGTGACGCACGGGCGCGCCCGAACCCCGTGTCGGGCGCGCCCACGCCGTGCCATTCTGCTGGCGCGTTTCTTGGGTGCGGCGCACGCCGTCGCGCCCGCGACGGTCGCCAGGAGGGGGACGATCGATGCACGGCAAGCTCACGACGCTCGCGCTCGCACTGCCATTTCTGCTCTCGACGGTCGCCCACGCGCAGCCCGCGCCGACGACGCCGAATCCGATCCTGTTCGTCACTCAGGTGCCGGTCGGCGGTTTCGCGTCGGTGACGAGCACGTTCGGCAACCACGTACCGAGTCTCGTCGCGGCGCCGCGCGGCGGCGACCTCGTCATTCGCTATGGCGACGGCACGCTGCGCTTCCTCACGCAGGAGGCGGGCTACGGCAGCGACGGCATGCAAGGGGCCAACGCGATCGCCGTGCGCGAGCCGTGCGTGCACTGGAGCGGCACCAAGGCGCTGTTCTCGATGGTGGTCGGCGCGCCGACGCGGCAGTACGAGGTGCGCTCGTACCGCTGGCAGATCTACGAGGTGACGGGCCTCGGCCGGAACGAGACCGCGAGCATCCGCCCGATCGCCGGACAGCCGACCAACTTCAACAACGTCTCGCCGATCTACGCGACCGACGGCCGCATCCTCTTCACCTCCGACCGTCCGCCGAGCGGTGCCGCGCACCACTACCCGCCGCGCGACGAGTACGAGTCGGCGCCGACGGTCGCCGGCATCTACGCGCTCGACGAGGCGACCGGCGAGCTCGAGCTCATCGAGCACGCGCCGAGCGGCGCGTTCGGGCTGTCGCTCGACAGCTTCGGCCGCGTGATCTTCACCAAGTGGGACCACCTGCAGCGCGACCAGCAGGCCGACTCGCCGTCGACCGCGGCGACCTACGGCGCGATCACGTGGGCGAGTGAGGCGGCGGACGCGCCGGTCACGACCAGCATCGTCGGCGCCGAGGTCTTCCCCGAGCCGCGCAACCAGAACGATCCGGCGTACTCGCCGGCGCTCGCGCGCCACCGCTTCAACCACTTCTTCCCCTGGGAGGTGAACGAGGACGGCACGGCGGAGGAGACGCTGAACCACGTCGGCCGCCACGAGCTCGGCGGCAGCTACACCGACGGCAGCTTCGTCGACGATCCGAACCTGACCTACTACGTGCCCGAGCACCTGCACGCGAACCGGCTGCGGCTGCGCGGCGACGGCGGGCTCTTCCACCTGCGCGAGGATCCGACGCGTCCGGGCGACTTCCTCGCCACCTACGCGCCGGAGTTCGGCACCGCGACCGGCGGCACGCTTCTGCGCTTGACGGGCGCGCCGTCGCTCAACGCGGCCGAGATGGTGCTGACCGCCGTGACGCCGACCAGCGACGACGCGGACGTCCCCGAGGAGACCGGCTACTTCCGCAACCCGCTGCCGCTCTCCGACGGCACGCTCATCGCCGTGCACACCGACGCCGACGGACAGCTCGAGAACCGCGGCAGCGGCACGTCCCCGAACTGGTCGTACGACTACCGGCTCAAGAAGCTCGTCAAGCAGGGCGAGCACTACGCGCCGGTCGCGAACCTGACGCCGGGCATCGTCAAGCAAGTGAGCTGGTGGTCGCCCGACGTGCTGGTCACGTACGACGGACCGCTCTGGGAGCTCGATCCGGTCGAGGTCGTGAGCCGTCCGGTGCCGCAGCCGCGGCGCTCGGTGCTGCCGGCGATCGAGGCGCAGGTGTTCGCCGAGGAGAACGTCGACCTGGACGCCTTCCGCGCCTGGCTGCGCGCCAACGAGCTCGCGCTCATCGTCAGCCGCAACGTCACGCAGCGCGACCGCGCCGACCGCCAGCAGCCGTTCAACCTGCGCGTGCCGGATGGAGTGTCGTCGATCGCCGCGAGCGGCACGGTGTACGACGTGAGCTACATGCAGATCTTCCAGGCCGACTACGTGCGCGGCTACGGCGGTGTGGATCAGCCGAGCCCGGGACGCCGTCCGCTCGCGCGGCCGATGCACGGCCCGCTCGTGTCGCAGGCGGAAGGCGCGCCCGAGGGCGCCGTCGAGATCGCGCCCGACGGCTCCGTCGCAGCGCTCGTGCCCGCGCGTCGCGCGCTGAGCTGGCAGCTCACCGACGACGACGGCACGGGCATCGTGCGCGAGCGCAACTGGCTCAGCTTCCAGGCCGGCGAGATCCGCGTCTGCTCGAGCTGCCACGGCATCAACCAGCTCAGCCAGACGGGTGATCCCGAGCCGACCAATCCGCCGCAGGCGCTACGTTTGCTCTTGACGGCATGGAAGCAGGGCACGGACGACCCGCCTGCGCCGACGCCCGCGCCGACCGCCACGCCGGCGGCGACGCCGGTCGCCGACCCCGAGGTGTGCACGATCCCGCTCGAGAAGCCCCGCATGCGTGCGCGCGCCGCGAGGGGTCAGCTCGTGATCGAGGGCACGGCGCTCGTGCCGAAGCCGTGGACGCGGCTCTCGCCGGCGACGAACGGCGTGCGCCTCGTCGTCGCCGGCGTGCTCGACGTCACCATCCCTGGCGGCGAAGGGTGGAAGACGAACCGCGCCGGCACGCGCTGGCGCTACAGCGATCCGAAGGGGCTGCGCGGCGCCGTGCGCGCGCTCGACGTCGCCGACCGCTCGGCGCGCGAGAACGGACGGCTCGCGATCAAGGCGCGCTTGCTCGGTGCGCCGGCCGTGCCCGCGGCGGGCGCGCACGACGTCACGATCGGCTTCGGCACCTCGGCCGAGTGCGCGACCGTGCACTTCGGCGACGCGGGGGCGCCGTCGCCGAGCTGCCGGGCGACGAAGGCGAACCTGCTCTGCCGCTGATCGCGTCCGGGCTGTTTCGTCGGTGCGTGGTTCGAGTACGCTCGAAGCGGAGGGGAGCCATGCACCGACGAGCGACACGGGCACGCGGAGGACACGGATACGGAGCGCGGGCGGCGCTTGCCGCGCTGCCGCTCGTGCTCCTGCTGGCGAGCGAGCGCGCGAGCGCGGTCGAGCCATCTGGGATGCCGCCGCGGGTGACGGGCTACGAGCTCACGCTGGTGGCGCGCGGCATCGATCAGCCGTGGTCGATCGCCTGGTTGCCCGACGGGCGCGCGCTCGTCACCGCGAAGAAGGGCGCGCTCTACGTCCTCGAGGGCGACCGCTTCCGCGAGATCGAGCTCGAGGGCCTGCCGCCGGTGATGAGCGAGGGGCAGGGCGGGCTGATGGACGTCGCGCCGCACCCGAAGGACACGGGTCCGACGCCGCGCATCTACTTGACGATGTCGACCGGCACGGCGAACGCCAACCGCACGATCCTCGTGCGCGGCGTCCTCGACGGCAATCGGCTGCGCGACATCGAGACGCTCTTCGAGGTCGAGCCGGTGAAGAGCGGAGGACAGCACTTCGGCTCGCGGCTCCTCTGGCTGCCCGACGGCACGCTGCTGATGAGCGTCGGCGACGGCGGCAACCCGCCGCTCGAGATCGGCGGCGCGCTCTCTCGCGAGCAGGCGCAGCGCCTCGACAGCCATCTGGGGAAGATCCTGCGCTTGACGGAGGACGGCAAGCCGGCGCTCGGCAACCCGTTCGCCGACAAACCGGGCGCGAAGCCCGAGATCTGGACCTACGGCCACCGCAACATCCAGGGGCTCGCGCGCGATCCCGCGACGGGCCGCGTCTGGGCGAGCGAGCACGGACCGCGGGGCGGCGACGAGATCAACCTGATCGAGGGCGGCAAGAACTACGGCTGGCCGCTCCAGAGCTTCGGCCGCGACTACCGCACGAACGAGCCGGTCGGCCAGCCCTCGGTGCCCGGCATGGTCGACCCGGTTGTGGCCTGGGTGCCGTCGCCGGCGCCGTCCGGGCTCGCGGTGTACAGCGGCGACCGCTACCCGGGCTGGCGCGGCAGCCTGCTGAGCGGCGGCCTCGTCAGCAAGGACGTGCGCCGCGTCGAGCTCGACGCGCAGGGCAACGCCGTCGGGCAGGAGAGCATCCTGGTCGGCGACCGCGTGCGCGACGTCCGTCAGGGGCCGGACGGCTTCGTCTACGTCCTCACCGACGAGGACGACGGGCGCTTGCTCCGTATCGAGCCGCGGCGCTGAGCGGAAGCGCGCGCCCGCCGCGAGGGCGCGCTCGACCCGACGCGGCGGCGACGCTGCGGACGCCGACGCTGCGAGCGCTGCAAACGCGACGGCCCGGCCCGCGCACGAGGCGTCGGGCCGGGCCGTCGAGGATCACGCCGTCAAACCATTTAGACGGCGGGTTGGATCACCGGCGGCAGGTCAGCCGGTTGCCCTTCGGGTTGAAGCGGCAGTCGGCCGGGGCGTACGCGCTCTCGCCGCACAGCCCCGCGGCGGCCGCCGTCTCGTCGCCGAGCGTGACGATCGCCTGCACCGGCACGTCGGCGCCGGTCACCGCGTAGGTGCTCTTCTTGCCCTTGACCAGCACCTTCACGCGGCGCGGCGTCTTCGGGCTGTTCTTGTCGTTGATCACGACCTGGTGGATGCCGCCCGCGGCCGCTCCGCTGCGGTCGTTGAAGCGGATCGCCTTGCCGTTGCCCGAGCGCTTCCAGCCCACCTTGGTCGCCTTGTCGTAGGCGCCCGGCGGGATCGTGACGTCGAGGCGCGGCGTGCCGTCCTGCGCGAGCAGCACGATGCGCGCGCCCTGCAGGTCGGGCTGGACCTCCGCGAACGTCTTGCCGACGGGCAGCGTGAAGGACGCGCTGATCGTCAGACCGTCGTTGCCCGGGGTCGCGTCGGTGTTGATCTTGGTCAGCACGACGCGCGACTTCGGCTTGGTCTCGAACACGCCGCCGCCGATGCACGCACTCGGGTCGTCGGGGATGAAGCAGGTGCCGGGCTCGGCGTCGGCGCCCGTGGTGAGCCACGGCTCGTAGTCGACGACGCCCGCGCCGGCCGGACCGCCGCTCGCGCCGATCGCCGCGCCGGTGCCCGACGGATTGGTCGCCACGGTCGGGCCGCTCGCCGCGCCGTACCAGTTGTTCGTGGCGTCGAAGGGCGTCGTGCCCCACCAGTCGATCGCGAACGTGCCGATGTTCGTGAAGCTGTTCTCGTTCAGCGCGATCCCGGTCGCGACCTGACCGCCGGTGCCCTCGCGCGCTTGCACCGCGGTGTCGACGCCATCAATTTCGTTATTGACGATGGTCGGGCTGCTGACCAGGCCGCTCAGGCGGATGCCGATCGAGCCGGGCGCTCCCGGACCGCTGATCTGGTTGCACGAGACCACGGCGTTGATGATCTCGCCGTTGGTGCCCGGCGCGGCGGAGCCGTTGGTCAGCGCGATGGCGCGGCGGTAGTCGACGACGTTGGTGATCGTGTTGCCCGTGATCTCGACGTTGCTGAACGTGCCGAGCGTCCCGCCGAAGGCACCGTAGAACTGGATGCCGGTGCTCGCGTTGGCCTCGGTGTACGGTCCCGGGTCGTTGCCCAGGTTGATCACGTTGTTGCTCACGCGCTGGAGCGAGGTGATCGGCAGGTTGCCGTAGGCCATGTTGAAGTACGCCGACACGCCCGCCGCAGCGACGCCGCGATCGAACGTGTTGTAGCTCACGTCCGTCGGGCCGGGGTGGTTCTCGATCAGGATCGGATTCGAGCCCGTGTTGCGCAGGATGTTGTGCTGGATGATCAGCGTCTCGACGGCCGCCGGACCGTTCGCGTAGATGCCGTAGTCCTGGTTCTTCGTCGGGTCGTTCGTGCCTTCGATGATGTTGTTGGTGATCGTGTAGGTCACCGGCTGGTTCGCCTTGACGCTGAAGCCGAAGCGGACGCCGTTCGGATTCGCGCCCACGGCGGCTGGATTGCGCACCGTGAAGCCGTCGACCTTGACGTCGCCGGTGTTGGTGCGGATGCGGATCGTGCCGCCGTCGGTGAGGCCCGTGCCGCCGCCGCCGTCGATGATCGTGCTCTCCGCGCCCGAGCCCTGCAGGGTGATCGCCTTGGTGATGTTGATCTGCGGCTCGTTGTAGACGCCGGGGCAGACGAAGATCGTGTCACCGTCGGACGCCGCGGCGTGCGCGGCGTTGATCGTGCTGAACGTGGGATCCGTGCCGTCGCAGCCGTCGGTGGCGGCGTCGTAGGTGCCGTCGGCGTCGACCACGATGGTCGCGGCGCTGGCTGCGGTCGGCAGCAGGAGCGCCGCGCACAGCAGGCCGAGGCGAAGCGTCCCGCTACGCCGGACGGGGCGAACGCAAGACGAGGGTAGGCGGTTCATGGAGCTCCTTTCGCGGGTTTTGAGGCCGTAGGGCGGGGTGAATCGGAGATCGGTCTCTACCGCCTTGGTTCAGGCCTACGCAAGAGTCAAAAAATTCGCCGCAGCGTTCGCGGTGTGGCGCGCTTGCAGTCGACGTGCAAAGTGGCCCGCATGAGCTTCGATCTCGTTCTCGCAGGCGGCACGATCGTCGACGGCACGGGTGGCGAGCCCTTCGTCGGCGCGGTGGGCGTCAAGGACGGACGCATCGCCGCGGTCGGCGACCTCGCGGGCGCGGAGGCCGCGCGCACGATCGACTGCGCGGGCCGCGTGGTCGCGCCCGGGTTCATCGACATGCACTCGCACAGCGACTGGGTACTGCCGCAGCCCGATCACGGCGAGGTGCTGGCGCCGCTCCTCGAGCAGGGCATCACCACGATCGTCGCCGGCAACTGCGGCTGCTCCCCGGCGCCACTCGAGGGCCGCAACCAGAGCCTCGTGCCCTCGATCGGCCGCATGCTGCACGACCGCGACCTCGACTACGGCTGGTCGAGCATGGCGAGCTATCTCGACGCGCTCGAGCAGCGCGGGCTCGCGCTGAACGTCGCGCAGCTCGTCGGCCACGGCACGGTGCGCGCCGCGGTGAAGGGCGGCGACGGCTCGCCCGCGACGCCCGAGGAGCTCGCGCGCATGGCGGACATCGTGCGCCGCGCGCTCGACGAGGGCGCGATCGGGCTCTCGACCGGTCTCGGCTACGCGCCGGGCGTGTTCGCCGACACCGACGAGCTGGTCGCGGTGAGCGCGCCCTTGAAGGAGCGAGGCGGCGTCTACACCTCGCACGCGCGCAGCTACATCGCGCTCGGCTTCCTCCAGCACCCCGACCGTCCGCCCAGCAACTTGACGGCGCTCGACGAGACGGCCGCGATCTGGCGCGCGCACGGCGTCAAGGTGCAGCACTCGCACCTGATCTTCGTCGGCGACACCACGTGGCCCACGACGGATCGCGTCCTCGAGCACCTCGACGCGCTGATCGACGAGGGCGTCGACATCGCCTGCGACGCGTTCCCGTACGTCGGCGGCAACACGACGCTGGTCGTGTTCCTGCCGCCCTGGGCATTGGAGGACATCCAGAAGTCGGTGACCGATCCCGAGTCGCGCGAGCGGCTGGTGAGCGGCCTCGACTTCGTCCTGCCCGCGCTCGGCATGCGCTGGGAGGACACGCAGATCCTCTGGGTCCCCAAGCGCGACCGCGCGCACTACGAGGGTCTGACGATCGCGGAGATCGCGCGCGACCGCGGCACGCCGCCGGCGGTGACGTATCTGGACTTGATCGCCGAGCTCGGCAGCCAGACGCGGATCATGAACTGGAACTACTCCGGCCGCGAAGCCGAGGAGACGAGCCTGCGCAAGGTGATGGCGCACCGCGCGTGCTGCTTCGAGACCGACACGATCCTCACCGGCAACGGCGTCGACAACCCCGCGTCGTACGGGACGTTCCCGCGGGTGCTCGGGCGCTACGTGCGCGAGCTCGGGCTGCTGTCGCTCCCGGAGGCCGTGCGGCGCATGACCGGGTTCAATGCGGAGCGCATGAACCTGCGCGATCGCGGGCGGATCGAGCGCGGGCTCGCGGCGGATCTGGTGGTGTTCGACCCGGCGACGGTGGCGGATGCGTGGCGCGAGAAGCCGGTGGGGATCGAGGTGGTGGTGCTGAACGGGCGCGTGGTCGTGGAGGAGGGGAGGTTCGATCGGAAGGCGCGCGCGGGGGGGGTGTTGAGGGGGTAGGGTTCCGAACGACGCCACGTACGCGCCGGTGCGCGGAGAGTCCTGGCAACTGCGTTATTGAACGTTGCGTTGCGCATGGCGCGGAAAGCGCGCCATGATAAACGCAACGTTTATTATGGTGCCTGAGCCCCACCCGTCATGAACGCACGCGGTAGCATGCGTCTCCGGGCCGGCCGGTACGTGCGGCAGCTTTCCGGCTATCGCGCCTTCGTCCCCGCGCCCCTCCCGCCCGATCCGTCCCTGGATCTTTCCGGACCGCTCCGCGAGCGGCTGTCCGATGCCGACTACGCCCTGGGGCGGCTCGACGGCGCCGTTCTCACGTTGCCCAACCCCGACCTCTTCGTGTTCATGTACGTGCGCAAGGAGGCGGTGCTTTCTAGCCAGATCGAAGGCACGCAGAGCTCTCTGCAAAACCTCCTGGCCGCCGAAGCACAGCTGTTCGACCCCGACACGCCCAAGGACGTGCACGAGGTGGCGAACTACGTGCGCGCCATGAACCATGGTCTTGCGCGATTGAGCGAGCTCCCGGTGTCGGTGCGCCTGATCCGCGAGATCCACGCTGAGCTGATGCAGGGAGTGCGCGGTGGTGGCTTGGCGCCCGGTGAGCTGCGCACGAGTCAGAACTGGATCGGCCCCGCAGGCTGCACGCTGGCCAACGCCACATTCGTGCCGCCACCACCCCACGAAGTACCCCAGGCCCTGGCCGATCTAGAAAAATTTTTGCATGACGACGTAGGGCTGCCAGGGCTGATCCAGGTGGGGCTCGCCCATGCCCAGTTCGAGACCATCCACCCTTTCCTCGACGGTAACGGCCGTATGGGGCGGCTGCTCATCACGTTCCTGCTCACCGAGAAGCAGCTCTTGAAGAAGCCCGTGCTCTACCTCTCGCACTACTTCAAGCAGCGCCGCGCCGAGTATTATGACCGTCTGCAAGCCGTGCGCGATGCCGGCGACTGGGAAGACTGGCTCGCGTTCTTCCTGGAAGGCGTCATGCACGTCAGCCGGGAAGCTGCCGAGACCGCGGCCGCCATCTTGCGGATGCGCGAGGAGTACCGTGCCCGCATCACCGAGGGGCTCGGACGCGCCGCGGGTAACGGGCTCCGCGTGATGGATCGACTCTTTGACCACCCCGTCGTGGCTGTTGCGACGGTGCGCGAATGGCTCGACCTCACCACCGCCGGGGCCAACCAGATCGTGAGCCGGTTGGAGAGCATCGGTTTGCTTCGAGAGATCACCGGCTACGCCCGCAACCGGCGGTTCGTGTTCGAGCCGTACTTACGGTTGTTCGAGGACGTGCGCGAATGAGCGAGTGGAGCAATGCGGAATTGCCCTTGGATCGGCCCAAGCATGAGGCCGATTCCACCCGAGCTCGCGCACCGGATCCCACCCGGCCAGGCGCTGACCGACAAGTAGCCGGTCCGTCGATCCTGCCACCTGGACCTTCCGCTGCTTCGGCCTCGTCGAGCGCGAGACGACGTGGGCCTGGCGGGAGTGTCTCGAACGGCCGCACGTGCGCGTGACCTCCGACATTCGCTGCGTCACCATGCGGTCGCGGCTCGACAATGAGTGGGGGGCATCCCGCTGCGCGCGATCCTCGACGTCGTCAAGGCCAAAGCCGGAGGCGAAGTACGTCCTGCAGCGCGCATACGGAGGCTACACCATCAACACGACGCTCGCGGATTTGCTCGACGACGTCGTGCTGGCGCTGAAGCACGACGGTCGCGACCTCGAGCCGGATGGCCTAACCTAGAACCCCTCCAGTACGATCTTGCCGCGCGCCCGGTTGCTCTCGAGCAGGGCGTGGGCGCGCTTCAGATTCTCGGCATTGATGCGCCCAAAGTGCTCCGCCAGCGTGGTGCGGATCGTGCCGGCATCGACGAGATTGGAGATCTCGTCCAGCAACGCGGCCTGCTGCTCGATGTCGGGGGTGGAGAACATCGAGCGCGTGAACATCAGCTCCCAGTGGATCGAGACCGACTTGCGCTTGAATGCCACGACGTCGAGCGTCTCTGGATCGTCGATCAAGGCGAAGCGGCCTTGCGGGGCAATGAGCTCGGCAATCTCGTCCAGATGTTCGTCCGTGTGCGTCGTGGAGAACACGAAGCCCGGCGCCGCCAGACCGGCTCTGGCGATCTCGTCGGCCAGGGGCTTGGAATGGTCAAGCACGAGATCCGCACCCAGATCTTGCACCCAGGCGCGGGTCTCGGGCCGAGATGCGGTTGCGATCACCGTCAGGTCGGTCAGCTTGCGGGCGAGCTGCACGGCGATCGAGCCGACGCCGCCTGCGCCGCCGATGATCAGGATGCTGGACGCGCCGGGCACGCCGCGCCGCACGTCCAGGCGGTCGAACAGGGTCTCCCAGGCGGTGATCGCCGTCAGCGGCAGGGCCGCCGCTTCCGCCCATCCGAGTGAGGTGGGCTTCCGGCCGACGATGCGCTCGTCCACGAGGTGGAACTCCGCGTTGGCGCCGGGGCGGGTGAGATCGCCGGCGTAGAAGACGGCGTCGCCCGGCTTGAAACGGCGCACATCCGGTCCGACGGCGGCAACGGTACCCGCTGCGTCCCAGCCCAGCACGGCATATTGGCCTTCGGGGGGCTGGTTCCGGACGCGCATCTTGGTGTCCACCGGATTGACGGAGATCGCCTCGACCTCGACCAGGATGTCGCGCCCGCGCGGCTCTGGGCGAGGAAGCTCGATGTCGATCAAGGCGTCCGCACGCTCGATCGGGCCGCTCGTTTTGTAGCCAACTGCACGCATCATGCACCTCCCATTCGTTCGCTGAGGCGAGGCGAGCGCCGGAAGGCGCCACCGAACTTTCCTCGACGACGGTCACGTGTGCCGCCGGATCGAATGCGACGGCACGGCGTGACGGATCGCTCCGTCAGCAGCCGAGCTGCTCCTGCAGGTATTCTTCGACGTTCTTGACCTCGAGCCGTCTCTTCGCGTTGAAGGTTTTCGACTTGTCCCACCACATGCCGTCGCCGAGAGCGAACGCGGCGCGATAACGGGTCATGACGTCGGTGGGTGCCGCGGCCAGATCGGCGCGTAGCTTGTCGATGGTCCATTCCGTCTTCTCGAACGTCTGGCCGGTGACCCGTTCGACCACCTCCGCGAGCTTGCCGTAAGAAATCGTATCGCCCGCGACGTAGACGACTTCATTGGCGATTCGCGGTTCCGTCAGCAGGATTTCGGTCGTCAGCTTTCCGATGTCTTCCGGTGTCGTCACCGTGACCTTCGTGTCCCAGCTGCCCAGTCCGTGGATCGTCCTCCGCTCGAGATTGACGACGTCGAAGGTCGGTTCGAAGAGGAAGCTCGTGAACATTCCGGTCGACACGATCACCCACTCGGTGCTTTCTTGCGCCCTGAGGAGCTCGCGAACTTCGTACTGCTCATCGAAAACCGGTTGCCCGCTGCCGCGGCCGACGACGTCGTAGTCGACACCGAACTGCCACGGGAAGTACCGCTTGACCCCAGCCGCCAGCACGGCGCGCGTGATCCGCAACTGGGTGCCCGGGCCGGCGACGAAACCCGTGCAATTCACGACGGTACGAAAACGCCTGAACAAGGTCGTCAGCGCGGCCTCGTCCGCGCTGAGATCGAAGCCGATGATCTCTACGCCGAGGGCACGCAGCTCTGCCAAGTGTTCGGCATCCTGCTCGGATGCGCCGTTCGACGTCCGCGGGGAGACGACGACGGTGATCGGCTTTCTTGCTGCACGAACTCTCGGCGCCAACGCGCGCAGCACGGCCATCCCGAGCTGACCGGCACCGAGCACGAGAATGTCCCGCAGATCTACTTTTCGATTGTGGCCTGCCATGTGGATCGTCCTTTCGGCGCTCAAAGCCGCGCCAGCTCCTCGTCGGTGAACTCTGCCGCGATCGCGACGTTCTTCTGCCTGTCGGTCATGCGGTCGGGATCGCCCTTGATCACCCAGGAGCCACCGACCGAGTGGCGGACATCATCGGCGGGGTCCCGTCGTAGGCTGCGATCCGCGCTCGACACCTGCAGGACCCTGCCGCCACCTTGCCGTCGCAGGTACGGCAATACCGACTGGATGAGCGTGATCGAGCCGAGGAGATTGGTCTCGACGATGTCCCGGACCTGCATGTCGCTCGCCTCTTCCGCCGCGCCGAGAAGGCCGTAACCGGCCTTGCTGACGACGACGTCGATGCGAGCGGACGCGGCGAAGGCACGGTCGACCGCAGCACGGACCGAGCTCGGATCCCTGAGGTCGATCGCGATGATGCGAAGCTGTCGAGCGTAGCGTGAGCGCGGATCGGAAAGCGCCTCCGCGCTGCGGCTGGTGCCGATGACGCGGTCGCCCTGAGCAGGGCCTTCTCCGCCAGCAGCCGGCCGAAACCGCTCGCCACGCCCGTGATGAGCCAAGTCGTCTCCATTTCTCCCACCTCCGTACTGCCTACGGGTGGAAAGTTAGGAGGAGCGAATTGTGCTCACTAGACGTTGAAACCGGCATGGGGTGATGCAGAAATCCGAACAATGTCGCGCCCCTCGCTCAGCGATCTCACCGCCTTCGTGGCCGTCGCCACGCACCGCAGCTTTCGCCGCGCAGCGGACGAGATCGGCATGGCGCCTTCGACGTTGAGCCACGCGATGCGCGCGCTCGAGGAGCGCATGGGGGTGCGTCTCCTGAACCGCACCACGCGCAGCGTCTCGCCGACGGAAGCCGGCTATCAGCTCCTCGGCCGTCTTCAGCCGGCGCTCGCCTCGCTGGACGAGGCGCTCGACAGCGTCGCGGAGTTCCGGGGCAATGTCGCGGGAACGGTTCGCATCAACGCATCGCGATTGGTGGCAGGGCTGCTCGTGCGCGAGGCGCTTCCGCAGATGGCAGAGCGCCATCCGGACGTGACCGTGGACATCGTCGTCGAGGGGCGGCTCGTCGACATCGTGTCCAGCGGCTTCGATGCCGGCGTGCGCCTCGTCGGATCGATCCCCAAGGACATGATCGCCGTGCCGCTTCCCCGCGCGTTTGCGTACGTCTGTGTCGCGTCCCCCGACTATCTCGACCGCTTCGGGGAGCCGAGAACCCCAGCGGAACTGGACCGCCACCGTTGCGTTGGGCACCGCATGCCCAGCGGGAAGCTCTATCGATGGGAATTCGAGCGCGCCGGTCAGGAAGTTGTGATTGACGCAAGCGGCCCCGTCGTTCTCGACGACCACGAGCTGATGGTCGAAGCCGCGATCAGGGGCATGGGCATCGCCTACGTGGCGGATTGGGCCGCCGAAGCGGCGGTGTCCGACGGCCGGCTACGCAAGGTCCTGACCGCGTGGATGCCCGCTCCGGAAGAGATTGCGGTCTACTACCCCGGACATCGAGCCGTGCCGCCGGCACTGCGGGCCTTTCTCGACGTCGTCAGGGATTTGCGGAGGAAGAAGCCTTAGCGTGATCGACGAAGTGCTCCATCTGGCTCTCCGCCGTCGAGCGTGTATCGTCTTCCTCTCATGAGACGCATCCCACCCGAGCTCGCGCACCGCGTCCCGCCCGGCCAGACGCTGACCGACAAGTGGCCGGTCCTCACCTACGGGCCGACGCCGCCCTTCGATCCCGCCACGTGGACCTTCCGCTGCTTCGGCCTCGTCGAGCGCGAGACGTCGTGGACCTGGCAGGAGTTTCTCGAGCTGCCGCGCGTGCGCATGACCTCCGACATCCACTGCGTCACCACGTGGTCGCGCCTGGACAACGAGTGGGAGGGCGTCCCGCTGCGCGCGATCCTCGACGTCGTCAAGCCAAAGCCCGAGGCGAAGTACGTCATGCAGCACGCCTACGGCGGCTACACCACCAACACGACGCTCGCGGATTTGCTCGACGACGACGTCGTGCTGGCGCTGAAGCACGACGGCCGCGACCTCGAGCCCGACCACGGCGGGCCGATGCGCATGGTCATCCCGAAGCTCTACTTCTGGAAGAGCGCGAAGTGGCTGCGCGCGCTCGAGTTCCTCGACGTGAACCCGCCGGGCTTCTGGGAGGAGAACGGCTACCACATGAACGGCGACCCGTGGCGCGAGGAGCGCTACGCCGACCAGGAGACGCACGCGATGCAGCGCATGCGCGCCGAGGCGGCGCGGGCGCTGCGCAGCAGGCGGTAGGCGCGGCTGCGTGCGAGCGCGGTTCCGCGCCGGCGCGCCTTCATTCGCTCACGACCCGAACCGCCCCTGACGCTGGAAGCGCTCGAGGAACGGCCCGTAGTCCGTCGGCTGCTTCTCGATGCGGATCCGGTCGCCCCACAGCGCCCACGCCCGGGCGCTGCGCGTCCAGATGTCGCCGACCGGCTCGACCCACGAGGGATCGTCGAGCGTCCCGCTGCGGACGCTGAGGATCCCCGAGGACGGGATCGCGCCGTGGGCGATGCGGCAGCCGCAGTCGCCGCAGAACCAGCCGAAGCGCCGCGTGCCGACGTCCGAGGTCCACTCGAAGGTGCGTGGCTCGCCCTGGGTGAAGGCGAAGCCGTCTTCGAGCACGACAAGCGGCGTCGAGAAGGCGCCGCCGCCGATCCGCTGGCAGTTGGTGCAGTGGCAGTTGTAGGCCACGAGCGGCGTTCGACGGATCTCGTAGCGCAGCGTGCCGCACTGGCAGCCGCCGGTGAGGGGAAGCTCGACCATCACGTCACCTCCTTGTCCGGCGTGTAGCCGGCGCGCCGAGCTACGGCGATCGGAGTCCAAGGGAGCTTCCGGGATGGAGTTGATTCCGTCGCTGCATCCTCGTTGAAGATGAAGCGCCGAGACGCCTCGCGCGGTGCGCACGTGCGGAAGCGCGCGGGGCGGTCCGAGGCGAGATCGACGAACATGCGCTTGAAGGCGACCAGCGAGCAGACGGCCGCGATTCTCGGCGCGATGGCCGCGATCGCGTCCGTTCGCGGCTCGGGCGGCGTCACGGCTGCGGACCGGGCGTCGGTGCGCGCGGCGGCGCACTACCTGTTCGGCGCCGAGCAACCGAGCGATCCGTTCGCGGGGGATCGCATCGCGCCGCAGCAGCTCGCGTCCGCGCTCGTGGGATCGGACGCGCTCGCGCGCGACGCGGCCCACCTCCTCACGGTCATGGCCTTCGTCGACGGCACGCTCGACCGCGACAAGGTCGACGCGGTCCTCGCGTACGCCGCGGCGCTCGGCATCGACGAGCCCTACGTCCGCGACGTCGCGAGCGCCGCGCACGGCGAGCTGCAGCGCGCGCTCGCCGACATGACGCGGCGCAACCTCGAGAGCGTCACGAACCATCCGTGGCCCGCGAGCGACTCCGACCAGGCGCACGCGATGGCCTTTCTGCTGCCGTACCGCGAGCGGCCCGATCTTGCGCTGCACGCGCGCTACGAGGCGCTCGGCAAGCTCCCCGAAGGGACGTTCGGCCTCGCGTACTTCCGGCACTACCGCGCGAACGGCTACGCGCTGCCCGGCGCGCCGAGCGCGCTCAACGAGGCCTTCGCGACGCCGCACGACTCGGTGCACGTGCTCGCCGGCTACGACACCTCGCCGCGCGGCGAGATCCTCACCTCGACCTTCACCGCCGCGATGCACCCGAACCAGCCGATGGCGGGGCACGTCCTGCCGGTGCTGTTCAGCTGGCACCTCGGCATCGAGATCAACCAGGTCGCGCGCTCGGCAAGGGGCGCGCTCGACCCGGTGCGCTTCTGGGAGGCGTGGTCACGCGGCGCCGCGACCAGCGTGGACGTCTTCGCGCCGGATTGGGACTTTTGGATTTACGTCGAGGAGCCGCTCGAGGCGCTGCGCGAGCGCTTCACGATCCCGCCGCTCGACTCACGTGCTCCGGATAGCGCTTCGTGAACAGGATCGCGCCCGCGAGCGCGATCGCGGGGATCACCCAGTAGAAGACCGTCGCGAGCGTCGCGTTCTCGTCGCGCAGCGTCGCCGCGGGATCGACCAGCGGCGGCACCGCGGCCGACACCGTCATCACCGCGAACGCCGCGATCCAGACCCACGTGATGACGTTCACGGTGCGCAGGAAGAGCGGCTCGTTCCAGATCTCGGGCGGCGCGTCCTCCTTGGCGTAGGCGAGCACGAACGGCTTGCCGATCAGGACCGACGCGAGCGCGATCGCGAACAGCGCGCCGTTGCCGAGCGCCTGCATCCAGCGCTCGAGAAAGTCCTCGTCGAGCACCCAGGTGAGCGCGAGCAGCACCGCGAAGGCGACCGCCGTGCCGACGTCGAGCACCTTCACGTTGCCCGTCGCACGCGCTTCGCGGAACGCGTGCAGCGCGGCGATCGCCAGGGCGACCAGCATCGCGAGCCGGAAGTCGACGTTGCCGATCAGGATCCAGAAGACGATCCACGGCGCGAAGGACGTGAGCACGCCGCCGCGAGGCCGAGCGCGCTGGGCGTCGGCTGCGCCTACCGTCGACTCGGCTCGGGCAGCCACGGCGGGCCTCCTATCCCATTCGGCCCGCGGAAGCACGCGGTCCCGCGCCCGGCCGGGCACCGTTGAACGAGCCGCGGCAGATGGCTAGGGGAAGCCGCGAAAGTGAGGTCGACATGGCGAACAACGCAGACAAGGCGGTCGAGATCTTCAAGGGGCTGATCGGCAAGGTCGAGGAGCCGGGCGAGTGGTTCCAGATCACGCAGGAGCGGATCAACCAGTTCGCCGACTGCACGCTCGACCACCAGTTCATCCACGTCGACCCGGAGAAGGCGGCGCAGCTCTCGCCCTACAAGGTGACGATTGCGCACGGCTTCCTCACGCTGTCGATGCTGACGCACCTGACCACGACCCTGAAGCCGCTCGCGCCCGAGGCCTACAACGGCGTCATCATGGGCGTGAACTACGGCTTCGACAAGGTGCGCTTCGTGAACGCGGTCAAGGTGAATTCCAAGATCCGCGTGCACCGCAAGCTGATCGACGTCCAGAAGAAGGGCGACAACAACGTGCAGCTCAACCACGAGTGCACGGTCGAGATCGAGGGCGAGACCAAGCCCGCGCTCGTCGCGCAGTGGTTGACGATGCTCACCTACGCCTGACGAGCCCGTTTCCCTCGCACGTCCGGACGCGCTAAGCGAGCCCGGTGCAAGGGCAAATCCATGCGATGCTAGCGGCCGCCTCAGACTTCCTCTGGGGCTGGCCGCTCATCATTCTTCTGTTCGGGACGCACCTGTTCTTGACGGTGCGTCTCGGCTTCGTCCAGCGCTACGTCGGGCTCGCGATCCGGCTGTCGGTCGCGCGTGACCCGAAGGGCGACGGCGACGTCAGCCACTTCGGCGCGCTCACCACGGCGCTCGCCGCGACCATCGGCACCGGCAACATCTACGGCGTCGCCGGCGCGGTGCTGCTCGGCGGCCCGGGCGCCGTGCTGTGGATGTGGCTGACCGGCGTCTTCGGGATCGCGACCAAGTACGCGGAGTCGCTGCTCGCCGTCAAGTATCGCGTCAAGAACGAGCGCGGCGAGATGGCGGGCGGCGCGATGTACGTCCTCGAGCGCGCGCTCGGCATGCGCTGGCTCGGCGTCCTGTTCGCGCTGTTCACGTCGCTCGCCGCCTTCGGCATCGGCAACATGACGCAGGCGAACGCGATCGCCGAGATGATGACGGTGCAGTTCCCGGGCTTCCCGAAGTGGCTGGTCGGGCTCGTGCTCGCGGGGGCGACCGCGGCCGTCATCCTGGGCGGCATCCGCTCGATCGCGCGCGTCTGCGAGTGGCTGGTGCCGTTCATGGCGCTGTTCTACGTGATCGGCTCGCTCGCCATCCTGCTGCTCGACTGGCAGCGGGTCGGCGAGGCGCTGTCGCTGATCGTCGGCAGCGCCTTCACCGGACAGGCCGCCGTCGGCGGCTTCGTCGGCGCGGGCATCCGCGAGGCGATGCGCTACGGCATCGCGCGCGGCCTGTTCTCGAACGAGTCGGGCCTCGGTAGCGCGCCGATCGTCGCCGCCGCGGCGCGCACCGAGAACCCGGTCCGCCAGGCGCTGGTGTCGGCGAGCGGGACGTTCTGGGACACGGTCGTCGTCTGCGCGCTGACCGGCCTCGTGATCGTCACCTCCGGCGACTGGTCGGGCGAGGGGTTGACCAAGGCGTCGCTCTGCGACGCGGCCTTTCGCCGCATCGGCGGCTTCGGTGATTTCATCTTGACGGGCGGGCTCCTGACGTTCGTGTTCTCGACGATCCTCGGCTGGGCGTACTACGGAGAGAAGGCGGTCGAGTACCTGCTCGGGCTCGGCGCGGTGACGCCGTACCGCTGGCTGTGGGTGCTCGCGGTCTTCCTCGGCACCGTCACGCAGATGGAGACGGTGTGGACCTTCTCCGACGTGATGAACGCGCTCATGGCGCTGCCGAACCTGTTCGCGGTGCTGGTGCTGAGCGGCGTCGTCGCGGCGGAGGGTCGCAAGTACCTGCCGGCGCTGCGCGCTGGCAGCGCGCCGACGAACGGAGCCGAGCGACGCGCCGCGGGCGGCGGTCGCTGACGGCGGACGGAGCGGCGACGGCCGCTGCGGCGAGGCGGCGCGACCCCGCGGGAGAGCGCGATGGCGAGCGGCGAGACGTCCGGCAAGCACGACGACGAACGAGCGACGCCCGCGCCGCTCGCCGTGCGCATCATCGGTCACGCTCGCACGCCGTGGCGCCGCCGCGAGGACGCGCCGCACCAGCCGACCGCCGCGCCCGACACGGAGGGCGTGATCGAGCTCCTGCCGGAGTACGCGCCCGGTCTGCAGGATCTCGCGAGCCTCGAGCGCATCTGGCTCGTCGCGCTCTTCGATCGCAGCAGCGGCTTCGCGCTCAAGGTCAAGCCGCCGCGCGGCGGTCCGAAGCGCGGCGTGTTCGCGACGCGCGCGCCGAACCGCCCGTCGCAGATCGGCCTCACCGCGGTGCGCGTCAAGGAGGTCGACGTCGCAGCCGGCCGCGTCGTCGTGCAGGGCATCGACCTGCTCGACGGCACGCCGATCCTCGACATCAAGCCCTACCTGCCGTCGATCGACGCCTTCCCCGACGCCGGCCATGGCTGGCTCGAGCCATACTTGACGGCGGGCGTCGAGCCGCGGCTCAAGAAGCCGTACCGCCCGATGCGGAGCTAGGAGGGAAGGACGCGAAAGCCCTCGCGCCTTGCAGCGTCCCGCAATTTCTCGTCGCTGCACACGAACTCGTTGCCCGCGGGTCGATCCGCTGCAGCAAAGAGTGCGGCGGCGAGCTGGAGCGCGTCGGCGGCTCGAAGCGGGTGCGTCGCAAGGATGCGGAGTGCACGGTCGCGCACGGCGTCAAGGGAGGTGATCTCGATCCATCCGAGTGAGAGCTCGCGAAGAAGCTCCATCGCTCGTTCACGACCATCGATGTCGAGATTCCCGTCCCTCGTTCGTCGCTCGATCGCAGACGCCACCTCCACCATGGACATGGCCCAGGTGACAATCGGTTTCTCTCGGACGAGCGCGAGGAAGGCCGTGCTTCGCGTTTCCTCGACACAAAGCGGCACGAGTGCGGATGCGTCCCAGTACCGCACGATCAAAACCGGTCTGCGCGATCCTCGAGCAGAGCGTCCACGAGCGAGGCTCGTGACCGGGGACGCGGCCGGGTGAAGAAGCTCTTCGATAGAGGCTTCACCGGCGCGCGAGCCATGCCGGAAGCAATGAGTGACTCGAGCTCCGCGTCACCGCTCTCGATGCGCGAAATCCGCGCGATCGGTTTGCCACGGTCCAGCACCGTGACCGTCTCGCCTTTCGCCACCAAGCGAAGGAAGTGGCTCAACCGGTTCTTGAGCTCGCTGATGGCGGCGGTCTTCATATGGCCAAAATAGCCAGGAGATGCTGGCGTGTCTAGCTTGCTAGGTGGCGCGCGGCGCCGAGGCGCCACGCCATGTAGATTGCGACCGATGCCAACGGGGGGAGCGACCGTGTCATGAGCGCGCGCTTCACCCGAGCGCTCTGGCGCAGGCGCGCGCTGCTCGCCTCGACCGCCGCGCTCGCGTTCGTGCTCGCGCCGGCAGGCGCGTCAGCGCAGGACGACGTCGAGGTCGCGGACCGCGTCGCGGTCGAGCTGTCTGCGGGCGCGGTGGTCGATCCCGCGGCGCCGGTCCTCGACCTCGGCGTGTCGCGCTTCTTCGGCGACCGCGTGCGCCTCGGCGTGCGTCAGGAGGGCGGCTTCGCCGCGAGCGCGGGCCGCGACGGCTGGCATCTCGCGACGCTGCCGTTCGTCGATCTGCACCTGCTTTCCGATCCGAAGCCGGTCGTATCGCCGTTCGTCGGCCTCGCGGCGGGCGCGCTCTACGACGACCACCGGATCACCGCGGCGCTCGGACCCGAGGCTGGCGTCGATCTCTTCCTCGGCGAGCACCTCTACTTGACGCTGCGCTGGCAGTTCCGCTGGGCGGCGGGCCGCGTCGGCGACCTGGATCGCGAGAGCCACCTGGCGACGCTCGGCGTCGGCTGGCTGTTCCCGCCGCCGGTCGACGAGGAGGCGCTGCACGCCGCGAGCGAGGCGGCGGCGCGCGCCGAGCAGGCGGCGATCGAGGCGGAGCGCGCGGCCGAGCGTCTCGAGAAGGCGGTCGAGCGGCTCGAGCGCGCGATCGACGCGTACGCCGAGTGGTACCTCGAGCAGCTCAGGAAGCAGTAGAGCGTGCCGCGCTGCACGCGGCGCTCGCTCGCCGCGCGCAGCCAAGCGCGCACACGCGCGACTAGCTCCCGACCACCACCTTGCGCGCGCCGCACGCCTCGAGAAAGCGCACCAGCCGCTCGCCCTGCGCGCCCTGCACGACGACGTCGTCGCCGTCGCGCACGGCGCCGCAGCCGAGCGCCCGCTTGAGCTCGCGCACGGCGTTCTCGATCTCGACCGTGCTGCCGACGAGCCCCTCGATGCGCGTCGCCGTCTTGCCGCCGTGGCCCTTGCGCTCGCGGCGCACGACCAGGCGCGGCGCGCGTGCCCACACCGAGCGCGCGGCAGAGGACGTCTCGGAGGGCGCCCCCGCGGACGACCCCGCAGAAGCCGCCTCGGACGGCTTCGCGGCAGGCTCCGCCCCGGGCGCGGGTCCAGAAGCTTCGCCGGTGCTTGACACGGATTCCGGCGCAGCGGGAAGACGCGCGCGCAGCGCCTCCAGCCCCGGCAGCGGCTGACGCAGCGGCACAGCGTCCCCGGCGATCGGCACACGCTCCTTCTTCTTCATCTCCCCATCATCCCGCGCGTCCGCTCGAGGAGCGCGCGACGATCCGCGGCGGATCGAACGCGCGCACCGGCGGCAGCGCGCCGTCCCAGCGCTCGACCTCGACCAGCGCGTGCTGCCCGGAGCAGCCCTGCGAGAGCCGCGACGTGCCGACGTCGCGCGTCAAGACGTTCGGGTTGCCGTGCACGCACATCGCGATCTCGGCGCGCGGGTCGTCGGGGTCGAACCACGCGCCGGTCGAGAGCTGCACGACGCCGGGACGCACGTCCTCCGACAGCACCGCCCCCGCGAGGCAGCTGCCGCGGTCGTTGAACAGGCGCACGACGTCGCCGTCGCGGATGCCGCGCGCCGCGGCGTCGCGCGGGTGGATGCGCACCGGCTCGCGACCGCGCACCTTCGACGCCTGGCTGTACGCGCCGGCGTCGAGCTGACCGTGCAGGCGCGTCGCAGGATTGTTCGCGACCAGCGCGAGCGGGAAGCGTGCGGCGGCCGGCGCGCCGAGCCACTCGTCGCTCTCGAGCCACGTCGGGTGCCCCGGACAGTCGTCGTAGCCGAAGCTCGCGATGGTCTCGGAGAAGAGCTCGATCTTGCCGCTCGGCGTGCGCAGGCGGTTCTTCTCGGGATCCTCGCGGAACGCCGCGAACAGCACGCGCTCGGCCTCGAGGTCGGGTACGGCGAGCGAGCCCGCCGTCCAGAACTCCTCGAACGACGGCGCGTCGATGCCGGCGGCGCGCAGCGCGCCGCGCAGCTCCGCCCACAGCGCCTCGAGCCACTCGCGCTCGCTGCGCCGCTCGGTGAAGGCGTCGCGCAGTCCAAAGCGCTCGGCGAGCCCCGCGAGGATCTCGTGGTCGGTGCGCGCCTCGCCGACCGGATCGCACGCGCGGTGCATCGCGACGATGCGCGCGTCGCCGCGTCCCGAGCCGATGTCGTTGCGCTCGAGCGACGTCGCGGCCGGCAAGACCAGGTCCGCGTGACGCGCCATCGGCGTCAAGTATGGATCCTGCACGATGATCGTGTCCGGACGCGCGAGCGCGCGCCGCAGCCGGTTCAGGTCCTGATGGTGGTGGAAGGGGTTGCCGCCCGCCCAGTGCACGAGGCGGATGTCCGGGTAGACGTAGCGACCGCCGTCGTAGTCGAAGCTCTCGCCGGGGTTCAGAAGCAGGTCCGCGATGCGCGCGACCGGGATGAACGAGCGCACCGGATTCGTCCCGACCGGCACGAGCGGCAGCGGCAGGAGCGCGCTCGGGCTGCCGAGATCGCCCATCGAGCCGTAGCCGTGCCCGAAGCCGCCGCCCGGAAGGCCGATCTGGCCGAGCAGCGCCGCGAGCGCGATCGCCGCCCACACCGGCTGCTCGCCGTGCTGCGCGCGCTGCAGCGAGTACGACACCGTGATCAGGGTGCGCGACCGCGCCATCTCGCGCGCGAGCTCGCGCAGCGCGTCGGCCGCGATGCCGCTGCGCTGCTCGGCCCACTCGGGCGTCTTCGGGACGCCGTCCTCGTGGCCGAGGACGTAGGCGATCAAGCGCTCGGCGCCGTGGCAGCAGCGGCGCAGGAAGTCCTCGTCGTGCAGACCTTCGCTGACGAGCACGTGCGCGAGCGCCAGCATCACCGCGACGTCGCTCAGCGGCACGAGCGGATACCAGCGCGCGCCGATTTCGGCCGCGGCGTCGTCGCGCAGCGGGCTCAGGAGCGCGACGCGCATGCCGCGGCGACGTGCCGTCGCGAGGTGCTCGCGGATCGAGTGTCGCGCCATGCCGCCCGGCGCGACGAAGGTGTTCTTGAGCGGCACGCCGCCGAACGCGACCAGCAGCTCGGTGTGCCGGGCGATCACCGGCCACGACGTCGCGCGACGGAACACTGCACCCGCGTTCCCGACGACGTGCGGCAAGAGCACCAGCGACGCGCCGATGCTGTAGCTGTTGCACGACCAGGTGAAGCCGCCGAGCAGGTTCAGGAAGCGGTGCAGCTGACGCTGGCTCTGGTGAAAGAGCCCGGCGCTCGCCCAGCCGTACGAGCCGCCGAAGATCGCCTGGTTGCCGTGCCGCGCGATGACGCGCTCGAGCTCGCGCGCGGCGAGGTCGAGCGCCTCGTCCCAGTCGAGCTCGACGAACGCGTCGGCGCCGCGGTCGCGCGACGGACCGGCGCCGTGCTCGAGCCAGCCGCGGCGTGCGAGCGGTCGCAGGACGCGCGTCGGGTGGCGCACGCTGCCCGGGAGGTTCGCGAGCAGCGGCGACGGATCGGGATCGTGCAGCGGGTGCACCGCCGCGACCTCGCCGTGCTCGACCTCGACGGTGAACGCGCCCCAGTGCGAGCTGTGCGTGAGGGCCGAGGCGGCGCCCACGTCAGCGCTTCTCCCCGATCAGGTAGGTCGCGCCCTCCGGTCCGGCGTCGGCGGTGTGTCGGGTGCCGGCGGGCAGCATCAGGCGGTCGCCGGGCGCGAGCGCGAAGTCGCCCGCGTCGGTGCCGAACGTGATCGCGCCCGAGACGAGCCAGATGCTCTCGTCGTTCGCGTGCGCGTGCGCGTCGTAGTGCGCGTGCGGCGCGTCGGTCCAGCAGAAGACCGAGTAGCCCTCGCTCTCGAGGCGGGCGCGCAGCGCGGCGACGGTGCGCTCGCCCGAGCCATCCCAGCGCCGAACTTCGAGACGCATGCGCGAGCTGTAGTCGACCGCGGCCTCGCGAGGCAACGGGAATCGCGCGCGACACCCTCGCCAGAGCCAGCGCCGACCTCTAGGCTCGTGATCGTGCCGAACCTCGAGGCCTGGCTCGCCGCCGGCGAGCGCGTCCCGGTCACGCTGCGCGGAGTGCGCCGCGAGATCTTCGTGCGCACAGCCGGCGACGGACCGTGGTGCACGCTGCTGCACGGCTTCCCGACGTCGGCGTTCGACTGGCACCGCGTCTTCGACGCGCTTTGCATCCCCCGCCGCGTGCTCGCGTTCGACTTCCTGGGCTTCGGCGACTCCGACAAGCCCGCGGACCACGACTACTCGATCCACGAGCAGGCGGACCTCACCGAGCAGATGTGGGCGCGCAGCGGCGTCGAGTCGACGGCGCTCGTGGTCCACGACTACGCCGTTTCGGTCGCGCAGGAGCTGCTCGCGCGCAGCCTCGACGGCAGCCTGCGCGTGCGGATCGAGCGCGTGATCTTCATGAACGGCGGTCTCTATCCCGAGCTGCACCGACCGCTGCGCGCGCAGGAGATGCTGCTCGATCCCGAGATCGGCCCGAAGGTCGGCGAGCTCATGACCGAGGAGACCTTCGCCGCGTCGCTGCGGCAGACCTACTCGCCGTCGCACCAGCCGAGCGACGAGGACCTGTCGTGCGCGTGGCGGACGGTGTCGCGGCGCGGCGGAGCGATGATCGGCTACCGTCTGATCCGCTACATCACCGACCGTCAGCGGCATCGCGACCGCTGGGTCGCGGCGCTCGAGACCTCGCCGGTCGAGCGCGCGTTCATCTGGGGCATGCTCGACCCGGTGTCGGGCGCGCACATGGCGGAGCGCATCGCGGAGCGGCTCCCCGACGCGGAGCTGATCCGCCTCGACGACGTCGCGCACTGGCCGCAGCTCGAGGCGCCCGACCGCGTCGCGGCGAACTTGATGCGCATGCTGGAGTGAGCTCCACCGCGTCGGAGCACGGATCGAGGAGGGAGACGATGACGCACCGGGGAAGCTGCCACTGTGGCCGCGTCGCCTTCGAGGTCGACGGCGACGTCGAGCAGGTGATCGAGTGCAACTGCTCGCACTGCGACCGCAAGGGCTTTCTGCTCTGGTTCGTGCCGCGATCGAATTTCAGATTGACGAGTGGAGTCGACGACCTCCGCGCCTACACCTTCAACAAGCACGTCATCCAGCACCAGTTCTGCACGACGTGCGGCACGCAGGCGTTCGCCTTCGGCAAGGACCGCAACGGCAACGAGACCGCGGCGATCAACGTGCGCTGCCTGCCGGATCTCGACCGCTCGCGGCTGAAGGTGATGCAGGTCGACGGCCGCAGCTTCTGAGCAGCGGTAACCTCTGATTCAGGGCACGCTCGTCGTCGAGCGCGGCCGGCCGCGCGCCCGTCAAGCAACGCCGAAGCGGCGGAACCACTCGAGCATGCGCTTCCAGCCGTCCGCCGCGTCCTGCTCGCGGTAGGACGGGCGGTAGTCGGCGAAGAAGCCGTGCGGCGCGTCGTCGTAGACGACGATCTCCGACTTGCTGCCCGCCTTCTCGAGCGCGCGCCGCATCGCCTCGACGTCGGCGAGCGGGATGCCGGTGTCCTTCTCGCCGTAGAGCCCGAGCACCGGAGCCTTGAGCTCGGCGGCGACGTCGATCGGCTGGCGCGGGTGCAGCGCATCCGACGGGCTCGCGAGGCGACCGTACCAGGCGACGCCCGCCTTGAGCCGCGGGCTGTGCGCGGCGTAGAGCCAGACGATCCGCCCGCCCCAGCAGAAGCCGGTGATGCCGAGCTTCGCCGCGTCGGCGCGGTTGCTCTTCGCGGCCCAGTCGACCGTCGCGTCGAGGTCCTGCATCACCTGCGCGTCCGGCACCTTCGACACCACGGTCGAGACGATCTGCTGGATGTCGGTGATCTTCGACACGTCGCCTTGGCGCGCGAAGAGCTCGGGCGCGACCGCGAAGTAGCCCTCCTTCGCGAGGCGTCGGCAGACGTCCTTGATGTGCTCGTGGACGCCGAAGATCTCCTGCACGACGAGCACCACCGGCCGCCGGTCGTCGCCCTCGCGCACCGCGCGATAGGCCGGCAGCTCGACGCCCTCGACCGGGATCTTCACCTCGCCGGCTTCGAGCCCGGTCGTGTCGGTCGTGATGGTCGCGTGCCCGAGGACCGGCGCCACGGCGGCGGCAAAGCCGGTCGCGAGCGAGGTGACGATGAGCTCGCGCCGCGTGATGCCGCCGGTCGTTCGCTCGAGCTTGCTCATGCGCGTCCCTCCTTGGCTCGGGGCGCCGCGTTGCGGCTCACACCCAGAGTCGCAGGCCCCGCTGCACGGTATACGTCAGCACCGCGACGAGCAGAACCAGGGCGCCCGCAGCCAGCACGAGCCGAGCGCGCGAGGCCGTCGGCCACGCGCCGCGCGGCGACACGCCCACGAGCAGCGCCGGCAGCAGGGGCACGATGTAGCGGCTCTGCACGCCGTCGATCGAGTCCGCGCCGGCCCTGGTCCACAGCAGAAACGCGAGCAGCGAGATCCCGACCGTGGTGAGGACGACCGCCGCGACGGCGGTCGCGCGCGCACGCAGCCCGGGCCAGAGCGTCGGCCTCGGCTCTGCAAGCACTGCGCAGGCCACGGCCGCGACCCAGGCGACGAACGCCCAGGTGCTCGGCGAGCGCAAGAACCAGATCGTGTCGACCTGGAGAAGCAGCGACTTTCGCGCCACCAGCCACAGCATCTCGCCGATCATCGCCGCGACCGCGAGCGGCTCGTGCCCGATGCGGACGAGGTTGTCGGCGACGGTCTGCATGCCGTGGGGCGCGACCGTCTTTGCGACCTGCCAGCGCGCGACGACGAACCACAGCGCGAGCGTCGCCAGCGCGACCGCCAGGATGGTCGCCACCGCGAAGATCTGGCGCCGGACGCCGCCGAAGCGCTCCGCCGGCACGAGGAACAGCAGCAGCACGAGCGGCGCGTACGCGAGCTTGACCACCGCCAACGCGGTCGCGAGCAGCGCGAGCGGCACGAGACGCGGCGGCGAGCCCGTGTCCGAGGTCGCGAGCCGCACGACGCACGCGGTCCAGAGCAGCGCGAGGCCGTTGGTCACGCCGTCGACGGCCAGCGTCGAGGCGACGAACACCGAGAGCGGCGCGAGCGCGAGCGCGGCGAAGGCGAGCCGGTAGCACGGTGTCGACCGGATCGCCGCCCAGCCGAGGAGCAGCCACGCGGCGACGTTCGCGAACCGCGCCGCGTAGAGCTGCACCAGCACGGAGGAGGAGAGCATGCGCGCGCCGGCGATCCCGAGCGCCTGCGGGACGTAGCCGAGCAGCGGGTAGGTCGCGTTCAGGAGGTGCACCGGACGGCGGTCGTTCGACCGGGCCTCGATGGCGAGCTTGCGGCGCAGCGCCTTCAGCGACTCCGGTCCCTTGTGGCGCTTCCTCTCGAGCTCGAGAGAGCGCGTCAAGAGCAGTTTTCCAACGCCGCGCGGCAGCTCGACGCGCGTCGCCTTCATCGCCGGCAGCAACGTGAAGTTCAGCTCGGAGAGGCGGTACGCTTGGATGAGGTGCGTGTTCTCGTCGCCCCAGCGCAGGGGCGGCGTGACGAGCGCGAGCGCGAGTCCGCAGAGCGCGCCGATCAGCAGGAAGGCGCGCGCCGCCCAGACGCCCGCTGGGTTCGAGCGCGACCGCGTCAGCGCGGCGTTGCTCGGCGTGACGTCGATCGCATCCGCCGGCGGAGGGGCAGCGACGCGAGCGTGCTGGCCCGCACGCACGCTCGCGTCGCCTCGGTCAGCGGACCGTGAACCCACGCGACGCCGGTTTCGATGCGGCGCCGCGATTGTCGAACACGACGAGCGATGCGCGGTAGTCCCCCGGCGCGTAGACGAAGCGCGCGACCGGGTCGGGACCGTCCTGCACGCGTCCGTCGCCCGACTCGAAGCGGTAGCGGACGATCGTGCCGTCGCGATCGGTCGAGCCGGTGCCGTCGAGCTCGACGAGCCCGGGCGTGTTCTCGCCGAGGTGCTGGTTCTGGCGCAGCGACGCCGTCGGCGGCTTGTTCTGCTCGTCCGGCGGTGCGGTCGGCTGCGGCGTGACCGTCGGCCGCGGCGTCGCGGTCGGACCGGGGCTCGGCGTCACGGTCGGACGCGGCGTCGGCGGCGTGCTGCCCTTCGGATCCTGCGAGCGCATGTGGTAGCGCCCGGGCTTCGTGCACACCCACTCCTTGGTGGTGCGGATCTCGACCGGTGGATTGACGCCGTCGTCGAGGAGCAAGCCGTGCACGATCGGCGTCAGCGGGAGATTGGACGAGTCGGTGTTCTCCTCGCACACCCGCGGCCGACGCCGCATGAGGCCGCGGTCGAGCTTGAGGCGGATCTCGTACGCGTCCTTGCGGAACTGGATCTGCAAGCGGATGTGCGGCCGGTAGCCGCGCGGCTGGTCGAACACCGCGTTCGTGGGGCGGTTGCTGTCGCGCCCCTCGAGCACGAGCGGCACCACCGGCGCGTCGTCGATGGTGGTCATGAGCTCACCGAGGCCACCGGGCGCCGCGTCGACGAAAAGGTGCTCGAGCACCACCGTCGTGCGGCTCAGGTCGAGCGGGTGGTCGAGGACGAACTTCCCTCGGATGCGGAACTCGACGCCGCCCACCTGTCCAGGACCACGTTGCACGCCGACGTCGGTGATGGAGCCGTTGAAGTCGAAGAGATCCACGGCGCGTACTTCGGGTGCCGGGCCGACGAGAACCAGAAACGCCGCGAACGGAACCATGCGGATCCACCGAGGAACGGACATGAAGCCACCTCCTTGTGTGGGGTTCGTCGGGCCGTCGCAGGTTAAATCCGCGCGCGGTGGGCGACACAACGGGGTTCGCGGAAATATGTGCTTTCCGGGCGACGCGGCGGTCGCTCGACGACCTCGGCACGAGCGCCGGAGCGCGAGCGTAGGGGCGGGATCGCGCGGCGCGCGCCGCGCTTGGTCAACGCGACCCACTGTGTCGCGCTGACACACGCGCCGAGAAAACCCTTGTCGGACGGGCCTCGCCGCCGGGCGTCACGCTCCTGCGGCGCGTGCTGTGTCGGAACGATCCGCCGGCGGCGCGCAGAGAGCCGCGCAAATGCTCGGGTCCTCGGTGGCACGACCGCTGCACGAGGAGCCGTCGCGTGCGACCCGAACACGACAGCGCGTCTACTGCGACGGCCGCCCCCTCGGCCGTCAACGTTCCACCCTCTACCCTGCGCTCGGTGCGTCGGGTCGCACGTCCCTTCGCTCAGCGGGACGTGCCGGCTTCTCGCCGCACGGCCGCGACACGCCCGCCCGCGCCCTCGCCGTCAGCTGCATCGCCGCGCGAGGACGCTCCTCTCTCCGGCGTCTCCCCGTCGCCCCTCCTCGACGGGGAGACGCCGCCTCCCTCCGCGATCGAGCCGCCCGACGAGTCCTCCGGCGTCTACGCGCTGATGCGCGCCGTGCTGCTCGACGCGATCGACTGCCTGACGGGGCACGGCGTCCTGCCGCGCCACCGCGCGCGCGTCGCGATGCAGGCGCGCGTCTGGTTCTCGCGCCGCGACCGCAGCTTCCTGTTCTCCTACGAGTCGATCTGCGACGTGCTCGGCCTCGACGCCGACCGCCTGCGCAAGAAGCTGCTCACCACGCGGCGTCCGACTCGCGCGGCGCTCGCCGGGATGATCACGTCCAGCGAGCCTTCCATCACGGGACGCGTCGCCTGAATCCGTCCGCCGTAGCCGCGCCCACTCGAGCTTCCGATCGGGAGTGGAGCGTAGCCGACCCCGCGTGCAATGATTCGTCCGCCCCGAGCCGGGGCGTTGGCATTTTCTCGCCCCTGCCTCGGATTCCCGGAATGAAGCTCGCGCGCAAGATCACGCTCGGCCTGACGGCGGCGGTATTCGTCGTCATGGGGCTCTACGCCTTCTACCTGAGCCGGCAGCACGTCGTGCTGTTCCAGGGCGACATCGAGAACGCCGACCACCGCGGCGCCGCGATGCGCGCGCTGGTCCAGCAGATCTGGCGCGAGGAGGGACCCGCGCGTGCGCGCGACATCGTCGAGCGCATCGCCGACCTGGTGCACGACGTCGACGTGCGCTGGGTCAGCCTCGACGCCCCGCCCGGCAGCCCCGACGCGGTCGACGTCACCCCCGAGGAACGCCGCGAGCTCGAGGCCGGCAAGACGCTCGCCCTGCTGCGCGACCCGGACGGCGAGCCCCGCCGCGTCTGGTTCGTGCCGATGGAGGCCGGCTCACCCGCCGTGCTCGAGGTGACGCGCGACCTGAAGCAGGAGGTGTCGTTCGTCCGCATCTCGCAGACGGCGATCCTCGTCACGACGATCGTCGTCGTGCTCGCGAGCGCCGCGACCGCGCTGCTGCTCGGCTACTGGCTCGTCGGACGGCCGGTCCAGCTCCTGCGCGACCGCGCGCGGCGCGCCGGCGAGGGCGACTTCTCCGGCCGCCTCGACCTGCGTCAGCGCGACGAGGTGGGCGAGCTCGGCGCCGAGATCGACGAGATGTGCCGGCGCATCGCGGAGGCGAACGAGCGTCTGCGGGCCGAGACCGAGGCCAAGCTCGCGGCGCTCGAGCGCGCGCGCCACGCCGAGCGTCTCGCGAGCGTCGGGCGCTTCGCGTCCGGCGTCGCGCACGAGCTCGGCACGCCGCTCAACGTGGTCTCGGCGCGTGCCAAGATGATCGCGTCGGACATGCAGGAGAGCGCGGCCGCGCGCACGCACGCGCGCGTCATCGCCGATCAGGCGGCGCGCATGACCGAGATGATCCGCCAGCTCCTCGATCTGTCGCGTCGACGCAGCACGCGCGTCGGCGCCGCGAGCTTGACGCAGGTCGCGCGCTCGGTGGTCGACACGCTCGCGCCGCTCGCGCAGGAGCGCAACGTCGCGGTCGACCTCGACGCGCCGGTCGGCGCACTGGTCGTCCGGCTCGACGCAGGCGAAATTCAGCAGGTGCTGAACAACATCGTGCTGAACGCGATCCAGGCGAGCCCGGCGGGCGGACGCGTGCGCGTGGTGATCGACGAGAAGCGAGGTGACGCCGGCGCGCCCGACCGCGGCTACGCGGAAGGCGAGTGGGCGCGCGTCGTCGTCGAGGACCACGGCGACGGCATCGCCCCCGACGATCTGCCGCACGTCTTCGAGCCCTTCTTCACCACCAAGGGGCCCGGCGAGGGCACCGGGCTCGGGCTCGCGATCGCGGAGGGCATCGTCGAGGACGCGGGCGGACGCATCGAGTGCGCGAGCGAGCGCGGGCGCGGCACGCGGATGACGATCTGGCTGCCGCTCGCGGCGGGTGCGTCCGCGGCGCGGACGGGCAGCGCATGAAGCCGAGCATCCTCATCGTCGACGACGACGCCTCGATGTGCGAGACGCTCGCCGTCGGGCTCGAGCCGCGCGGCTACGAGGTGCGCTGGACGACCTCGGCGCTCGAGGCGCTCGATCTCCTCGCCGGCTGCGCGTTCGATGCGGTCGTCACCGACCTCAACATGCGCGGCATGAACGGCATCGAGCTGTGCTCGCGCATCGCCGCCGACCGTCCCGACGTGCCGGTGATCGTCATCACCGCGTTCGGCAGCCTCGACACCGCGGTGGGAGCGATCCGCGCGGGCGCGTACGACTTCATCACCAAGCCGCTCGAGCTCGAGGCGCTGGTGCTCGCGCTCGAGCGCGCGATCGCGCTGCGGCGTCTGCGCGAGGAGGTGCGTCGCCTGCGCGAGGCGCGCGACGCGGCCTACGGCGACGGCGAGCTGATCGGCGCGAGCCCGGCGATGCGGCGCGTGCACGAGCTGATCGACCGCATCGTCGACTCCGACGCGTCGGTGCTGATCACCGGCGAGAGCGGCACCGGCAAGGAGGTGGTCGCGCGCTCGCTGCATCGTCGCGGGCGTCGCAGCCGCGGCCCTTTCGTCGCGATCAACTGCGCCGCGCTGCCGGAGACGCTGCTCGAGAGCGAGCTCTTCGGCCACGTGCGCGGCGCGTTCACCGACGCGCGCGCCTCGCGCACCGGCCTCTTCGTGCAGGCGAACGGCGGCACGCTGTTCCTCGACGAGATCGCCGAGCTGCCGCTGTCGTTGCAGCCCAAGCTGCTGCGCGCGCTGCAGGAGCGCGTCGTGCGTCCGCTCGGCGGCGACACCGAGATCCCGTTCGACGTGCGGCTCATCACGGCGACCAACCGCGACCTCGAGACTGCCGTGCACGAGGGACGCTTCCGCGAGGACCTCTACTTCCGCGTCAACGTGATCCACATCCCGCTGCCGCCGCTGCGCGCGCGCGGCGGCGACATCCTGTTGCTCGCGCAGCGCTTCATCAAGGAGTACGGCGCGCGCGCCGGGAAGAATGTCACCGGGCTCTCGCCGCAGGCCGCCGAGCGTCTGCTCGCGTACTCGTGGCCCGGCAACGTGCGCGAGCTCGAGAACTGCATCGAGCGCGCGATCGCGCTCGCGCAGCACGACAAGATCCTGCCCGACGACCTGCCCGAGAAGGTGCGCGACTACCGTCGCTCGCACGTGCTGGTCGCGAGCGACGACCCCGCCGAGCTCGTGCCGCTCGAGGAGGTCGAGCGACGCTACATCCTGCGCGTCATGGAAGCGGTCGGCGGCAACAAGTCGCAGGCGGCGCAGATCCTCGGCCTCGGCCGCAAGACGCTCTACCGCAAGCTCGAAGCGTACGGCGCCCACGAGCGCGCGGAGGAGTGAGGCGCTCGTCGCGGGTCAGGCGAGAGGGGCCGCGCGGCGCTCGAGGCCCGCGCGCGCGACGCGCTCAATCAGCGTCGCAGCGCGCTCGAGCCCAGCTCGTGCCCGCCCCGGGGATCCGTCGTATAGCTGAAGCATGAGCGAGCACGATCCGACCCTCGTCTGGGTGGACCTCGAGATGACCGGTCTCGACGTCGAGCGCTGCGCGATCATCGAGATCGCGGTGGTCTTGACGCGCAAGGACCTCGAACCGTTCGCCGAGCTGCACCGCATCATCTGGCAGCCGGACGAGGTGCTCGACCGCATGGATCCGTTCGTGCGCGAGATGCACACGACCAACGGCTTGCTCGAGCGCGTGCGCGCCTCGCGCTGCTCGCTCACGGACGCGGAGAACGACGCGCTCGCGCTGGTCAGCTCGCACTGCAAGTTTCGCGAGGGCATCCTCGCCGGCAACTCGGTCCACGCCGACCGCCGCTTTCTCGCGCGCTACATGCCGACCTTCGAGCGCTTCCTGCACTACCGGCAGGTCGACGTGTCGACGCTCAAGGTGCTGACCCGCGCCTGGTACCCGGGCACGCCGAAGCTCGAGAAGGAGGACAAGGATCACACCGCGCTCGCCGACATTCACGCGAGCATCGACGAGCTGCGCCACTACCGGCAGGCCTTCTTCCGTCCGACCTGACGTTCTCGACCCGAGCCGCGGGGACTTTTCTCCAAGACGGCGCGTCGCGGCGCGCGTATCGACGGGCACACCACTCACGAAAGGAGAGGAGCCATGCCCGCGAACATCATTCCGACCATGCGCTACCGCGACGCCGTGGCCGCGATCGACTGGCTGTGCCGCGCCTTCGGCTTCGAGAAGCACTTCGTCGTCCCCGCAGAGGACGGCGGCATCGCGCACGCGCAGCTCACGCTGAATGGCGGCATGATCATGCTCGGCAGCGCGCGCGACGACGACTTCGGCAAGCTGCAGAAGACGCCGGCCGACGTCGGCGGAGTGGGGACGCAGAGCCCGTACATCGTGCTCTCGGCCGTCGACGCGCACCACGCGCGCGCGGTCGCCGCCGGGGCGCGCGTCGTCGTGCCGCTGCACGATCCGGACTACGGCGGACGCGCCTACTCGTGCCTCGATCCCGAGGGGCACCTGTGGAACTTCGGTAGCTACGACCCCTGGAAATGAGGGCGCACCGCGAGCGGCGGTGGAGCGCACCCGGTCCGCGCGCGCCGCCGCCGCGCTCGTGCCGTGGGCGGGACGCGCCGTGCGCGATGCGTGCTTGAACGCGCCGTGACGCCGGCGTACGGCTGTAGGCTTCGATCCCTCACCGCACGGAGCACCGATGTCCCAGCCCACCGTTTCCCGCTACGAGCAGGTCAAGCAGCAGCTTCGCGCCGCGCCGGCGCACTGGCTCGTCACCGGCGGCGCCGGCTTCATCGGCAGCCACCTCGTCGAGGAGCTGCTCAACCTCGGACAGACCGTGCGCGTGCTCGACAACCTCGCGACCGGCAAGCGCGCCAACGTCGAGGCGGTGCTCGCAGCGGTGGGCGGCGACGCGGCCAAGCGCTGCACCTTCATCGAGGGTGACATCGCGGATGCGTCGACGGCCGCGCGCGCATGCGAGGGGGTCGACTACGTGCTCCACCAGGCGGCGCTCGGTTCGGTGCCGCGCTCGATCGCCGATCCGCGCGCGAGCCACCGCGCCAACGTCGACGGCTTCCTCGAGATGCTGATCGCGGCGCGCGACGCGAAGGTGCGGCGCTTCGTCTACGCGTCGAGCTCGAGCGTCTACGGCGACGAGCCGAACCTGCCGAAGGTCGAGCCGCGCACCGGCCGCGTGCTGTCGCCCTACGCCGCGACGAAGGAGGTCAACGAGCTCTACGCCGGCGTCTTCCAGCGCACCTACGGCCTCGAGTGCATCGGGCTGCGCTACTTCAACGTCTTCGGCCCGCGTCAGGACCCCGACGGACCCTACGCCGCGGTCATCCCCAAGTGGGTGAAGGCGCTGCTGCGCGACGAGCCCTGCACGATCAACGGCGACGGCGAGACGAGCCGCGACTTCTGCTACGTCAAGAACGCAGTTCAGGCGAACCTGCTCGCGGCGGTGGCGGACGCGTCGGCGACCGACCGGGCGTACAACGTCGCCTACGGGCAGCGCACGACGCTGAAGGAGCTCTTCGCGCTGCTCCGCGACGGGCTCGCGAAGGACCGTCCCGCGATCGCGAGCGCCGAGCCGAAGTACGCCGACTTCCGTCCGGGCGACGTGCGGCACTCGCTCGCCGACATCGGCGCCGCGCGCAAGAACCTCGGCTACGAGCCGACGCACGACGTGCGCCGCGGGCTCGACGAGGCGCTCGCCTGGTACGCGGCGCAGTACGGCTGAAAGCGCGACGGACGAGGGGTCGAGCGACCCCTCGTCGTCCTCCTCGCAGCTCGCGCTACCAGCTCGCGTGCTGGCTGCGCGTCGTGATCGCGTGCGCGAGCTGCGCCGCGAGCTTCGCGTCGAGCGGCCGCAGACGCGCGAGCACGTCCTCGGCCTTCTTGAACTCGCCCATCATCACGTAGGTCTCGCCGAGGTACTCGAGCGCCTGCGGGTAGTCCGGGCGCAGCCGCAGCGCCTCGTCGTACGCGGCGATCGCCTCGTCGAAGCGGCGCTGGCTCTTGAGCGCGTGGCCGAGGCCGTTCCAGGCTTCGGGCAGGTCGGCGCGGCGGGCGATCGCCGCGCGGTAGCTCGCCTCGGCGGCGGCCCACTCGCCGGCCTGCGCCTGCAGGCGTCCCTGGTTGGCGAGCGCCTCTGCCGAGAGTCCGCCGTTGCCGCCCGGCGTCGGCGTCGGCAGCGGATCGTCGTCGCCCGCGGCGTGGGCGGGTCCGGCGAGCGCGACCGCGACCGCGAGCGCGGCGAGCGTCCGCCACGTGCGGCGAGCCAACCAGAGGTTCGTGAATCGCTCGTGCTTGGGCTCGTTCATGGCGCGCGTCCTAGCAGGTCCGCGCCGGTGAGAACACAGCGACGCGTGTAGATCCGGGAAAAGCGATTTGTGCTTTCGTCCAGCGGCGGCGCGCGCAATGACGGTGCGTGACGTGGTGACGGCGTCGGCGACGCTGGCGTCGCTCTTGCACCGAGGCCGCGGGATGACGCGCTCGCTGATCACCCTCGTCGTTTCGACCGCGACCCTCGCCCTCGTCGCCTGCAGCTCCGGACCGGGCACTCGCGGACCGGTGCAGCCGGCGCCGCCGGGACCGCTCGATGCGCTGCGCAGCGTCTGGGGCGATTACTCGGGCCGCTGCCCGGACTCCTACGCCTACTGCAGCGGCGACGGGGGGCAGGCGATCTGCTGTCCGCTCACCGCGCGCTGCTGCGAGGACTCGCGCGGCGCGTACTGCTGCGAGGACGACCGCTACGGCCGCTCCGAGCGCGACGACCGCCGCTACCGCGACCGCAACGACCCCGACTACGACGACGACCGTCGGCGCTACGACTCCGACCCGTACCGGTACGACGAGACCAATCCGTACTGAGCACCGGCGTACGCCGATCGGGCTCGCACTGACGGACGGTCGCGAGCACCGTACGGACCTCTAGCGGGATTGCCTCGTCGGTTGCGAGGCGCGATGCGCGATCCGTGAAGACAAAAAATGGCTGCCTCCTCGTCCTGACGCGCTCCGTGAATGCGGTCGAGGAGCCCGCATCTCTTGACGCGGCGCGTCCCTTGGGGATGCTGGAGCCATGGCCGTACGTGGCGCGAGCTGGCTGATCGAGCCGGTGGGGTCGACCCCGCAGTTCACCGGCGCGGACTTCACCGACGACGACCGTCTCTACGCGAAGACGGCGGAGGACTTCGTCCGCAACGAGGTGCTGCCGATCCTCGACCGCATCGAGGCGAAGGAGGAGGGGCTGATGCCGGCGCTGCTCAAGCGCGCGGGCGAGCTCGGCCTCCTGATGATCGACATCCCCGAGAAGTACGGCGGGCTCGGCCTCGACAAGACGACCTCGATGCTGGTCTCCGAGCGCGGCGCGCTGTGCGCGTCCTTCAGCGTCTCGTGGGGCGCGCACACCGGCATCGGCACGCTGCCGACGGTGTACTACGGCACCGAGGAGCAGAAGCAGCGCTACCTGCCGAAGCTCGCGACCGGCGAGTGGCTCGCAGCCTACGCGCTCACCGAGCCCGGCTCGGGCAGCGACGCGCTCGGCGCGAAGACCATCGCCGAGCGTCAGCCCGACGGCAGCTTTCGCTTGACGGGCACGAAGCAGTTCATCACCAACGCCGGCTTCGCGGACCTGTTCACGGTCTTCGCCAAGGTCGACGGCGACAAGTTCACGGCGTTCCTCGTCGAGCGCGACTCGCCGGGGCTGTCGACCGGACCCGAGGAGAAGAAGCTCGGCATCAAGGGCTCGTCGACGCGCCAGCTCATCCTCGACGGCACGCCCGTGCCCGCCGACCACGTGCTGGGCCAGATCGGGCAGGGCCACAAGATCGCCTTCAACATCCTCAACATCGGCCGCTTCAAGCTCGGCGCGGGCGCGGTCGGCGCGGCAAAGGAGTGTCTGCAGATCGCGCTCGACTACGCGCGCGAGCGCAAGCAGTTCGGCCAGCCGATCGCGAGCTTTGGCATGATCCAGCGCAAGCTCGCCGAGATGGCGACGCTGATCTACGTCGCCGACAGCATGAGCTACCGCACCGCGGGGCTGATGGACGACGCGGCGCACGCGCTCGATCCGAACGCTCCGGACTACCAGGAGCGGCTCGTCCGCGAGTCCATCGAGGAGTACACGATCGAGGCGTCGGCGCTGAAGGTGTTCGGCACCGAGACGCTCGACTTCGTCGCCGACGAGGCGCTGCAGGTGCTCGGCGGCTACGGCTTCACCGCCGAGTATCCGGTCGAGCGCCACTACCGCGACTCGCGCATCAACCGCATCTTCGAGGGCACGAACGAGATCAACCGGCTCATCATCCCGGCGACGCTGCTCAAGCGCGTCGGCCAGGGCGCGCTGCCGTTCACCGAGTTCCTCGAGAAGGTCGATCGCGAGATCGCCGAGGGTGCGAGCTGGGGTTCGGAGAAGGCGGGGGCGCTCGAGCGCGAGTACCGCGCGGCCGAGGTCAGCAAGCGCATCGTCGCCTACATCACGCGCCTGCTGGTCGAGAAGAGCCTCGCCTCGCTCAAGGACAAGCAGCAGCACCTCGAGATCCTGAGCAACATGATCATCGAGGTGTTCGCGATGGACAGCGTGGTCGCGCGCACGCTGGCGCTCAAGGGCCACGGCAGCGAGAGCGACGATCAGCTCCGCCTGATGATGACCAAGATCTACGTCGCGGCGACGCACGAGAGCGTGCTCGACGGCGCACGCAAGCTGCTCGCCAACGAGTTCGAGGGCGAGGAGCTGCGCAAGCACCTGCAGCTCGAAGACATCCTGCCGAAGATCCCGATGCGCACCATCGCCGCGAAGACCAAGCTCGCCGAGGCGCTGGTCGCGCAGGGTTTGGGTCCGGTGTTCCTGCGCTAGCCTCTCCCGACGCCGGCCGACGATGAAGACGCGCATCTTGCTCATCCGCCACGGCGCGACCGTGCTGTCGGCGGAGGACCGCTTCGCGGGCTCGACCGACGTCGAGCTGTCCGACGAGGGACGCCGTCAAGCACGCGCGCTCGCCGAGCGCCTCGCCGACGACCGCCTCGCGGCGATCTACGCGAGCCCGATGCGGCGCGCGCTCGAGACCGCGTCGATCGTCGGCCGTCCGCACGGCCTCGAGCCGATCGTCGAGCCCGGGCTGCGCGAGATCGGCCACGGCCACTGGGAAGGCCTCACGCGCAAGGAGGTCGAGCAGCGCTTCGCCGAGGAGTACGCGGCCTGGGAGCTCGATCCGGTCACCTTCGCGCCGCGGGGCGGCGAGCCCGGGGTCGCGGTGATGGCGCGCGCGCTGCCGGTGATCCGCACGCTGGTCGAGCGCCACGCCGGCGCGACGGTCGCCGTCGTGTCGCACAAGGCGACGATCCGCCTCGTGCTCGCGGCGCTGCTCGGCATCGAGCCGCGCGGCTACCGCGACCGCCTCGACCAGGCGCCCGCGTGCCTCAACGTCGTCGACTTCAAGGACCCGGTGCGCGCGCGCCTGATGCTCTACAACGACGTCTCGCACTACGCCGACACGCCGAGCCAGCCGACCGGGCAGCTCTCGAAGTGGTGGGACGAGCGCTAGCAAGAGCCAAGCTTCGCCTCGCCGCACGACGTGACAGGATGGGAAGGGACGGGTGAACGGCGCCGCGGCGCCGTCGTCCAAGTCCCATGCGGCGCGCGCTCCTTCTCGTCTCGGTGCTCGCCGTGCTCGGCTTCGTCTTCGGGGTGCGCGCGCGGATCGTCGAGCTGCCATCGCGCTGGGATCCCTGGGCGCCGCTCGACGTCCGGGACCCGCCGAACCTGCTGACGCGCTACAAGCTCGCGCGCCTGTCGATCGACGATGCGCTCTGCCGCACGACGCTGTCGTCCGCGGAGATGCGCTACCAGCCGTTGCCCGACCGCGAGACCGCACCGGGCTGCGGCTTCAAGAACGCGGTGCGCGTCTCGGCGACGAGCGCGCGCGTCGCGACGCCGTTCGCGGCGTCGTGTCGGCTCGCGGTCTCGCTCGCGCTCTGGGAGCTGCACGTCGTGCAGCCGGCGGCGCGTCGCCACTTCGGTCAGGAGGTCGCGGGGCTCGAACACTTCGGCAGCTACGCGTGCCGCAACGTCTACGGACGCGAGACCGGACGACGCAGCCGGCACGCGACCGCCGACGCGCTCGACGTCGCGGGCTTCGTGCTCGCCGACGGGCGGCGCATCCGCGTCGCGGCGGACTGGGACGGCGACGACCAGACGGCGCTCTTTCTGCGCGAGGTGCGCGACGGCGCGTGTCCGTACTTCGCCTCGGTGCTCGGGCCGGACTACAACGCGGCGCACCGCGACCACCTGCACCTCGACCGCGGCGGCTTCGGGATCTGCCGGTGAAACACGCCGGCGTTCTTGATCACGATGTCGGTGCGGGCACGCGGCGAGTGACTGCCGTCCGCTAGCGGTGGTCCGCGCGAGCGGCGCTTCGCGCGCGCGGCGTCAGCGGATGTCGCCGCGAAGGAAGCGGGCGAGCGCCTTGCCGGTCTCCTCCTGCACGTCGTCGAAGTCGCCGCCGAACGTGCCCATCGACACGCTGCCCTCGATGCGGCAGCGTGCGACGGCATTGCTGTACGGATCCTCGACGAGCCAGGTCGACTCGAGCACGCCGGTGCCGAAGCCGTAGCGCGAGATGAAGCGCAGCGCGCGGATGCCGGGATCGAAGCGCTCGATGCGGCCGACGACCCGCGCGGCAGGCAGGCTCGAGGACGGCGCGAGCACCTCGATGCCGGATCGCTCGAGCTCGTTCGTCACCGTGCGCTTGAAGCTGCGCAGCCGATCCGGCGACACGCCGTCGTGCGTCTCGTCCTCGACCACGAGCTTGACGTTCGTCACCGGAACCGGGACGGGCACGTGCACGTCGAGCGTCGCGCTCGCGCAGCCGGTCGCGAGGGCGACGACGGTGACGGCGACTGCGACCGCGACCGTGGCGCGCGCGCACGGCATCCTCCGCTGCGCCGTCCACCGCGAGATCGAAGCCGCCACGCGCCGCACCGCTCCTCCCGCCCGCTTCCTCGCGCATCGACGCGCGCCGCACAAACGGAGCCCGGGGTGTCGCGCGGCACGGGTTGACCCGCCCTCTGCCGCACGGGATCCTGCGAGGCCGTCATCCGAATCGCATGGAGGAGCAACGATGGGTGAGATGATCAACGTGACGCGGCCGGACGGGAAGACCTGCCCCGCCTACCTCACGGAGCCGGCGGGCAAGCCCGGGGCGCCGGGCGTCGTGCTGATCCAGGAGTGGTGGGGCCTCAACGACCAGATCAAGGGCCTCGCCGACCGCCTCGCCAACGAGGGGTACCGCGTCCTCGTCCCCGACCTCTACCGCGGCAAGGTGACCGCGGTGGTTGACGAGGCGAACCACCTGATGACCAACCTCGACTTCGTCGACGCCGGCACGCAGGACGTCCGCGGCTGCGCGCAGCACCTGAAGAAGGCGTCGAGCAAGGTGGGCGTGAGCGGCTTCTGCATGGGCGGCGCGCTCACCGTGATCGCGGCGGTGCACGTGCCGGAGGTCGACGCCGCGGTGTGCTTCTACGGCATCCCGCCGAAGGAGGCGGCCGACCCCGCGAAGGTGCGCGTGCCGTTCCAGGGCCACTTCGCCAACCAGGACGACTGGTGCACGCCGGCCGCGGTCGACGTGCTCGAGGCGGGTCTCAAGCAGTCCGGCGTCCAGCACGAAATTCACCGCTACGACGCGCAGCACGCGTTCATGAACGAGGCGCGTCCGGAGGTCTACGACGCGCAGGCGGCGAAGCTCGCCTGGCAGCGGACGCTCGACTTCTTCGGCCGCACGCTGCGCGCGTGACCATGCCGGCCGGGGCGACGGCGCTCGCCGGCCTGCGGGTGGTCGACGCGACCGACGAGAGCGGACGGCTCGCAGGCAAGCTCCTCGCGGAGCTCGGCGCGGACGTCGTGCGCACGCGGCGCGGCGTCGCCGGCGCGTCCTTGCCGGGCGCCGCCGGCGAGCGCGGCGGCGTGCTCGACTGGTGGTACGACGCGGGCACGCGCGCGCTCGAGCTCGATCTCGAGGACGAGCGCGCGCGGCGCGTCTTCCGCGACCTCGTCGGGCGCGCCGACGTCCTGATCGAGACCGAGCCGCCCGGGCGGCTCGAGCGTCTCGGACTCGGCTTCGACGCGCTGCGCGCGCTGCAGCCGCAGCTCGTGCACGTCTCGCTGACGCCGTTCGGCGGCGACGGTCCGCGCGCGCACTGGCAGGCGAGCGACCTGGTCGCGGGCGCGCTCGGCGGCGTGCTCGCGGTCAGCGGCACGCCCGATCAGCCGCTCAACGGCTTCGGCCGGCAGTCGTTCCACATCGGCGGCTTCTACGCGGCGATCACGGCGCTCGTCGCGCTGCGCGTCGCGCGCGCGGAACGACGCGCGGTGCACGTCGACGTGAACCTGCAGCAGTGCGTGCTGAGCTGCACCGAGCAGCTGCTGATGTTCTGGTTCTTCCAGAACGTCTTCCCCGGCGGCATCGCGCCGCGCCGCGGCTCGCTGCACTGGACGGGCGTTTACGAGGTCGTACCGTGCGCGAGCGGGCACGCGCTGGTGACGCCCGCGCCGCACGCGATGCGGCTCTTCCAGTGGATGAACGAGGACGGGATGCTCGGCTCGCTCGCCGAGTCCCTGCCGAAGAGCGCCGCCGAGCTATTCGCGCGCGCCGACGAGGTGATGCGTCAGATCCGCGCCTGGGCGGCGACCAAGCCGGCGTCGGAGATCTTTGCCGAGGGGCAGCGACGCCGGCTGCCGTTCGCCTCGGTGCACTCGGTGCGCGAGGCGGCGAGCAGCCCGCAGGTCGCGGCGCGCGGCTTCTTGCGCGAGGTTCCGAGCGTGCCCGGCGTCGTGCTGCCGGGGCCGCTGTTTCGCCTGCGCGACGCGCCGGCCGCGGCGCCGGCGCCGCCGCCCGAGTGGCGCAGCGCGCAGAACGAGGACGCGGTCGCGGAGCTGCTGTCGTCGTGGCCGGCGCGTGCCGCCGCGGCCGACGCGCCGCGCCCGTCGTCGTCCGCGACCGCGCACAAGCCGCTCGCCGGCCTGCGCGTCCTCGACTTCACCTGGGTGCTCGCGGGTCCCAAGGCGACGCGCGTCCTCGGCGACCTCGGCGCCGACGTCATCAAGCTGCAGACCGAGATCCGCTCGCAGGGCACGGCGCACAACGACCACCCGTTCTTCGCGATGTGGAACCGCAGCAAGCGCGCGGTGACGCTCGACATGAAGCACCCGCGCGCGGCGGAGATCGTGCTGCGGCTCGCCGAGCAGGCGGACGTCGTGGTCGAGAACTTCGCGCCCGGCGTGCTCGACCGCTGGGGCGTCGGCTACGAAGCGCTGCGCGGGCGCAACGAGCGCATCATCTACCTCGGCATGTCGGGGTGCGGACGCGACGGTCCGTGGCGCGACTTCGTGACCTACGCGCCGACGATCCATGCGCTGTGCGGCCTCACCTACTTGACGAACCCGCCCGACCGCCGCGACGTCGGCCACGGCATCTCGATCACCGACCACGTGAGCGGGCTCGCGGGCGCGCTCGCCGTGCTCGCCGCGCTCGAGGCGCGCGAGCGCACCGGACGCGGACAGATGATCGATCTCTCGCAGCTCGAGGTCGGGCTCTACCTGCTCGGACCGGCGCTGCTCGAATTCGCGAGCGGCGGACGCGAGGCGCAGCCGCACGGCAACCGCGACGGGCTCGACGACCTCGTGCCGAACGAGGTCTACAGATGCCGCGACGGCGAGTGGCTCGCGATCAGCGCCCGCGACGACGCCGAGTGGCGTCGACTGCGCGACGCGATCGGCGATCCCGCGCTCGCCGACGACGCGCTGTGCGCGGTCGAAGAGAGACGACGGCGGCGCGGCGAGATCGACGCGCGCCTCGCCGCGTGGGCCGCGACGCGCGACGCCGAGAGCGCGATGACGGAGCTCCAGGAGCGGGGCGTGGCGGCGGGCAAGGTGCAGTCGGCGCGCGACCTCGTCGAGCGCGATCCGCAGCTCGCCGCGCGGCGCTGCGTCCGCGAGCTGCCGCACGCGACCCTCGGCCGGCAGTCGATCGACCGGTTCCCGGCCGACTTCTCGGGCTGCTCGCTCGAGCCCTACCGCGCGTCACCTGCCTTCGGCGAGCACACCTTCGAGGTCTACGGCGAGCTGCTCGGGATGTCGGAGGAGGAGATCGCGCTCGCGATCGCCGACGGGCTGTTCACCTGAGACGCGCTGCGTAGCGGGCGCTACAGACGGCGGGCACGAAGATCCTTGACCACCGAGGGCATTGCGCTAGGAATGAACGAGCGTTCGTTGGTCTCGTCTTTCAGCTCGTCGCAGCACAATCGGCGCGGAGGCCCAAGCATGGAGTATCGGCTGATCTCGGCGGATTCACACTTCATCGAGCCGCCCAACCTGTGGAAGGACTGGCTGCCGCAGAAGTACCAGGACATCGCGCCGAAGCTGGTCAAGGACGCCGACGGCGGCGACGCCTGGGACTACGGCGCCGGCGAGCCGTCGCCGCTCGGCATCTACGCCGCGGCCGGCAAGAACGAGCACAACCTCAAGTGGACCGGCGTCACCTACGAGACCATGCACCAGGGGTTCTTCAAGGGTGAGCCGCGCCTCGCCGAGCAGGACGCCGACGGCGTCGACGCCGAGGTGATCTTCAGCTCGGGCCGGATGCTCGGCTACTTCTACCGGATGAAGGACGACGACGCGCAGCTCGCCGGCCTGCAGGCGCTCAACAACTGGATCTTCCAGGAGTTCTGCAAGCCGAACCCGAACCGGCTGATCGGTCTCGCCTACATCCCGGCGATCGGCGCCGAGGCCGCGGCGAAGGAGCTCGAGCGCTGCGTCAAGATGGGCGCGAAGGGCGCGGCGATCGTCTGCTGGCCGTCGGGCAACGACCAGCTCTCGAAGGACGACGACCCGTTCTGGGCGAAGGCCGAGGAGCTCGACGTCCCGGTGCACATCCACGTGCGCTTGACGCCGCGCTTCTCACCGCCGCCGAAGGCGACCGGTCAGCAGGGCGGCGACATCCCGGGCCTCGCGACCACGGGCATGCTCGACATGCCGAAGTTCATGGGCCAGATGATCATCTCCGGCGTCTTCGACCGCTTCCCGAAGCTGCAGATGGTCGGCGTCGAGGCCGGCGCGGGCTGGATCCCGTACTTCCTCGAGCAGCTCGACGACCGCTACTGGCGCAACCGCAAGTGGGCGAACTGCAATCTCAAGATGCAGCCGTCCGACTACTACCGGCGCAACTGGCACTCGACCTTCATGAAGGACAGCTACGCGCTGGAGAACCGCTACCGCATCGGCGTCGACAACCTGATGTGGTCGTCGGACTACCCGCACCACGGCTGCGAGTGGCCGTACTCGCGCAAGCAGATCCGCGAGACCGCGCAGGGCGTGCCCGAGGACGAGCTCCACAAGATCCTCGCCGGCAACGCCGTCAAGCTCTACAAGCTGCAGTAGGAGTTGCGGCGCGGGCGGACGAGCAGGTGTTCGTCCGCCCGCGCAAGAGGAACGCGCGCTCGCCGAGCGGCACGAGCGCGCGCGGCGCCGCGCGCACGAACGCCGGCAGCGCTTCGACGAGCGGCGACACGTCGACGATCCCCGCGCGCCGGCAGGTTTGAACCGGCGCGCGGGGATCGCGCTTAGACGCGGGTCACTGACACCAGCTCTGGTAGGCCTGCGAAGCCTCGAGCGCCGCGACGCATGCCGCGGTCTCCGCTGGCGTGGTCGGGATGGGCTCCGGCAGGCCGTCGCAGTCCCCCGTGTTCTCGGGATCGAGATCGGGACCGAAGAGGACGCACTGGCCGCTGGACACGGCCGCACCCCCACGCGGCAGGATGAACTCGTTTCCCATGAGCGTGGTGAAGAGGCACTCATCGGCGGTGGTCAGCGAAGTCTCCCAGCTCGGCGCTCCGCACACCGCCCCACCGCGTTCGTCCTCGTCGAAGAAGTCCGGCGGGAACATCGTGTCGAGCGACTCGGTCGTCCAGCACGGACACGACGCGGGCGGCTCGAGGCTGGAGACGAGGCGCAGGACGCCGGACCAGAGGAGATTCCACGCCTCCGGCGCGGTCGTGTCCGTCTGACAATCGCTCTTCTTGCTTGCGCGGGCGAAGGCCTTGAGGAACTTCCGCTCCGCGGCCTCGACCTTCGCGTCGAGCGACGGCGGGTCGGGCAAGCGCGAATTGCGGACGTACGCCTTCACGAGCACCCGCGAGAAACGCCTGAAGGCGACGGTCTGCGCCGTCGAGCACGGCGTCGCGAAGGGCGACGGGCCGACCGCATCGCTGAGCTCGTTCATCACCTCGGCGACGACGTCGCCGACTGCCGCGGAGTTCCCGACGATGGAGCAACCGCCGCGCATCTCGGCGGCTTCGAATGCGGCCGCGCGTTGCGCGGCCGCGGCCGCGAAGCAGGTATCGCGAGCCGAAATCGTGTCTTGCTTCAGGCACGTCAGGCGCTTGCGGAGCTCGACGCCCGCAGCGCGAAGTTTTGCCGCGTCGCAGGCTTGGGCGGAAGCCGCTCGAGCGGAGACGTGAAGCGCGGGGAGCAGCAGTGCCGTAGCGAGAACACAGGAGCGGAAGACGCTGGCCATCGTACCCTCCTTGAGCTGTTGACCGCCGTACGGCGGGCCCCACCATGCGCCAACTGGCGAGGCACATTTAAGCATCGTCGGGGGCCAGCGTGCCTTCCCGTCCCGGCCGGCGGAGCCGATTGCTTTCGCCCCGCTGCGCGCTAAGCAGACCAGCGCGCATGGCCGATCGCATCGTCGTTCGCGGCGCCCGCGAGCACAATCTCAAGAACATCGACGTCACGATCCCGCGCGACAAGCTCGTGGTGATCACGGGCCTCTCGGGATCGGGCAAGTCGTCGCTCGCCTTCGACACCATCTACGCCGAGGGGCAGCGGCGCTACGTCGAGTCGCTGTCGGCGTACGCGCGCCAGTTCCTCGAGCAGATGCAGAAGCCCGACGTCGACTCGATCGAGGGGCTGTCGCCGGCGATCTCGATCGAGCAGAAGACGACGTCGCGCAACCCGCGCTCGACGGTCGGCACGGTCACCGAGATCTACGACTACCTGCGCCTGCTGTTCGCGCGCGTCGGGACGCCGCACTGCCACCAGTGCGGCAAGCCCATCACCTCGCAGACGGTGCAGCAGATCGTCGACCGCGTGCTGTCGTGGCCCGAGGGGTCGCGCATCCAGGTGCTCGCGCCGCTCGTCCGCGACCGCAAGGGCGAGTACAAGAAGGAGCTCCTCGACCTGCGCAAGGCGGGCTTCGCGCGCGTCCGCGTCGACGGCGAGCTGCGCGACCTCGGCGAGGACATCGTCCTCAAGAAGACCGTCAAGCACACGATCGACGTGGTGGTCGACCGCCTGATCGTCAAGGACGGCATCGCGAAGCGGCTCGCGGACTCGCTCGAGATTGCGATGCGCTACGGCGGCGACCTGGTGAAGATCGAGGTGCTCGCCGAGGGCAAGACCAAGGGCGAGGAGCACCTCTTCTCGCAGAAGCTCTCGTGCCCGGACTGCGGCGTGTCCTACCCCGAGCTCGCGCCGCGCATGTTCTCGTTCAACAGCCCGCACGGCGCGTGCCCGACCTGCGACGGCCTCGGCGTGCAGCTCGTCTTCGATCCGGACAAGGTCGTGCCGGACGACTCGGTGTCGATCGCGCAGGGCGCGATCGCGCCCTGGGGCAAGCGCGCCGAAGCCTACCGGCCGCTGCTCGAGGGGCTCGCCAAGCACTTCAAGGTCAAGCTCGACACGCCCTACGGCGAGCTGCCGGACGAGTTCAAGGACGCGCTGATGAACGGCACCGGCCAGACGCCGATCCAGATCTCGTTCGGCGCCGGGCGCAAGATCACGCGTCCGTTCGAGGGCGTGCTGAAGCTGCTCGAGCGACGCTTCCGCGAGACCGAGTCCGAGCTGCGGCGTGAAGAGCTCTCGCACTACCAGAGCGAGCGGCCGTGCGAGACGTGCAAGGGCACGCGGCTCAAGAGGGAGGCGCAGTTCGTCAAGGTCGGCGGACGCTCGATCGCCGAGGTGACGGCCCTCTCGATCTCGGCGGCGATCGAGTTCGTCGACGGCCTCGAGCTGACGCCGCAGCAGCTCGCGATCGGACGGCTGATCCTGAAGGAGATCCGCGAGCGCCTGAGCTTTCTCGCCAACGTCGGCCTCACGTACTTGACGCTCGATCGCAGCGCCGGGTCGCTTTCGGGAGGCGAGGGACAGCGCATCCGGCTCGCGACGCAGATCGGCTCGTCGCTGGTCGGCGTGCTCTACATCCTCGACGAGCCGTCGATCGGTCTGCACCAGCGCGACAACGAGCGCTTGATCGCGACGCTCGAGCGCCTGCGCGACCTCGGCAACTCGGTGCTGGTCGTCGAGCACGACCGCGACACCATGCTCGCGGCCGACCACCTGATCGACATGGGTCCGGGCGCCGGCCGCCTCGGCGGCGAGGTGGTGTCGCAGGGCACGCCCGAGGAGGTGGCGCGCGATCCGCGCTCGCTCACCGGACAGTACCTGAGCGGCGCGCGCGAGATCCCGGTGCCCGAGGCACGGCGCAAGGGCAACGGCTGGAAGCTCTCGGTGAAGGGCGCGCGTCTGCACAACCTGCGCAACGTCTCGGTCGACGTGCCGCTCGGCACGCTGACCTGCGTCACCGGCGTGTCGGGCTCCGGCAAGTCGTCGCTGATCATCGACACGCTGTACGACGCGCTCGCGCGCAAGCTCAACCGCGCGAAGGTGCCGGTCGGCGACTGCGACGCGATCGAGGGCTGGCAGCTGCTCGACAAGGTGGTCGACATCGACCAGGCGCCGATCGGGCGCACGCCGCGCTCGAACCCCGCGACCTACACCGGGCTGTTCGCGCCGATCCGCGATCTCTTCGCGCAGCTCCCCGAGTCGCGCGTGCGCGGCTACGACCCGGGTCGCTTCTCGTTCAACGTCAAGGGCGGACGCTGCGAGGCGTGCGCCGGCGACGGGTCGATCAAGATCGAGATGCACTTCCTGCCCGACGTCTACGTGACCTGCGACGTCTGCAACGGGCGACGCTACAACCGCGAGACGCTGGAGGTGCTCTACAAGGGCAAGTCGATCGCCGACGTGCTCGACATGTCGGTCGCGGAAGCCCTCGACTTCCTGTCCGCGGTGCCGGCGTGTCGCAGCAAGCTCGAGACGCTGCGCGACGTCGGGCTCGACTACATCCACCTCGGGCAGTCGGCGACCACGCTGTCGGGTGGCGAGGCGCAGCGCATCAAGCTCGCGAAGGAACTCTCGCGGCGCGCGACCGGGCGCACGCTCTACATCCTCGACGAGCCGACGACCGGCATGCACTTCGAGGACATCCGTCGGCTGCTGGAGGTGCTGCAGCGTCTGGTGGCCGGCGGCAACACGGTGCTGGTGATCGAGCACAACCTCGACGTCATCAAGTGCGCCGACTACGTGATCGACCTCGGACCCGAGGGCGGCGACGCCGGCGGCGAGATCGTCGCCGTGGGCACGCCGGAAGAGGTCGCGCGCAACCCGCGCTCGCACACCGGACGCTTCCTGCGCACGGTGCTGCCCGAGCACGCGCTCGCGGCGTCGGGGCGCGCGAGCGCCGGCTGAGCGGGCGCCCGGCGCAAACGCCGACCGCGAGCCGTCGGAGCGCGCGAACGCGCGTCGGCCCGCGTGCGCCCGCCGCGCGGCCTCGGTTTCCTTTTCGGCTCGACGCTGATAGGACTGCGCGCGGAGGTCGCCGTTGTCGTTCAAGCGTTTTGGCGCCGCGCTGCTCGCCGTCCTGCTGGTGCTGGCGTGCAGCGGCAAGAGGTCGCTGGTCAACGAGGACGATCCGTTCGACGATCCGTTCTTCAGCGACGGGCTCGGCGGCGGGGACTCGCTCGACGCGTTCCTGCGTGAGCCGGCCCCGAGCGTCGGCTGGCTCGCGCGCGAGGGCGCGGTGCCGCCGACGAGGTCGGCGCGCGAGCGCGCCGCCGAGCTGGCGGGCGAGCCCTTGCCGGCCGAGGGCGGCGTCCTGCTCGAGGCCGAGGGCGGGGAGTCGGGCGAGGGCGTCTACGGCGACGACCCGTACGGCGACGAGGACGACGCCAATGCGCGTGCCCGCGCGCGCGGCGAGAAGAGCTTCTACGAGCGCGCGTCCGAGGCGACGCTCGCGACGATGAGCGTGCTCGTCGGCGCCGGCATGGCGGCGCTGCCGTTCCTGGTCGGGACCTAGTCGCGCAGCGCGCGCCCGTCGCGTCGGAGCGCGGGACCGGACGGACGGAGAGCGATCTAGCGACGCGCGGCGCGCGTCAGCGTGCGCGCGACGAACGCGCGGTAGCGCTCCTGCAGGAGCCGCGTCACCGGACCGGGCTTGCCGCCCGCGACGCGCGCGCCGTCGACGCGCACGACCGGCATGACCTCGATCGTGCTCGCGGTGAGGAAGAGCTCGTCCATCTCGTGCAGGCGCGCTGCCCGGAGCGGCACGATGTCGACCGGAACTCCCGCCTCCGCCGCGAGGCGCAGCACCACCGAGCGCGTCACGCCCGGCAGGCACCCTTCGTCGAGCGACGGCGTCAAGAGCCGTCCACGGCGCACCGCGAACAGGTTGCTCGTCGTGCCCTCGCTGACCGTGCCGTCGCGCTCGACGTAGACGCCCTCGAAGGCGCGGCGCGCGGCGGCGCGCATCTTGCCGAGCACGGCGGGCAGGTAGGCCGTCGTCTTGTGGCCGTCCGTCACCGCGCCGCGGCCATGCCCGAAGGGCAGCAGGACGATCGCGACGCCGCGCTCGCGCAGCTCCGGCAGCTCGGACGGGATCTCGCGCGCCGACACCAGCACGCGCGGCTGGACGTTCGGCGGCGGGATCAGTCCTTCGCCGCTGCCGCGTGTCACGGTGACGCGCACCGCGGCGTCCGCGAGACCGCGCGCGCGCAGCACGGCGAGCGCCGCCGCGCGCAGGTCGGCGCGCGGCCGCGGGATCGCGAACGCGCGCAGGCTCGCGGCGAGGCGTCGCTCGTGCTGCGGCCAGAGGAACGGCACGCCGCCGTAGATGCGCACGGTCTCGAACACCGCGTCGCCGTAGAGGAAGCCGCGGTCCTGCGCCGGGATCGCGGCGCGCGCGGTGTCGATCAGGCGACCGTCGAGCCAGACGACGTCGCGCGCGGGGGCGCGTCGCGCGCGCGGTGCCACGTTGGTCGTCGCGGGCACCGTCATGCACCCTCCGCGACCGCGCGCGGCGCGAGCGCCCGCGCGAGCGGCGGGCGCTCCTGCGCAAAAGGGTCGAGGCCGAGCGCGCGCAAGAACGGCGTCGCCTTGAGCAGGCACTCCTCGTGCTCGCGGCGCGGGTCCGAATCGGCGACGATGCCGCCGCCGGCGTGGTACGTGTAGACGCCGTCGCACGCGACCGCGGTGCGGATCGCGATCGCGGAGTCGAAGTCGCGCGCGCCGCGGAACCAGGCGATCGCGCCGGTGTAGAGCTCGCGCGGCGCGGGCTCGAGCTCGGCGATCACCTGCGCGGCGCGGATCTTCGGCGCGCCGGTGATCGAGCCGCCGGGGAAGGTCGCGCGCAGCAGCGCGGCGAGGCCGACGTCGTCGCGCAGCGTGCCGCGCACGGTCGACACCATGTGGTGCAGCGTCGCGAAGGTCTCGACCCGCATGAGCGACGGCACGTGCACCGAGCCCGCGACGCACACGCGTCCGAGATCGTTGCGCTCGAGGTCGACGATCATCACGTGCTCGGCGCGCTCCTTGGGGTCGGTGAGCAACGCTTCGCGGAGGGCGGCGTCACGAGCGGGCTCCGGCGCGCGCGGACGCGTGCCCTTGATCGGCTCGGTTTCGATCGTCCGTCCGGCGACCCGCACGAAGCGCTCCGGGGAGCCGCACAGCACGGCGAAGCGTCCGCAGTCGAGGTAGGCGCCCTGCGGCACGTGCTGCGCGGCGCGCATGCGGAGGTAGGTCTCGCTCGGCGACGCGTCGCTCGCGACGCGAACGCGCTGCGCGAGGTTCACCTGGTAGACGTCGCCGGCGGCGATGTAGGCGAGCGCGCGCTCGACGGCGGCGATGTGGCGTTCGGCGTGCGGCGCTTCGAGGAGGCGCGCGGCGCGACGTGTGCCGCGGCGCTGCGCGGGGACGTCGTCGCGCGCCTCGAGGACGATCGACGCGACGCGCTCGGCCGCTCCGGCGGTCGCGGCGTGCACGCGCACGCTGCACGACGCCGCGCGCTCCGCGTCGGCGCGGGCGCGATCGGCGCGCACTTCGAGCACGGCGTCGTAGCGCGCGAGCCGCGCGAGCGGCAGGCGCGAGCTCGGGTCGCGGCGCGGCTCGATGCGCGGCTCGATCGCGCACGCGAGGTCGTAGGCGAAGAAGCCGATGGTGTGCGGCACGCCGTCCGGGACGTCGTCGGCGGCGCCCGCGACGAACTCCTCGAGCGCCTGCAGCGGCTCGCCGCGCACCGAGCGCCCGCGGCCGTCGCGCGCTTCGACTAGACGCCCGTCGGCGCGCAAAACCAGTTGCGCCCGTGGGAGGAAGCCCATAAAGGTTGCCCCGTCGGTTCCCTCGCCGTCGAGCCAGAAAGCTCCGCTTTCCTCGGCAACCCTGCGGAACAGGCCCTCGACCGACGTGGAGATGTCGAGCTCGATCACCGCCATTCAGCTCTCACTCGTTCCGCTGGGACGCTGCGCCGCGGACGCGAGAGGGATACCGTCTTGAACGCCTCGGTTCACCTGCTGCGCAAAGTGGTGCCGGCGACCGTGCACCTGCGCGCGGAGGTCGCGCAGAGCCACCCCTCGGCGGAGATCCTCGGCACCGAGCGCATGGGCACCGGCACGGTCGTCGCGCCGTGGGGGCTCGTCGTCACCGCGCACTACCTGCTGATCGGCTCGAAGACCGTCGAGGTGACCTTCGACGGCGACGACGTGCAGCTCGGCGACGTGGTCGCGATCGACTACGCCACGGGGCTCGGCGTCGTGAAGCTAAGAGATCCGCTCGCGCCGCGGGTCGAGATCCGTCCGATCGAGGACGTGCGCGTCGGCGAGGAGGTGTTCCTGGTCGCGAGCGTCGCCGACGGACGGCGCGTCGACGCGGGTGTGATCAGCTCGATCGACGTCTTCGAGGCGTTCTGGGAGTACCTGCTCGAGCGCGCGATCACGGTCACCGTGCAGAACCCGGGGCTCGGCGGCGGTCCGCTGCTCGACGCGCACGGTCGGATGGTCGGCGTCGTCGCGCTGTCGCTCGCCGAGGTCGGCAAGTTCACGCTCGCGGTGCCGGCGTCGCTCGCGATTCCGGTGCTCGACGAGGTCGCGCGCCACGGGAGCTGGGCTCCGCAGGCGCCGCGCGGCTGGATCGGCATCACCTGCTACACGCTGCGCGACCACGTCGTGCTCGCGGGCATCGTGCCGAACAGCCCGGCCGCGGACGCCGGGCTCCGGTCCGGCGACGTGATCCTGACGATCGACGGCCACGAGGTGCACGACCGCAGGGCGCTCTACGAGCGGATCTGGCAGCACCGGGACGGCGACGTCGTGCGGCTGCGCATCCATCGCGGCAACGAGATGCGCGAGCTCGAGTTCCCCGCCGGGACGATCGAAGCGTTCTTCGCGTGAGCGCCGGGTACCGCGCGCGAGCGCGGCGCCTCAGTGCTTGGCGAGCCGGCTGCGCGCCGCCGCGACGATGCGCGGCAGCATCTCGCCGGCGGGACCGCGCACGACGATGCGCGCGAGGTCGCTGATCTCGCTCTCGTAGGGATTGACCTCGATCAGCGTTCCGCCGCGGCGCAGCACCTCGAGCGGGATGCCGGCTGCCGGGTAGACGGTCGCCGACGTCCCGGCGACGAGCACGCAGTCCGCGGCGCGCGCCTCGCGCTGGCAGCGCTCGAGCACGTCGCCGGGGATCGGCTCGCCGAACGACACGGTGTCCGACTTGAGCAGCCCACCGCAGTGGACGCAGCGCGGCGGCAGCACCTCGAGCGACACCTCCTCGCGCGGCCAGCGCGAGCAGCACTCGATGCAGCGCACGAGCGTCGCGTTGCCGTGGATCTCGGCGAGCGAGCGCTGTCCCGCGAGGCGGTGCAGATCGTCGATGTTCTGCGTGATGAGGCAGCGCAGCAGCCCGATCTCCTCGAGCTCGACGAGCGCGAAGTGGCCGGGGTTCGGCTTCGCCTCGGCGAGCTTGACGAACAGCTCGCGCAGCGGACCCTTCGGATCGAGGCGCTGCTCCCAGGCCTTCTTCGGGTCGGCGAGGAAAAGCTCCCAGCCGTTCATCGGCGGCTCGCCGTGCTTGGTCCACAGCCCGCCGGGACCGCGGAACGGCGGGATGCCGCTCTCGACCGACAGACCCGCGCCGGTCAGCGCGATGGGATAGCGCGCGGTGAGCAGCGCTTCCGCCGCCGCCTCGATTGCCGGATCCTCGGGCACCTCGCGTCCTCAGCCGGGCATCTGGATGCGCTGGCCGAGCTGCAGCCGCGCGGACGCCGACAGCGACTTGTTCGCCTTGCGGATCTTCTCGACCGTGACGCCGTGGCGACGCGCGATCTGCCAGAGCGTGTCGCCCTTCTTCACGACGTACTCGCGCCGGCGCATCTCGGCGATCTCCGGGAAGTAGTAGTCCTCGTTGCGCGCGACGTGGAGCGCGGCGAGGAACTGCGCGTAGAAGTTGCGGCTCGCGAAGCCGAACGCGGGGCTCTCGTGACGCTCGAGGATGTCCTCGAGGTCGCGCGAGCCGATCGCCTCGACGGCGCGGCGCGTGCCGTTGATCCCGTAGTTGTACGACGTGATCGCGAGCGGCCAGCTCTGCAGCGACTCGAACGCCTCGCGCAGGTAGGACGCGGCGGCCATCGTCGCCTTGTACGTGTGCTTGCGCTCGTCGACCTGGGCGTCGACGCGCAGGTCGCGCTGCTTCGCGGTCTCGGGCATGAGCTGCCACAAGCCGAGCGCGCCGGCGTGCGAGCGCGCCTCGTGATCGAACGACGATTCGATGTGCGGCAGGTACGCGAGCTCCTCGGGGAGCTGCGCCTTCGCGAGCACCTTGCGCACGGTCGGCAGGTAGCGCTGCGAGCGCAGGATGCTGTTGAAGAACACCTCGCGCTGCCCGAGCTGCACGCGGATGCGATTCGCCGACGCCGCGATCCACTTCGGATCCATCGGCGGACGGAACATGTGCAGGAGCTGCGTCAGCTCGGTCGCCGACGCGGAAGCGAGCCGGCTGGTGAGCTGCTCGTAGCGGCGACGCACGGCGTCGACCTCTTCCCTGCGGCCGGTCTCGAGCCGTACGACCGCGAGCACGTTCGCCGGATCGGAGCGATCGTGCACGATCGCCTCACGCAGCGTGTAGCGCGTGAAGACGTCGACCCAGAAACGAACGTCATCTTCCAGGGAGGCGGGGACCTGGAACTCACCGCCGAATTCGAGCCGGGGAGCCTTGTCTCGCGCATCCGCGACGCGCGCCCCAACCACGGCCAGCCCAACCACCACGAGAAACAGCAGGCGCCGGCTCTGAAAGCACGAGAACGTCATGCTGCCTCCAGACCCGTCTCTACGTAGTGCGCGGGGCACTGAATCAGACGGAACGTCTCGACTCAAGCCACTTTTGGCGCTGTCACGCGGCGCGGTCGCGGCCGTCGCGAGCGGCTTGGTGGCGAGGCCGTCACCGTCAGCGGCGAGATCGTCGCTCTCGCTGCCACGTGCCGCGCGACGACGAGGGACGCGGCGCGTCACCGAGGCGCGCGCCGAGATGCTGCTGGTCGAGGATCACGCGAAGCCGGCGCCGTAGGCGCGGTGAAGAAGCTCGCCGGCCAGGAAGGCCGCAGGTGTCTGGACAAAAATTCACCCGAGCGACCTCGCGGTGCTGGTGGTGCAGAGGGCGGGGGGCCAGTAGGCGATCGCGTCGTCGACGCGCAGGTCGCCGCCGATCGAGCCGACGCGAAGGTTGACGCGCCACGCGCCGCACTTCCGTCCCTCGCGGATCGCCATGTACGGCTCGGACGCTGCACGCACTGCGTCGAGCGCGCGCCACGCAACGAGCGTGACGCACAGGTCGTCGCCCAGGCCACTCGCCGCGCGCCACGGCCACGCGGTGGAGCTCCCATGGTTCGCTCCTCCCCGCGCGCAAACGGCGCGCGTGGCGTTCGCGGTTCCCGTCGCGCGGCGCGCGTCGATCGCGGTTCGCAGCTGGTCGTCGAAGTCGTTTGGTGTCGCTCGAGCGTCGTTTGCGACGGTTTGCGCGATCGCTCGCAACGAGGTGACGCGCATTTCGTTGACAGGCGAATTGCTCTGAGCAAGAAGGCGTTGCGCTCCGGGGAGGATGGAGCGACGACGGCGCTTTGCGGCTCCGTCGGGGTCTGAGCAAGGGGGGTCCGATGACGCGAAGACTGACCAACTGGCTGTTCGCGGTCTTGATCGGTGCTCTGATCGTGGCGGGAATGCCGGATGGTGCCTCAGCCATCCCGCTCAACGAGGAGGGCACGATCAATCTGACGGTACGCGCCTACGTGAACGCGCGTATCGGCACGATGGCGAAGCAGTCGACGCGACCCGGCAATCAGCCGCCGACGTGCGCCGGCCAGCCGCCCGAGGCGCTAGCGACCTGCAGCTTCGGCGGCACCTATCCGTACTCGGGCGCGGGTAACCTGATCCAGAACCGGTACTTCCTCGAGATGAAGCTCAACCACGATCTCCTCGACTGGTGGAGAGACGTGCTTCCGAAGAGCGTCACCGAGTTCAAGTACAACCTGACGTACCGCGGCGAGTACGACGGCATCTACGACTTCGGCCCGAGCGCGTACCGCAACAACCTCGAGTCGCGTCAGGAGCTCGAGGAAGCGCTGCGTCAAGGACCGACGTTCAATCCTTCGCAGCTCGAGTCCGTCGACTTCTCCCTGCAGCGTAGCCGGCGTCGTCTGCGTCGCGTTGCGAGCTACCGCAACCGGCTCTTCCAGGCGTTCGTCGACTGGGAGCAGGGGCCGCTGTTCATCCGCTTCGGGCGGCAGAACCTGGTCTGGGGTGAGACCGACGTCTTCCGCCTGCTCGACAACATCAACCCCGTCGACAACTTCTTCGGCGGCTTCTTCATCGACCTCGATGAGCGCCGTGTGCCGCTCGACATGCTGCGCATGAGCCTCAACCTCGGCACCATCGGTCCGTTCGACCAGGTGTTCGTCGAGGGCTACGGCGCGATGGACCGCACGGTGGCGTTCATCCCCGGTGGCCCGCGTGGGTCCCCCTGGGCGCCGCCGCTCGGCCCGCCGACCGGTCAGACGCTCACGCTGCTCGAGGCGCCTCCGCTGGGGCTCCCCGGTCTGCGTGGCGGCGGCCGCATCGTCTTCAACTGGCAGGACTTCACGTTCACGATCGCGAGCTACGTGACCATGCTCGACACGCAGGCGGTGCGCTTCCGCCAGGCGCGTGAGGGCGATCCGGGCTTCGTCCAGGGCGTCAGCACGATCACGGCGGAGCAGTATGCGCCGCGCGTGTGGGTCAACGGTGCATCGATGACGACGGCGCTACCGTCGCTGAAGAGCGTGCTGCGCAGCGAGTTCGCGGTGTTCCGCGACGAGGCGTTGTTCCGCGGCCCGACCGAGACCGCGTTCCCGGGCAAGGGCCTGACGCCGGAGTACGTCGCGAACTTCCTGCAGCCGGTGCTGAACGGCGAGTTCGACACCGTGTCGCGCAAGGATACGTTCAACTTCGCGATCGGCTGGGACATGAACCAGTACATCCGGTTCCTGAACCCGAACCAGACGTTCTTCTTCAGCACCCAGTTCTTCTACCGGCACATCTTCGACCACGATCCGCTGCAGGCGCTGCCGGTGCCGGAGCCGAACAACCAGCTGCGTGTGGTCCCCGTGGTCCAGGACCAGTTCCTCCACACGCTGCTGATCAACACGACGTACAACTGGCGCGCGCCGGGCACCGACACGACGTTCCAGGTGACCCCGGGCTACAACATGTTCTACGACTGGCAGGGCATGATCCTCTTCCAGCCGAACATCCGCTTCACGCGCGACCCGTGGCGGTTCATCGTCGACTACACCACGATCAACAGCGGCGTGTTCCGCAGTCAGCTCGGCCTGGTCCGCGACCGGTCGAACGTCCGGTTCCAGATTGAGTACGTGCTCTGAACAATCCGCCCGAAGGGGCTTGACCGTCACCAAAGGGCGTGTTTGGCGAAGGTGGTTCGCCAGGCACGCCCTTGGTGGCATGTTCCAGCCGTTTTCCCGAAGACCGTTCCATTTAGAAAGGAAGCCCCCGGCATGAGGGCAAAAGCATCAGTCCGCGTCATGGCCTGGGTCCTTCCGGCCATGTTCGCACTGTCCTCTCTTGCGCACGCGCAGGTGGCCGAGACGGTGACGCCGCGCGAAATCCGCCAAAACCTCTTCGACACTTGCTTCCCGACCCCCACCGAAGGCTGGGTGGTCGGCGACCTCGGCCGGGTCTTCAAGACCACCGACGGTGGCCGCACGTGGCAGCGGCAGATCGTTTCCGGCCGGCTGCCGTTCCTCGGCATCTCCTGTCTCGACGGCAAGCAGGCCTGGATCTCGAGCACCAACGGCCGCGTGTTCAAGACCAGCGACGGCGGCGCGACGTGGACCGAGCAGAAGACCCCCGTCGACCGCAACCTGTTTAAGATCGCGTTCGTCTCGCCGACGCGCGGCACGGCGGTCGGCGACTTCGGCGCCATCGTCCACACCGAGGACGGCGGCGCGACGTGGGAAGAGATCCAGCTGCCGGAGGACTTCAAGCTCCCCGATTCGGCGCTCGACCAGGGCATCCTGCCCAATGACGCGCTGCTCTACGGGCTGTCGTTCGCGAACGAAAACACCGGCTGGATCGCCGGCGAGTTCGGCACGATCCTGCGCACGGACGACGGCGGCAGGACCTGGAAGCAGCAGGTCTCGGGGATCGAGTCGACGCTCTTCGGCATCGACTTCCTCGACGAGAACACCGGCATCGCGGTCGGCATCGACAGCGTCATCCTGCGCACGGACGACGGCGGCGCGACGTGGAAGCCCATTCCGTCGCCGTTCGACGAGCGCTCGTATTACGAGGTTGCGCTTTCCGGGAACTACGGGTGGATCGTCGGCGGTCAGGGCACCGTGCTGGTGTCGACGGACGGCGGGAAGGAATGGAAGCAGTACCCCACGCCGCTGCGGTTCGCTTCAGAGTGGTTCCGTGGGGTTAGCTTGAGCGGGGATCAAGGGTTCTTCGTCGGGGGCGCTGGTTTGATCTACGAGACCAAGGGGGCCGAAGCGACGCTGCTCCGCGCCGCCGCGACGTCCGAGGAAGGGAATTCATGATCCCCCAGAGATTCATCGACGCTTATCTCCGCTTCCTCCTGAACTACCGGAGGAGCGTCAGCATCATCATCGCGGCGATCACGCTGTTCTTCGCGTACTCGCTGAAGGACCTGACGCTGCACACGGACTTCTTCGACTTCTATCCGCGGCAGCATCCGTACATCAAAATCTACAACGAGTTCCGGCGGATGTTCGGCTCGGCGAACGTCCTCCAGATCATCATCAAGAAGAAGAACGGCGACATCTACAACCCGGAGACGCTGCAGAAGGTCGACCGGGTCACCAAGTTCATCATCGAGACCAAGGGCGTCGTGCCCTACCAGATCCTCTCGATCGCGTCGCCGAAGATGAAGAGCATCAACACCTTCCGCGGCGCGGTGCAGATCCGGGAGGTGTACTACCCCGGAGTTCCGCGGACGCAGGAGGACGCGGATCGCGTCAAGTTCGCGGTCTATGCCACCAAGGGCATCCACGGCGTCTACGTCGCCGAGGACGACTCCGCGGCGCTGGTCACGGCGGGCTTCTGGGAGGAAGCCCTCGACTTCAACTACCTCTACCACCGGCTCGAGCAGCTGAAGGCGCAGGAGAACGACGAGAACCACGAGATCATGATCACGGGGTTCCCGTACCTGTTCACCTCGATCATGCGGTACGCTCCGCAGGTCCTGTGGGTCTTCGGGCTGACCTTCTTCACCATCGGCGTGCTGCTCTGGGTCTACTTCCGAACGTGGACCGGCATCTGGGTGCCGCTGTTCTCGGCCTTCCTATCCACGATCTGGGGCGTCGCGTTCGGTCACCTCATGGGCTTCAACCTCGACCCGCTCGTGATGGTGATTCCGATCTTCCTGACCGCACGCGCGATCAGCCACTCGGTCCAGTCGATGGACCGCTACCACGAGGAGTACCACCGCCTGGGTGACAAGCATCAGGCGATCGTGGTGTCGTACGGTGCGCTGTTCCCGCCGGCGATCGCGGCGATCGTCACCGACGGTCTCGGCATACTGCTGGTGGCGCTGGCGCCGATTCCGCTCATTCAGAAGGTCGCTCTGTTCGCGAGCTTCTGGATCATCTCGATCTTCATCAGCGTCGTCACGCTGCACCCGATCATCCTGGCCTACATCGACCCGCCGGCTGCTCCGGGGCACGACACCGACGACCGCTGGTCCGAGAAGTTCTACAAGGCGATCACCGACTTCACGATCTGGTCGAGCGCCGGCTGGCGTCGCTACGCGGTCCTGGTGATGACGCTGGTGCTCTTCGTCGGCTCGTTCCTCATCGGACGGACGCTGAAGGTCGGCGACATGACGCCCGGCGCGGCGCTGCTCTTCCCCGACCATCCGTACAACCAGGCGTACGACGTCCTCAACCACGACTTCCTCGGCGCCAATCAGCTGATCGCGATCGCCGACACCAAGGCGCCGGACAACATCAAGACGCGCGAGCCGCTCGAGCTGATGGAGGAGTTCGGCACCGAGATGGAGGAGGTCGAGGGCGCCGCGCTCTCGGTCTCGGTGGTGAACATCGTCAAGCAGCTCGCGCGCCTCTACCACGAGGGTGAGCCCAAGTGGGGCTTCATCCCGGACAACCCGAAGAACATCGCGCAGCTGTTCTACACGTTCACGCAGAGCGGCCAGGCGGGTGACCTCGATCGCTTCATCGACCCGTCGTACCAGTTCGGCACCGTGGTGACGCTGTTCCGCGGTCACTCGAACGCGATCATCACGAACGCGATCGAGAGGGCGCGCGAGTTCGCCAAGCAGCATCAGACCGACGCAATCGAGTTCCGCCTCGCGGGCGGCATGTTCGGCATCCTCGCGGCCGTGAACGAGAAGGTCGAGGAGTCGTACTGGACGACGCTCGGCATCGTCTTCTCGGTGGTCGCGCTCTGTCTCTACCTGACCTACGGCTCGCTCGCGGCGACCATCCTGCTGATGATCCCCGTGGTCGGCGCGCAGTTCGTCTGCGAGGCCGTCATGGTGCTGTGGAAGATCGACCTCAACGTGAACTCGCTGCCGGTCGCGGCTGCGGGCGCGGGGTGCGGCGTCGACTACGGCATCTACCACTTCAGTCGAATGCTCGACACGTTCGACGAGGGACGCGACGTCGACGACGCCGTCGACTACGCGACCGCGACGACCGGCCGGGCGATCATCTTCACGGCGAGCACGATGTTCGCGTCGACCATCTTCTGGTGGTTCTCGAGCCTGAAGTTCCAGGCCGAGATGGGCCTCCTGCTGTCGCTGCTGATGGCGTTCAACACGGTGGGCGGTCTGATCGTCGTTCCGGCGCTCGTGAAGGTGTGGCGGCCGAAGTTCCTGCTCGACCGCCGCGACGCAGCGCGGGCCAGGCTTGCGCGCGAGGGCGCGCAGACTCCTCAGACGCACGCGGCGAGTTGACGACCGGTCTCGCTCGGCGCCCGATGGTGGCAGGCAGAAGCTCCAACGTCGCGGCGCCCGCGCGTGCGCTGGGTGAGCGCGGAGCGGGGTCGTGCCGGTAGAGATCCAGGCCGAGCGTCTGCGCAAGACGTTCGGTGCGACCGTCGCCGTGCACGAGGTGACGTTCAGCATCGAGCGCGGCGAGGTGGTCGGCTTCCTCGGTCCGAACGGCGCGGGCAAGAGCACGACCCTGCGCATGCTCACCGGGGTCTTCCCGCCGACCTCCGGTCGCGCGACGATCGCGGGACACGACGTCGTGCGCGACTCGATCGCCGCGCGCCGTGCGCTCGGCTACCTGCCCGAGCGTACGGCGCTCTACGGCGAGATGCCGGTGCGCCGCTACCTCGAGTTCATCGCCGACATGAAGGGGGTGGCGAAGCGCGACGTCACCCGCGCGGTGGAGCGCGCGATGGGCGCGGCCGGCATCGAGAAGGTGTCGCACCGCCTGGTCGGCAACCTGTCGAAGGGCTACCGCCAGCGGGTCGGCATCGCGCAGGCGCTGATCGGCGATCCGCCGGTCCTGATCCTCGACGAGCCGACGTCGGGCCTCGACCCCGAGCAGGTCACCGAGATCCGCGCGCTGGTGCGCAACCTCGGCTCCGAGCGCACCGTCATCCTGTCGACGCACATCCTGCCGGAGGTCGAGACCATCTGCTCGCGCGTCATCATCATGAACCGCGGGCGGATCCTCGCGGTCGACTCGCCGGCGCGTCTCGAGGAGCACCTGCGTCCCTACCGCGAGTTCTCGGTGACCGCGGTGGGCGCGCGCGACGGCTTGATCCGCGCGCTGCGTGCCGTGCCGCACGTCGTCGACGCCTTCGTCGATGGCGAGGAGGGCGAGGCGCTGCGCCTCGTGGTGCGCTGCGAGCACGGCTACGACGTCCGCCGCGAGATCGCGGGCGCCGTGGTCGGCGGCGGCTTCGGCCTCGTCGAGCTCAAGCCCGTCGTGATGACGCTGGAAGAGATCTTCCTCACGCTGGTTGGCGACCAACGCGAGGCGCCGCCGGTCGAGGAGGAGAAGGAGCGTGCCGTTGCGGGTCGTTAGCGCGATCGCACGTCGCGAGCTCGCGGCGTACTTCGGCTCACCCACGGCGTACGTGCTGCTCGCCGTCTATCTCGTCCTGTCCGGGTACTTCTTCTACACCGACGTCGCGCTGTTCGTGACCTTCGGCGCGCAGGTGCTGTCGACCGGACTCTGGCGCTTCGTGTTCGTCGACTACCGCCTGGTGACGCTGCTCGTCCTGCCGCTCGTCACCATGCGGCTGTTCGCCGAGGAGCGGAAGCTCGGCACGATCGAGCTCCTGTGGACGCTGCCGGTCAAGGACTGGCAGGTGATCCTCGGCAAGTTCCTCGCGGCGTGGCTCTTCTTCTTGACCATCGTCGCGATGACGACGATCCCGTTCATCGTCTTCTACGCCTTCTTCCCGTTCGACCTCGGACCGCCGATCGCGGGCTTCGTCGGTCTCATCCTGCTCGGCACGGCGTTCATCGCCTGCGGCATCGCCGCGTCGACGCTGACCGAGAACCAGGTGGTCGCGGCGATGCTGACCTACGGCATCCTGGTCTTCTTCTGGTTCATGACCTGGAACGAGGCGGTGGGCGACGAGCGCATCATCCGCGTGCTGCTGCTGCTGTCGCTGTTCGACCACTACTACAACTTCGCGACCGGCAGCATTCAGACCGCCGACGTCGCCTACTTCGTCGTCTTCATCGCGCTCTTCCTGTTCGCGAGCCTGCGCTCGCTGCAGAGCCGCTCGTGGCGAGGCGTCGTGTGAAGTCGCGCTCGACGACGATGAACTGGGTCTGGCTCGGCGTCGAGGCCCTGCTCGCGCTGACCATCGCCTTCCTCGTCATCGTGCTGGCGTGGGCGCACAACGTGACGCTCGACCTGACGCCGACGAAGGAGCACACGCTGTCCGATCAGGCGCAGCGCACCGCGCGGCGTCTCGACAAGGACGTGCGGATCACCGTCTTCTACAACAGCCAGGAGCAGGGCCGCGTCCGCCAGATCAAGGACCTGCTGCGGCGCTTCGCCGACCAGTCGAGCCACATCACGTTCCGCATGCTCGACCTCGACCGCAGCCCGCTGCTCGCCAATCGCTACGGCATCGTCAATTACAACACCGGCGTCGTCGAGAGCGGCGATCGCGAGCTGCTCGTGCGCGACGTGAGCGAGGACGAGCTGACCACGGCGCTCATCAAGCTGATCGAGGGACGCGAGCGCATCGCGCTGTTCACCGTCGGGCACGGTGAGAACGACCCGAAGAGCGCCGATCCGCGCAGCGGCCTGTCGCAGGCGGCGAAGGCGCTCGAGGCGGAGAACTACCGCATCGAGAGCACGACCGATCTGCGCGGCGGCATCCCGGACGAGGTGGTGCTGCTCGTCGTCGCGAACCCGCGCACCGACTTCACCGACAGCGAGATCGCCGCGGTCGACGCCTACCTGAAGCGTGGCGGCGGCGCGCTGTTCATGGTCGAGCCGGGCTCGTCGCCGAAGGTCGCGGCGCTCTTGCGCGAGCTCGGCATCGAGCAGGGCAACGACCTCGTGGTCGACGATCGCAACCGGCTGTTCTTCGCCGACAGCTTCGCGCCGCAGGTCGCGTTCTTCAACGAGCAGATCCTGCCGTACACGGGCGCGCCGCCCGCGATCCTGCCGCTCGCGCAGTCGATCCTGCCGGTCACGCCCACGCGTCCGGGCGTGCTGTCCGCGCCGTTCGCCTTCACCGGCACCGACACCTGGGCCGACAAGGACCGCGCGGCGGTCGAGGAGATTCCGGTGTTCCAGGAGGGCGTCGATCTGCGCGGTCCGATCCCGGTCGCCGCGATCGCGCGGCTCCCGGGCAGCGACGAGACCAGCGGCTCGGTGGTGGTCGTCGGCGACGCCGAGTTCGCGACCAACCTGTACGTCGGAACGCTCGGCAACCGCGACTTCTTCCTGAACCTCGCCCACCTCGCGAGCCGCGCCGAGGCGCTGATCGGGTCGCGGCGCGAGATCCTGCCGGGCGGAACGTTCTCGCGGATCCACATGACGGCGCCGCAGGCGAGGACGCTGTTCTGGATCTCGGTCGTGCTGCTGCCCGGCACGATGCTGCTGCTCGGCGGCCTCATCGGCTGGCGGCGCCGCGTCCGGAGTGCCGGGTGAGCGCCGACGTTCGCGTCGCAGACGAGCACTGGATCGACGACGCTTCGGGCGATCGCCCACCGTTTCGCCGCCTGCTGATCATGGCGGGTGTCGCGGCCGTGCTCGCGGTCGCGGTCGGAGCGACCGTGCTTCCCGGGCTCGCGCCGCCGGTGCCGACGCGCACCGGCGAGCCGCTCGTCGAGATCGATCCGAAGAAGGTGCGCGTGATCGAGATCACGCCGCGCGAAGGACCGTCGTACGCGTTCGTGCGCAACGAGCAGGGCTGGGAGCTGATCCGTCAGGGCGGATCGATGATGGTTCCTGACGACCGTTTGGACGGGTTTCTCACGACACTTGCCGGCTTGACGCGCCTCGTCGAGATCGGTGACGATGTCGACCCGACCGAGTTCGGCCTCGCGCCGCCGCGCGCTCGTGTCGCACTGCGTAATGGAGAAGAGGTCACGCTCGCGCTCGGCGATCGCAATCCGCCATTGACCGGTTTGTACGTTCAGGTATTGCCGAGTTCGAAGATCGTCCTGGTCGGCGCCGTCTTACTGTGGGAATTCGACAAGCTCGCTGCACTGGCCCGGACCCAGCCCGTTGAGCCGTGAGAACCGACCGATGCCGACGAAAGTCGTTGACCGCGACTCGGGCAACGGTCTTCAATGACAATCGGAGGAAGATTCGCATGCAGAAGACGAGCAGGCTCGTACTCGGCATTGCTGCGCTGGCGCTCGTCCTCGCGCCCGCCGCAGGCTGGGCCGAGGAAGAGTACATCCTGAACAAGGACAACTGGCAGAAGGCCGAGGGCTTGCTGCCGGATCCGGTGCTGAAGCGCGTCAAGGCGGGCGACTACCAGTTCAAGGTGGTGCCGCTCGACGCGCAGAAGTTCCGCGAGAACTACAGCTCGGCTTACTGGGCCGCGTCGGAGGCCAACGAGGGTAAGTACGAGCTCGACGAGGAGACCTGCGGCCTGAAGGACAAGGCCACCGGCCAGATGCCGGACTGGGTCTTCGGCAAGCCGTTCCCGAAGATCGATCCGAAGGATCCGCAGGCCGCCTGCAAGGTCGCGTGGAACTTTTATCTTGCCAACCAGATGGGCGAGGGCGCGGGCGCGACGTTCACGCTCAACGGCATCGACCGCAACGGCGAGTTCCGCCGCATCAAGCTGTGGCTGCATGCGAACTCGTACCTGGGCCGCCACAAGAAGGCGGAGTCGAACCCGGAGAACCTGCGCGGCACGACGCTGTCGCACGCGCTGGAGCCGGCCGACGCCGAGGGCGTGAACATCCTCGGTCAGCAGGTCAACGACTGGACGTCGCAGGACAACATCTGGGCGTACATCCCGCAGACCCGTCGCTCGCGGCGTGTGAACGCGGCCTCGCGCTCGGATCCCATCTCGGGCCTCGACATCTTCTCGGACGACCTGAACTGCTACGCGGGTAAGGTCGAGTACTACAAGTGGAAGATGGCGGGTGAGGGCGAGGTGCTGGCGCCGATCGTCGGCCCGTACGCGCTCAAGCAGAACCCGACCGATTCGCCGACGCGCTTCGACGTTCCGATCCCGTACCTCCGTGGCGCCTACGAGACGCCGGGTGCGGAGGGCGCGCCGTGGCAGATCACCGAGAACCTGGTGTTCGTGAAGCGCCCGGTGTGGATCCTCGAGGGTGAGTCGACCGACCCCTACTACAACTTCGGCAAGGTCATCATGTACGTCGACAAGGAGATGAGCCGCATCTACTGGAAGAACGTCCACAACCGCGCGGGCGAGTACTTCTACACCGCGATGTGCGGCTACCACTTCTCGAAGAGCGACGACGGCACCTACAGCGCGACCACGCCGAACATGGTGATGGGCGTCAACGACAAGACCGACCGTGCGGCGCTCGGCGGCCGCTACTCGTCGCAGTTCCTCGAGCGCAACTTCGATCCGCAGTACTTCTCGCTGCGCTCGCTTTCCCGCCTCAGCGACTGAGCGCGTAGCTTGTCGCGAACGGAAAAGGGCCCCGGTGCGATGCACCGGGGCCCTTCCTTTTTTCCGCCCGCGAGATGGGCTCGCGGCGACGCTCCGCGACCACGCGACGCCGCGCGCTGAACTCGCTCAGCTCGCGCCCGCCTTCGCCGCGATACCGCGCTCGATCGCGTCCGCGATCTCCATGAAGCGCTTCGCCACCGGGTGATCCGGCTCCGCGACGACGATCGGCGTCCCCGCGTCGGCGAGATCGCGCACGCGTCCCGTGAGACCGATCGTGCCGAGCGACGGCACGCCGAGCTCCTGCGCCATGCGCTCGCCGCCGCCGCGCCCGAACACGTCGGTGACGTGGCCGCAGCTCCGGCACACGTGCCCGCTCATGTTCTCGATCACGCCGAGCACTGGAACCTTCACCTGATCGAACATCCGCACGCCGCGCTTGACGTCGGCGAGCGCGACGTCCTGCGGCGTGGTGACGATCACGCCGCCGGTCATCGCGAGCTGCTGCGCGAGCGTGAGCTGCACGTCGCCGGTGCCGGGCGGCAGGTCGAGCACCAGGTAGTCGAGCTCGCCCCACTCGACGTTGCGCAGGAACTCGACGATCAGCTTCGTGACCATCGGCCCGCGCCAGATCACCGCGCGCTCGCGGTCGACGAAGAAGCCCATCGACACCGTGCGCAGACCGTGCGCCTCGACCGGGATGATGCGTCGGTCCTCGGTGACGCGCGGCTCCACGTCCTCGATGCCGAGCATGATCGGGATGCTCGGTCCGTAGACGTCGGCGTCGAGCAGGCCGACCCGCCCCCGCCGGGCGAGCGCCAGCGCCAGGTTCACCGCGACCGTCGACTTGCCGACGCCGCCCTTGCCGCTCGCGACCGCGATGACGTTGCGGACGCCCGGGATCGCGCGCGCGCCGCTCTGCACCGGACGCGGTGCCGCGACCTGCGGGGTCGGGGGAGGGGCGGTGACCAGGGTCAGCTCGCCGACGCCGGGGAGCGCCGAGGCGACCCGGACGATCTCCGCCCGCAGCTTGTCGATCAGCTCCGGGCTGTCGGCCGGTGGGGCAAGCGTGATGGTCGTCCCGAAGCCGCCGACCTCGATGTCCCGGATGATCCCGAAGGACACGATGTCGCGCGAGAAGCCCGGATATTTCACCTGCTTCAGGGCTTCGAGGACGTCCTTCGCCGTCGTGGCCATGGGCCCGACATAGCCAAGCCCCGCCCCGATCGCCACGCGCGGCCTCGGCTCAGGCGGGGGCGCATCCCTCTGCGATAGCCAGTCCGTTGCCCTGACCCACAGGTCTGGCGCGGTGAGTCCCTATAGTCGGCCGCGGCAAGCGCCGATAAGCCCACAGGGTTTACGAGAGAGCCCAATCGCCTGATGCAGGACGATCGAAAAGGAGGACGAGAATGATCATGGCGGACGAGGTTTCGGGAAGCGAGATCCGTGAGCTGCGCAAGCGGCTCGGCCTCACCCAGGAGGAGTTTGCGCACGCGGTGGCGGTGACCTTCTCGACCGTGAATCGCTGGGAGAACGGCCACGCCAAGCCGAGCAAGCTCGCGCGCCGCGCGATCGAGTCGCTCGCGGCGATGAAGGGTGCGAACCTGTCGAGCAGCAACAGCCAGACGATCGAGGAGCTCGCGTCGAGCTCGTACTCCCACCGGAACGACTGAGGTTCTTGCAATGGGCGATGGGCGGAGCTCCCGCTTGCGGGCGGGAGCTCCGTAGACCCGCCCGGCTGCCGGCCCGCGTCGCGGATGTGCTAGACGCGGGACGATGCAGCGCAACTTCCAAGCTTCCTCGCCCGCGCTCGCCGGTTGCGACACGCTGGTCGCGCTCGGCGAGGCCGCGCGCCGCGGCGTCGCGATCTTCGGCAAGAACAGCGACCGTCCGCCCGGCGAGGCGCAAGCCCCGGTGATCGTCGACCGGGCGCTGCATGCGCCCGGCGACCGCGTACGCTGCCAGTACGTCGAGATCCCGCAGGTCCGTGAGACCGCGCGCGTGCTCGGCTCGCGTCCGACCTGGCTCTGGGGCTTCGAGATGGGCCTCAACGAGCACGGGGTCGCGATCGGCAACGAGACCGTGTTCGCGCACGAGGCGCCCGCCGCGACGGGGCTCATCGGCATGGACCTGGTGCGGCTCGGGCTCGAGCGCGCCGCTTCGGCGGAGCAGGCGGTCTCGGTCCTGATCGAGCTGATCGAGACCCACGGCCAGGGCGGCTCGGGGTTCCGCGACCTCGAGTGGCCGTACAACAACTCCTTCCTCGTCGCCGACCCGGACGAGGCCTGGATCCTCGAGGCCGCGGGCCGTCAGTGGGCGACCCGCCGCTGCGCCGCGACCGACTCGATCTCGAACCAGGTGTCGATCGGCGCCGACTGGGAGCGGCTCGGCGCGACGGTCATCGAGCGGGCGCGCGCGCTCGGGCTCGAGACCAGCGAGCCGTTCGACTTCGCGCGCGCCTACCGCGACACGACGACCATCCCGCCGCAGCTCTCCGAGGGACGGCTCCGTCGCTCGCGTGCGCTCCTCGCCGAAGGGCGCGGACGGCACACGGTCGAAACCCTGCAGGCGATCCTGCGCGACCACGACGCGAGTGGCGGCCCGCGCTTCGTCGCCGGCGCGACGCCCGACGAGGAGCGCTTCTACACGCTGTGCATGCACCAGGGCCCGAGCCGGACGGCCGCCAGCATGGTCATCGAGCTCGAGCGCGGTGCGGGGGTGGAGCGCGTCGCCTGGCTCGCGCTCGGCCGGCCGTGCACGTCGGCCTTCTTCCCGGTGTTCTTCGCGGGCGAGCTGCCCGACGAGCTCGTGCGCGCCGGCGAGCAGGATGGGGCCGGCGAGGGGCTCTGGTGGGTGTTCGAGCGCCTCGCGGAGCAGGCGGAGCGCAGCCCCGAAGCGGCCGACGCGATCGGCGCGCGCTTCGCCGAGCTCGAGCGCAGCCTCGCCGAGGAGGCGAGCCGCTTCGCGGCGGACGCCGCCGGCTGCACGCCGTCCGAGCTCGCCGAGCGCGCGACGGCGGCGAACCGCGCGGTGTTCGCTCGGGTCGACGCGACCGCGCGCAGGCTCGCGCAGCGCTGCGCGGAGCTCGTCGCCGGCGCCTGAGCAAGGCGCCCGCGTTCGAGCCCCGCGGCCGGCGCGTCGAGCGCGCACGCGCGTTCGAGCCCGCCGGCCGCGCCTGGGCAACGGCGCGCGCGCGAGCTCGACAGCGTGTCGCGCGGCGCTCAGCCCTCGCGGCCGTCCGAGCGCCCGAGCAGCAGCACGCGGTCGCTCGACGCGCCGCGGGCGGCGATCAGCAGCAGCGTGCCCTCGGCGTCGAAGCCGACGATCTGCAGCGAGCTGATCGTGCCGAGCTGACCCGTGTGACGGCTCGACGCGACCGTCACCAGGTCGCCGTTCGCGCGGCGCACCGTGGCGCGGACCTCCTCGACGCGCGCGGTGCCGCCGTCCGCGCTGCCGAGCCGCGTCGTGAACGCGATGTCGCCCGCGTCGTTGAGACGCGACGCCTGCAGGTCGAGGACGATCGCGCCCTCGCCCGGGAACGGCTCGCCTTCGCGGACGATCTCGACGAGCCCGCTCGCGTCGCCGTACCAGAGCGAGGCCCGCGGCGTCGCGGACGGGTCGCCCGGCGGCACGAGCCCGGCCTCGAACAGCGCCCGCCCGGCGCCGTCGATCGCGAGCCCGCGCAGCGTCGCGACGGTCTGCCCGCCGAGCTCGGTGCCCTCCTTCGCAAGCAGCGAGAACGAGTCGCCGCGCAGCACGCCGATCACGTGCGGCCGGCGCTCGCCGACGAGCTCGCGCTGCGTCGCCTCGATCAGGATGTCCCCCGAGGCGTTGATCGCGACCGCCTCGAGCGCGTTCAGCAGGCCGACGCCGGGCAGCTCGCTCGACGCGGTGAGCACGACGTCGGTGACGCCGTCTCGATGGTGCAGCAGCATCGGCGCGTTGCCGCGACGCGGGAGCGAGAACCAGGCGCCGCCGTTCGGGTCGATCTCGACGCGCACCGCCGTCGGCCGCTGGCGCTCGAGCTCGAGCTCCTCGTCGTCGAGGCGGGTGACGCCGCCCGTGTCGGCGACGTAGAGCGCGTTGGTGCAGCTCACGCGCGGCTGCTCGTCGCCGACCTGGACCTCGCACGGGCCACCGCCGCCGACGAAGGCGACGACGCCGCCCGTGCCGATGCGCACGTTGCCCAGGATGCGGAAGTCCGGGAACACCGGACCGGGCTCCGCGCCCGCGATCGTCTGGATCACGCCGTCGGCGAGGAGGTGCAGGCGATCGGAGTCGAGCCCGCGGCCGGACTGGAAGACGATCTCGCCGGTCGGCGCCGCGCGCACGCGGCTCAAGGTCGTCCCGTCGATGTCGTCCGGCTGGCGACCGTCGAACGCGGTGGTCACCGTGCCGTCGGGCTCGCGGATCAGGAGGGCACCGGTGCGTCCCGACTCCGCGATCGTGATCAGCACGGCCGCGGTGCCGGCGTAGAGCGAGGCGTCCTCGATGTTGCCGATGACGATGCCGTCGGCGAAGCGGTCGCCGTTACTCAGGATGATGCGCGCCGTGCTGCTCGCCGGGCCGGGCGGCGTGATCGGCATCACCGGGCTCGGGCGCGGCGTCGGCGCGGCGCTCGGAGCGTCGCTGCCGCCGCCTCCGCCGCCACCGCAAGCGGCGGCGAGCACCGCGGCGGCGAGAAGTGGGGTGAGCGCGGGTGGACGAAGCGAGGCGTGAACCAAGCGGCACTCCAGCAGAGGTTCAGGTCCCGGCAGTGCGGACCGGGCGGTGTCAGCTGCGGGCGCGAGCGGGGGCCCGCCAGGACGGCTGTCTCAATAGCCGAGAGCGCTCGGGTTACGAAAGCGTGAAAGTGAAGCGAGGGGTCGGGGCGAGTCGGTCTTCCGGCGAGGCCGCGACGGGGCCGCTGGCGTCGGACGCCAGGGCGGACGCTGGGGGCGTGTGTGGACGGCCGAGCGTGGAGCGAAGGAGCGCTGAACGAGCGAGCGCTGGGCGAGCGAACGCCAGGCGTCCGAGCGCAAGACGGTCGGGCGCCGAGCGCGGTCCAGCGCTAAGGCAGGGACGCGAGCGCCGCCGGGCGAGCGTCGCGTGCCTGGAGCACGCGACGCCCGCGCCGTCGGACGCTGCACACGGGGATCAAGCCGCCTGCGACTGAGGGGCCGTGTCGACAGCCTCCTCATCGGTCAGGAACCACTCCATCGGACGGCCCGTGTACCGCGCGATGCGGAACAGGACGTCCGTCGTGGGCACCCTGCCGTTCAGGTAGTTGTAGACCGCCGACAGGCTCAGGCCGAGGTCGTAGGCAAAGGCCTTCGGCTCGTCGCGGACCACCTGGCGGATCCGCGACGCGAAAACTCTGCTGTCGATCTGTGCCTGCACGATGCGTGCTCCTTTCCGCCCCGCGACGCGGTGCACGCCGCGGAGCCATTCGGACCCCAGAAACGAAAAAAGGCCGCTGGGTTTTCGCCCAGCGGCCTTTTTCACGGGGGTCTGTGACCTACTTCCTCACGAAACTCCTCGCTCTAGGCCGCTGGGCGCCGGCTTGGCGTCGGCGTTGCGCGTAATCGAGCCCACGAGCACCTCCGACACGACCGCCGCAACGCGCGGACGCACGACGACACTCGACACGCGCTGCACGCCGTGGCGCCAGCCGGTCTTGGTGATCGTCATGTGATGGTGCGCGTTACGCATTTGCGGTTCTCGTCGAAGGTCCTTGCTTCGATGGAAGGCTGATTTTTCACGCCCTCGGAGGTGAAGCAACCCCCCGGTTTTCACGGGCGTGGAGCGAAGAGGACTCTGGAATGCGTAGCACGCTCATTCGCCGTCGGCCACCTGGACGGCTTCGAGCTGCTCCTGCAGCTCGACCCAGCGCTCGGTGCGCTCGGCGAGCGTGCGCTCGACCTCCGCGTAGCGGCGCTGCAGCTCGGCGACGTCGCGCCCGGCGCGCTGGTAGGTCGCCGGATCGGCGAGGTCGCCCGCGAGCCCGGCCTTCTCGCGCTCGAGCTCGTCGATCTCTTCCTCGAGCGTGCGGATCTCCTCGCGGATGGCGCGCGTGCGGCGTGCCAGCGCCTGGCGCGCCTCGGCGGCGCGCCGACGCTCGAGGCGCTCGCCGCGCGCCGAGCGCTCGATCACCGGCTGCGCGCGGTTCTGCGGATCGGCGAGGCTCGACGCCGTACCGTCCACGACGCTCGGGGTCGCCGCCGCGTCGTTCGCGCGCTTCCAGCAGTAGTAGTCCCAGTCGCCGGGGTAGTCGGTGATCCGACCGCTCTCGACGCGCACCACCCGCCGCGCGATCTGACGGATGAAGTGTACGTCGTGGCTGACGAAGCACAGCGCACCCTCGTAGTCCTGCAGCGCCGCGATCAGCGCGTCGACCGACGCCATGTCGAGGTGAATCGTCGGCTCGTCCATCAGCAGGACGGTCGGCGGATCGAGCAGGATCATGGCGAGCGCGAGCCTGCTCTTCTCGCCGCCGCTCAGGACCGCGGCTTTCTTCTTGACGTCGTCGCCGCGGAACAGAAAGGCGCCGAGCAGCGAGCGCACGAACGTCTCGCTCTGGTCGCGCGCCGCGCCCATCGCGTTCTCGAGCACGGTGCGCTCGAGGTCGAGCATGTCGGTGCGATGCTGCGTGTAGTAGCCGACCGAGACGCGCAGCCCGAGGCGTCGGTCGCCCGCGTCGGGCTCGAGCGCGCCGGCGAGCAGCTTGAGCAGCGTCGACTTGCCGGCGCCGTTCGGACCGACGAGCACCGTCTTGTCGCCGCGCCGGAGCTGGAAGTCGAGCGACTCGTAGACCCGCTTCTCGCCGTAGGACTTCGCGACGCCGCAGAGCTCGAGCGCGAGCTCCGACGTCCGCTCCGGCTGCGGGAAGCGGAAGCGCACGCGCGGCCCGTCCTTGGCGACGACGATGCGCTCCTCCTTCTCGAGCGCCTTGATCCGGCTTTGTACTTGACGCGCCTTGCTCGCCTTGTAGCGGAAACGCTCGATGAAGCGCTCGGTCTCGCGGATGCGGCGCTCCTGGTTCTTCGCCGCGGCCTCGAGCTGCGCGCGACGCTCCTCGCGCTCGCGGACGTAGTCCTCGTAGTTGCCCGCGTAGCGGGTGACGCGCCGGTTCTCGACCTCGATGATCGAGGTCGTCGTCGCCGAGAGGAACGCGCGGTCGTGCGAGATCAGCACGAGCGTGCCGCGGTAGCTGCCGAGGAACTCCTGCAGCCAGAGCACGGACTCGAGGTCGAGGTGGTTGGTCGGCTCGTCGAGCAGCAGCACGTCGGGCAGGTCGATCAGCAGGCGGGCGAGCTCGGCGCGCATGACGTAGCCGCCGGAGAACGAGCGCAGCGGACGCTCCTCGTCGCCCGGACGGAAGCCGAGCCCGGCGAGGATGCGTCGCGCGCGCACCTCGCGGTCGTTGCCGCCGAGGCGGTCGTACTCCGCGTGGACGTCGGCGAGACGCGCGGCGAGGCGCTCTTGCTCGGCAGGATCGGTCGCCGCGGCGAGCTGCTCGGGCAGCGTCGCGAGCTCTTGCTCGAGCGCCAGCAGGTGCTCGCCCGGACGCAGCGCGGTCTCGATCACGGTCGCGTCGGGCGTGCCGAGGATCTCCTGCGGCAGGTGACCGAGCGAGAGCCCGCGCGCGCGGCTCACCACGCCGCGGTCCGGCTGCTCCTTGCCGATCAGCAGCGCGAGCAGCGTCGACTTGCCGGCGCCGTTCGGACCGACGATGCCCGCGCGATCGCCCGCCACCAGGCGCAGCGACACGTCTTCGAACAGCACCTGGCCCGCGAAGCCCTTGCTGACGCCGTCGAGCGAGATCATGCCGCGTGCCGGAGCGCAGCGATCGGGTCGAGCCGCGACGCCTTGTGCGCCGGGTAGAAGCCGAAGAACACGCCCACGAACGCCGAGAACAAAAACGACACCATGATGGCAAGCGGCGACACGAGCGTCGGCCAGCCGCTGATGCGCGAGATCACGTGCGCGACGAAGATGCCGAGGACGATCCCGACCACGCCGCCGAGTCCGGACAGCGTCACCGCCTCGAGTAGGAACTGCGCGAGGATGTGCCGCGCCTTCGCGCCGACCGCCATGCGGATGCCGATCTCGCGCGTCCGCTCGGTGACCGACACGAGCAGGATGTTCATGATGCCGATGCCGCCGACCAGCAGCGAGATCGACGCGATCGCGAGCAGCAGGTTGGTCATCACGCTCGCCATCGAGTCGGCGGCCTGCGCCATCTCGGCGATCGTGCGGATGCCGAAGTCGTCCTCCTCGCCCGGCTGGATGCGGCGACGCTCGCGCAGCAAGGTCGTGACCTGCTCGATCACGTCCTCCTCGTCGACGCTGCCGTCGAGCGAGAGCTGGATCATGTCGACGGTGCCGAGCGTCGACGTGCCGAGGACCTTCCGCTCCGCGGTCGAGAAGGGGATGAAGACGGCGTCGTCCTGGTCCTGGCCGTAGGCGCTCTGGCCCTTCGCCGCGAGGAGGCCGATCACCTTGAACGGCACGTCCTTGATGCGGATCTCGGCGCCGACCGGGTCGACCCCTTCGCCGAACAGCATGGTCGCGACGGTCTGGCCGAGCACCGCGACCTTGGCTGCGGTGTCGTTCTGGCTCTGCGAGATGAAGTCGCCGGCGACGACCGGCCACTCGCGCACCGTCGTGTAGCTCGGCGGGACGCCCCAGATCGTCGTCGTCCAGTTGGCGCCGCCCGCCTGCACCTGCGCGACGTCGCGACGGTGGTAGGCGACGCCGCGCAGGCCCTCGACCTGCTGCGACAGCGCGCGCGCGTCGGCGACCGTCAAGCGCGCGCCCGTTCCCCAGCCCGCGCGCGCGCCCGAAGTCGTCGTCGCGCCGGGGAAGATCATCACCATGTTGGTGCCGACGCTCGCGATCTGCTCCTGCAGCGCGGCGCGCGCTCCCTGCCCGAGGCTCACCATCGAGATCACCGCCGCGACGCCGACGATGACGCCGAGCGAGGTGAGGCTCGAGCGCAGCGGGTTGCGGCGCAGCGAGCGCACCGCGAGGCGCAGCGTGACCAGCCAGAGGTTCATGCCGCCCCCGTCGTCACGCGCTGGCGCCGGTCCTCGACGACCTGGCCGTCGCGCATCACGAGCAGACGCTCCGCCTGCGCGCCGACCTCGTTGTCGTGCGTCACCATGACGATCGTCAGCCCGCGCGCGTGCAGCTCGCGCAGCAGGGCGAGGATCTCGACGCTGGTTGCCGAGTCGAGGTTGCCGGTCGGCTCGTCGGCGAGCAGCAGCGCCGGCTCGGTGACGAGTGCGCGCGCGATCGCGACCCGCTGCTGCTGTCCGCCCGAGAGCTGGTTCGGCGTGCTCGCCTCGCGTCCCGCGAGCCCGACGCGGGCGAGCGCCGCGCGCGCGCGCTCGTGCTGCTCGCGCGGCGGAACGTCGCTGTAGAGCAGCGGCAGCTCGACGTTCTCGAGCGCGGTGGTGCGCGGCAGCAGGTTGAAGTCCTGGAAGACGAAGCCGAGCGTGCGGTTGCGCACGGTCGCGAGCTCGTCGCGCGACAGCCGCGAGACGTCGCGGCCGAGCAGCTCGTAGGTCCCCGAGGTCGGGCTGTCGAGGCAGCCGAGCAGGTTCATCAGCGTCGACTTGCCGCAGCCCGACGGACCCATGATCGCGACGTACTCGCCCGGGTCGATCTGCAGGTCGATCCCGCGCAGCGCGTGCACGGCGACGTCGCCCGCCTGATAGACGCGCGTCAAGCCGCGCGTGCGGATGACCGGCCTGCTCAACGCCGCCCGCGGCCGCCGCGACCGCCGAACATCGTCCAGCCCTGCTGGCGCGGCTCGCTCTTGACGCGCGTGATGACCCGGTCGCCGGGCTTCAGCTCCGGCGCGGAGACCGCGGTCATGACGTCGTCGGAAAGCCCGGTCTCGACCGCCACGCGCTCCGGACGTCCGCGCGAGAGCACGTAGACCGCGGGCTCGTCGCGCTCGGCGCGGCTGTGCGTGCCCGGCACGGCGTGCGCGGTGCCGCTCTCGTCGTCGTCCTGCGGCGGACGGAAGCGCAGCGCCGCGGTCGGGACCTTCAGCACGTCCTCCGCTTCTGCCACGACGATGCTGACGTTCGCCGTCATGCCGGGCTTCAGCAGGTGCTCGCGGTTGTCGACGTCGAGCACGACGTCGTAGGTGACGACGTTCTCGACCGACTGCGGCGCGTTGCGCACCTGACGCACGACGGCTGGGAACTCGCGGCCGGGGTACGCGTCGACGGTGAAGGACGCCTTCTGCCCCTCGCGCACGCGACCGATGTCCGCCTCGCTGACGAACGAGTTGACCTGCATCTTCGACAGGTCCTCGGCGATCACGAACAGCGTCGGCGTCTGGAAGCTCGCGGCGACGGTCTGTCCGACCTGCACGTCGCGCGACACGACGATGCCGTCGACGGGCGAGACGATGTCGGTGTAGCCGAGGTTGACCTCGGCCTCGGTGAGCGTCGCCTTCGCCTGCTCGACCGCGGCCTGCGCGAGCGCGAGCTGGGCGGCGGCCTGCTCGGCGTTCGAGCGCGCGACGTCGAGCTCCTCGCGCGACACCACCTTGGTGCGGGCGAGCGACTCCTGGCGCGCGAGCTGCGCCTGCCGGAGCTTGAGATCCGCGCGCGCCTTCTCGACCTGCGCCTCCGCGTTGGCGAGCGCGGCGCGCGCGTGGTCGACCTTGCCCTGGAAGGTGCGCGGATCGATCTTCGCGATCACCTGACCCTTGCGGACCGGGGAGTTGTAGTCGACGAAGATGTCCGAGATCGGCCCCGAGACGTAGGTGCCGACGGTCACCGAGCGCACGGGATTCAGCGTCCCGGTCGCGGTCACCGTGGAGACGATCGGGCCGCGCTCGACCGGCACCGTGACGTACTCGCGCGCTTCGCCGCCGCCGGCGAACAGCCAGTACAGAACGATCGTCAGGGCGCCCGCGCCGAGCGCCGCGACGAGCCAGGAGCGACCTCGGCGCATCGTGATCGGAAGGTGGGGCGGATCGCCCTGAGGACAAGGCCTCCGGTGCTCCGCCTCGTTCGTTGTACGGTAGCACCAGCCGGATTCCGTCGCACGACGGACGTCGCGTGCGGAAGCGATCTTGACGGCTCGAAGAAGGCGCCGGTACGCTGCCGGGGCCATGCGATCCCGCCGCCTTCTCCGCGTGCTCGCCGCGCTCGCCTCGGCGGTCGCCGTGTCGGCCTGCGGCGACGCGTCGTCCAGCAGCCGCGCGTACCCCCGCGACGACGTGCTGCGCCTGAACCACATGCAGGTGCTGGGATCGCACAACAGCTACCACATCGAGCCCAAGCCGGCGCTGTTCTCTCTGCTGCGCGCCTTCCTCGGCGACTTCGCGGACGGCTTCGAGTACACGCACGCGCCGCTCCCCGAGCAGTTCTCGAACCAGGGCATCCGGCAGATCGAGCTCGACGTCTTCGCCGACCCGGAAGGCGGGCTCTACGCCGAGCGCGCCGGCCAGCGCGTCGCGACCGGCGACGGCGCGTCCGGGGTGCCGGAGCTCGACGAGCCGGGCTTCAAGGTGCTGCACGTCCAGGACATCGACTTCGAGACGACGTGCTTCACCTTCGTCCAGTGCCTCGAGCAGGTGCGCGCCTGGTCGGACGCGCACCCGGGGCACACGCCGATCTTCATCCTGGTCGAGGCGAAGGACGACGAGATCCCCGACCCGGGGCTCGGCTTCGTCGTGCCGCTGCCGATCGGCGCCCCGGAGCTCGACGCGCTCGACGCGGAGATCCGCTCGGTCTTCTCTCCCGACCGCCTGATCACGCCGGACGACGTGCGCGGCGAGCACGAGACGCTCGAAGCCGCGATCCTCGCCGACGGCTGGCCGACCCTCGGCGAAGCGCGCGGCAAGGTGTTCTTCGGCCTCGACAACGGTGGCGCGACGAAGGAGGCGTACATCGCGGGCCACCCGTCGCTGCGCGGTCGCGTGATGTTCACGAGCTCGCTGCCCGGCGAGCCGGAAGCGGGCTTCGTCAAGCTCAACGACCCGATCGCGGACTTCGACCTCATCCAGGATCTCGTCGCGCGCGGCTTCATCGTCCGCACCCGCGCCGACGCCGATACCAACCAGGCGCGCAGCGGCGACACCACGAAGCGCGACGCCGCCCTCGCGAGCGGCGCGCACTTCGTCAGCACGGACTACCCGGTGCCGGATCCGCGCTTCGGCACCGGCTACCAGGTCCAGATCCCGGGCGGCACGCCGGCGCGCTGCAACCCGATCAGCGCGCCGCTCGAGTGCACGTCGCTCGACATCGAGAACCCGGCCGCCCTGACGACGCGCTAGCCCCGCGCAGGCCCAGGTCGCCCGAGCGGTCCATCCGCCCACGCCCGGAGCGGCCACGCGTTGAACGGGCTCTTCGCTTCTGACTATGCTCACGCGCCCGCGCGGGGTGACGGCGTGGGCGCGGTGCGAGCGTGGGCCGGGCGCGATTGATCATCCAGCACGCGGGGCGGGAGCCGTTCGAGTTCGTGCTCTCCCGCGCGACGACGGTCGGCCGCGGACCGACCAACGACCTCGCGCTCGACGACCCGGCGGCGTCGCGCCGCCAGACCATGATCACCGCCGACGGCGACGGCTGGCTGATCAGCGACCTCGGCAGCGCGAACGGCACCTTCCTCAACGGGACGCGTCTCTTCGCGCCTGCACGCCTCAAGTCCGGCGACGTCATCACCATCGGCTCGACGCGCGTCGAGTTCGTCGAGGAGAGGCCGCGCGAGGAGCCCCGCGACGAGCCGAACGAGGACGCAACGCGGGTGCGCGACGACTCGCGCGCTGCGGCGGTGCTGATCGGCGCGAGCCCCGCGATGGTCGAGCTCTTCCGCCTGATCGAGAAGGCGGCCGCGTCGCCGCTGCCGACGTTGCTCGAAGGCGAGACCGGCACCGGCAAGGAGCTCGTCGCGCGCGCGATTCACCAAGGGAGCAGCGGGGCGAAGGGGCCGTTCCTCGCCGTCAACTGCGCGGCCGTGCCGGAGAACCTGCTCGAGAGCGAGCTCTTCGGCCACCGGCGCGGCGCGTTCACCGGCGCGACGAGCGACCACGAGGGGCTGTTCGAGGCGGCGCAGGGCGGCACCGTGTTCCTCGACGAGATCGGCGAGATGCCGCTTTCGATGCAGCCGAAGGTGCTGCGCGTGCTGCAGGAAGGCGAGGTCACGCGCATCGGCGAGATCCGCCCGCGCAAGGTCGACGTCCGGCTGATCGCGGCGACGAACCGCGATCTCTTGCGCGAGGTCGAGCGCGGCACGTTCCGCAGCGACCTCTACTACCGCATCTCGGCCTTCCCGATCCGCATTCCGCCGCTGCGCGACCGGCGCGAGGACATCCCGCTGCTGGTCGAGAGCTTTCTTGCGTCGGCCGCGCGCCGCCAGGGCAAGCGCGTCGGTCCGGTGACCGAGGACGCGATGCGCGTGCTGTGCGCGTTCTCCTGGCCGGGCAACGTCCGCGAGCTGCAGAACGAGGTGCAGCGCGCGGTCGCGCTCGCGTCGCCGGGCGAGGCGATCGGTCTGCAGCACCTGTCGCCCAAGCTCACGACACCCGCGCGCCCGGCGGGCGACGACACCGATCCCGGCAGCGCCGGGGCGGAAGCCGCGTCGACCGACGACAGCGGCGTTCCCGGCTCGCTGCGCGAGGCGCGCAACGCGTTCGAGGCGCGCTACATCGCTGAGGTGCTCGACCAGCAAGGCGGCAGCGTGATGCGCGCCGCGCGCGTGCTTGGTTTGACGCGCGCCGGGCTCTACAAGAAGCTCAAGGAGTACGGGCTCCGCTAGGACGCGATGCCATGGAGCTTCGGGTTGGGACGAGCGGCTTCAGCTATGACGCGTGGCGCGGCGCGTTCTACCCGAGCGATCTGCCGGCGAAGGCGATGCTCGCGTTCTACGCACGGCACCTCGACGCGGTCGAGATCAACAACACCTTCTACCGCATGCCGAAGACGGCGCTGCTCGAGGGCTGGGCGGCGCAGGTGCCTGATACCTTCTCTTTCGCGCTGAAGGCGTCGCGGCGGATCACGCACATCAAGAAGCTGCGCGACGTCGCGGACGAGGTCGCGTACCTCTATCGCGTCGCCGACGTGCTGGGCGCGCGTCGCGGTCCCGTGCTGTTCCAGCTTCCGCCGTCGTTGCAGAAGGACGTCGCGCTGCTGCGCGACTTCCTCGCGACGGTGCCGGAAGGACACCAGGCCGCGGTCGAGTTCCGTCACCGCTCGTGGCTCGACGACGAGGTGCTCGGCGTGCTGCAGGCGGCGAACGCCGCGCTGTGCGTCGCCGACGCGGGCGAGGACACCGACGCGCCGCTCACCGCGACCACGACCTTCGGCTACCTGCGTCTGCGCCGCGAGGACTACGACGAGGCGGCGCTCGCGCGCTGGGCGGAGCGCGTGCACGAGCAGCCCTGGCAGCGCGTGTGGGCGTTCTTCAAGCACGAGGACGAGGGCATCGGCCCGGCCCTCGCGGCGCGCTTCCGCTCGCTGTTCGTCGACGGGCGCTCGCTCGCGATCCCGCCGTGGCGCGCGACCGCCGAGCGCGCGACGCGCGCCGTCGCCGCGCGCAGGACGCGTACGGCACGCACCGCGCGGCGCTCCTGAGCGCTCGGCGAGCGCGCGCCGCCGCGCACGGCGGACGGCACGCCAGCGAACGTCACGACGTGCCAGCGAACGTCACGACGTGCCAGCGAACGTCGCGGCGCGCCCGAGGACGTCACGCCACGCGAGCTTCAGGCGCGGTGGCGGCCGTTCCCCGACGCCGGCAGCGCGTTGCCGAGCGACTCCCGCGCGCGGCTCGCGAGCTCGCGAATCCGCGCGAGCGTCGTCGATGTGCGCAAGATGCGTCCCAGGTCGTCGAACAGCGAGTAGGCCACCGGCGTCACGAGCAGCGTCAAGAGCAGACAGAGCGTCTGCCCGCCGACGATGACATTCGCCATCGACGCGCGCGTCGCCGCGCCGGGACCGCGCCCGAGCGCGATCGGGATCATGCCGAGGACCAGCATGACGGTGGTCATCAGGATCGGGCGGAGCCGCACGTGGTTCGCGGTGATGATCGCCTCGTCGCGCGGCATGCCCTCGGCGCGCAGCGTGTTCGTGTAGTCGACCTGCAGGATGCCGTTCTTCTTGACGATGCCGAACAGCATGAAGAGCCCGAGCACCGAGTAGACGTTCAGCGTCTCGTTCAGCAGCAGCAGCGAGAGCAGCGCGAACGGGATCGAGAGCGGCAGCGAGAGCATGATCGTGATCGGATGCAGGAAGCTCTCGAACTGCGCGGCGAGGATCATGTACATGAACACGATGCTCAGCGCGAAGGCGATCGTGAAGTTGGTACCCGTCTCGGCGAGCGACTTCGCGCGGTTCGCGTAGCGGATCGAGTAGAGCTGCGGCAGGTCGAGCTTCGCGACGATCTCGTCGACGCGCTTGATCGCGTCGCCGAGCGCGATGCCCTCGAGATTGGCGACGATGGTCACCTTGCGCTGACGCGAGAAGCGGTCGATCTGCGCTGGCCCGCGCGCCTCGTCGAGCGTCACCAGGTTCGAGAGCCGCACCAGCTCGCCGTTCGGACGCGCGACCGCGAGGTTGTAGATCGCGTGCGGGTCGGTGCGGTTCGGCAGCGAAGCGCGCAGCCAGACGTCGTACTGCTCGTCCGCCTCCTTGTACTTGGTGACCGGCTCGCCGCCGACCAGCGTGCGCAGCGTCGCGGCGATGTCCTCGACGCGGATGCCGAGATCGGCAGCCTTCTTGCGGTCGATGTGGACGCGCACCTCGGGCTTGCGCAGCGCGAGCGTCGAGTCGATGTCGACGAAGCCCGGGACCTTGCGCATCTCGTCCATGATGGCGCTCGAGTACTGCTCGAGCTTCTCGATCTCCGGTCCGACGAGATCGAACTCGAAGTCCGACATGCGCGCGCCGCCGCCGAACATGTTCACGGCCTGCACGCTGGTGCGGAGGTCGGGGTACTCGGCGAGGATCGCGCGCGCGTCCGCCATGACGTCGAACTGCGAGAAGTCGCGTTCGTCGAGCTCCTTCATGCGGACGTAGATCGTGCCTTCGGTGACGTCGCCCTCGCCGGCGGCGACGAGACCCGTCGTGTCGCCGATCGTGACCAGGGTGTGCTCGACGCCGCGCAGCGCGCGGAGGCGGTCGGCGAGCTCCTGGAAGGTCGCGGCGCTGCGCTCGAGCGTGTAGCCCTCGGGCGTCTGCACCGTGACCTCGAACTCGCTCTGGTCGTCACGTGGCAGGAAGTCCTTGCCCACGGCCTGGAACAGCGGGACCGTCGCGCACATCGTCAAGATAGAAATCAGCACGATGGCCCAGCGGTGGCGCAGCGACCACTCGAGGATCCAGCCGTAGCTGCGGTCGATCAGGCGATAGAAGCCGCGCTCCTTGGCCGACGTGTGCCCCTTCTTCACCTTGAGGAAGCGCGAGCACAGCATCGGCGTGAGCGTGAACGAGATCAGCATCGAGAACAGGATCGCGACCGCCGTCGTGATGCCGAACTCGTTGAAGAAGCGCCCGGTGCGGCCGGACATGAAGGCGATCGGCACGAAGATCACGACCAGCGACAGCGTCGTCGCCATGACGGCGAGCCCGATCTCGCGCGTGCCGTTGATCGCGGCCTCGAACGGCGACTCGCCCTTCTCCTCGATGCGGCGGTAGATGTTCTCGAGCACCACGACCGCGTCGTCGATGACGATGCCGACCGAGAGGATCAGCGCCAGCAGGGTGAGGTTGTTGATCGTGAAGCCGAGCATCCAGAGAGCGGTGAAGGTCGAGATGATCGAGGTCGGGATCGCGACCGCGGCGATCAGCGTCGAGCGCAGATCGCCCATGAAGACGATGGTCGACAGCGCGACCAGGATGGCGCCCAGGATCAGGTGGAACTCCGCTTCCTCGATCGAGTTCACGATGAAGCGGCTCTGATCCTTGACCACCTCGTAGTGGATGTCGGGCGGAATGGTCTCGCGCAGCTCGCTCAGGCGTTGCTTGACGCGGTCGACCACCGCGACGCTGTTCGAGCCGGACTGCTTGCGGACCTCGAGCGTCACCGCCGGACGTCCGTCGAGGCTCGCGTAGGAGCGCGGCTCCTCCGAGCCGTTCACCACCGTCGCGATGTCGCGCAGCATGATCGGACGCGTGCCGAGCGTGCCGACGATCAGGTCGTTGAAGTCCTCGACCCGCTCCACGCGCCCCAGCGTGCGCAGCACGAGCTCGCGCGAGCCCTGGTCGACGCGGCCGCCGGGCAGCTCGACGTTCTGCGCGACGAGCGCGCGGCGCACGTCGGCGATCGCCAGCCCGTACGCATCGAGCTTGTCGGTGTCGACGTAGATCTGGATCGCACGCTCCTCGCCGCCGATGATCGTCACCGAGCCGACACCGGTCAGGGTCTCGATGTCCTCCTTGATGCGCTTGCGCGCGATCTCGGTGATCTCGCGCGGATCGCGGTCGCCGGACACCGCGATGCGCATGATCGGCGACGCGTCGAGGTCGAACTTGACGACCACCGGCGGGTCGACACCCTCCGGAAGCTGCGCCATGACGATCGCGACCTTGTCGCGGACGTCCTGCGCGGCGTCGGCGTTGTCGCGCTCGAGGTGGAACTGCACGAGCACGCGCGACACGCCCTCGCGGGTCGTCGAGCTCAGCTCGTCGATGCCCTGGATCTCGTTGACCGCTTCCTCGATCGGCTTGGTGACGCGCGTCTCGACCTCCTCGACGGACGCCCCCTTGAGCGTCGTCGAGATGCTGGTGATCGGGAAGTCGACGTTCGGGAAGAGATCGACGCCGAGGCGCGTGTAGGACATCGCGCCCAGCACGACGAACAGCAGCACCAGCATGGTCGCGAAGACCGGCCGGCGGATGCAGATCTCGGCGAGCTTCACGAGCGGGTCTCGGGACGGGTGTCGCTGCCGTGCGCGGTCGCGTCGGACGCGCCGCTCACGCCGCCGCGGGCGGTCGCATCGGACGCCGCGGTCGCGCCGTCGCCCGAACGCTGCACGACCGCGCCGCGCACCTGCACCTTGGCGCCGTCGGTGAGGCGCGCGAGGGCGCTGGTCGCGACCCGCTCCTCGGGACGCAGGCCCGACACCACCTCGACGCGCGGCCCGATCCGCAGCCCGGTCTCGACCTGGCGCGAGTGCGCCGTGCCCTCGTCGTCGATCACGAACACGCGCGTCACGCCGGCGAAGTCGACCAGCGCCTCGACCGGCACGACGATCGCCTCGGCGTTCGTGCGCGTCAGGATCTCCGCCTTGCAGAAGAAGCCGACCTTGAGCCGTCCGTCGGCGTTCGGCACGACCGCCTCCACGGTGAGGGCGCGGCTCTTCGGATCCGCGGCGGCGCTGATGCGCGTCAGCTTCCCGCGGATCACCTCGCCGGGATACGCCTCGACCGCGCCGCGCACCTCCTGGCCGATCTGCAGGTCGGCGGCGAAGCGCTCGGGCACCTCGCCGCGCAGCCGCAGCGGATCGTCGGCGACGAGCACGAAGATCGGCGTGCCGACGCGCACGTAGTTGCCGACGTCGACGAGGCGCTTGGCGATGCGTCCGGAGAAGGGCGCGCGGATCTTCGTGTGCCCGAGCTGGATCGCGAGCACGTCGCGCTTTGCGAGCGCGACGTCGTGCGCGCTCGCGATCGTGTCGTACTCCTGCTGCGACATCACGCCCTGCTCCTTGAGCCGGCGCGCGCGCTGCTCCTCCTGCGTCGTCTTCTGCAGCGTCGCGGTCGCCTCGCGGAGCTGCGCCTCGAGCGTCGCGCCGTCGAGCGTCGCGAGGACCTGTCCCTCCTCGACGTGGTCGCCGAGGTCGGCGTCGATCGTGAGCAGGCGTCCGTCGACCTCGGTCGCGACCTCGGCCTCGGCATCGGCGTAGAGCGTGCCGACGAAGTCGACGGTGCGCTCGACGCGCTCGATGGCGACCGGCTCGACCGTCACCGTGATCGTCTCCGCCCGGGCGCCACCGGCCTGCCGTGCCGCGTCGGCTGCGCCGCTCGCGCTCCTCGGCTCCGACGAGCAGCCGCCGAGGGCCGCGAGCGTCGCGAGCAGCGTCGTCGCGGTGACGAAGCGAAGCATCGCGGTGCTCACGCGCGCGCCCTCCGCACCGCGCGCAGCGTGCTCGCGCGCGCCGGCGCCGCGGCCTGACGCACGCCGTTCAGGAACAGCGAAACGATCTCGTGTGCCATCTGCTCGAGGGACATGCCTTTACGGGGGTACTGGATCGCGGTGCGCACCATGCCGAGCAGCATGTCGGCCGCGAGCTCGGTGTCGACGCGCCGGATGCCGCCCTCACGCTCGGCGCGCTCGAGCACGCCGCAGATCGCGGCGAGCGCCTCGAGACGACGCTGACGCCAGGCGTTCGCGTCGGCCGGCGACAGCCGTCCTTCGTAGCGCTGCAGCAGCGTCAGCAGCGGCGCGCGTCCCGAGAAGTACGACAGCATGCGCGCCACCGCGGTCTCGAGGATCTGCTCGAGCGGCGCGTCCTGCTCGAAGACGCGCAGGAACTGCGCGTGCGACTCGTCGAGCCCGCGCAGGACGGTGGCGAGGAAGAGCTCCTCCTTGGTCGGGAAGTAGCGGTAGAGCGTGCCCTTGCCGACCCCCGCACGCGCCGCGACGTCGTCCATCAGGACCTCGTGAAAGTCGCGGCGCGCGAACTCCTTCTCGGCGGCGGCGAGAATCTCGTCGCGCTTCTCGTCGCTCTTCTGTCTGCCTGCCATCGGGACCTTTCGAGCCGGAGAAGGGTCCGGCGTGAGGAGGGGTAAAACGGAACTGACCGGTCAGTTCCGTTTAGGGGTCGGGTGCCGAGGTGTCAACGTGGCGGGCCGGAAACGACGCGACGCCGTGCTGCATCGCGGCGTGCAGCGTGCGCTCCCGCCCCCTCGCGTCCGCGGACCGCAAACGTTAGTCGTGCGGGAATGCACATCCACGTCTCCGACCACGAAGGCGGCGTCCGGCTGCTGCGCATCAACCGGCCGCCGGCGAATGCGATCAACGTCGAGCTGCTGCAGGAGCTGCACGACGTGGTGAGCGCTGCGGAAGCCGACGAATCGGTGCGCGCAGTGGTGGTGACGGGAGCGGGACGCTTCTTCTCCGCCGGGCTCGACATCAAGGAGATGGCGCAGAAGGGCGTCGGCGAGCTGGCGCGGCTCGGCGGCGGCAAGGACGGCATCTACAAGCTCTGGCGTCTTCCCAAGCCGACGATCGCGATGGTCGACGGCCACGCGCTCGCCGGCGGCGCGATCCTGATGCTCGCCTGCGACTTCCGCATCGCGTCGCGCGGCGCGTTCAAGATCGGCGTCACCGAGACCGCGCTCGGTCTGCCGCTGCCGAACGGCGCCTTCCAGATCGCGCGCTACGCGATCCCGTCGAAGTACGCGCGCCGCGTCCTGCTCGAGGCCGACTCGTTCGACCCGATGGGCGCGCTCGAGGTCGGGCTGGTCGACCACCTGACGTCGCAGGAGGAGCTCGAGGCGCGGTCGTTCGCCATGGCGCGCAAGCTCGGCGCGTATCCGACGGCGGCCTACGCGTTCCAGAAGTACCTGCTGCAGGCGGAGGCGAACCAGGCCGTGCACTCGCCGGTCGACCCGGGCAACGAGGCGTTCCGCAAGGAGCTCATGGACTCCTTCGAGAAGCTCGCCGCCGCGAGGAAGGGCGGCTGACGCGCGCGTGCGCGTGGCGGAGGTGCGACGGGCGGCGCTGCCGGTCGGGCTGATCGGGCTCGGCAAGCACGGCGTGCGTTACTTGGCGCACCTGCGCAGCGAGGTGCCCGAGCTGCGCCTGGTCGCCATCTCGCGCAAGGACGCGGCGCGCGGTGCCGCGCAGGCGGCGGAGCTCGGCGTCGCGTTCCACGCCGACCCCGTGGAGCTCGTCGCCGATCCGGCGGTGCGCGCGGTGATCGCGGTCGTGCCGCCCGTCGAGCACGCGCGGATCGTCGCGGCGGCGGCGCGCGAGGGAAAGCCGCTGCTGATCGAGAAGCCGTTCGCGGTGTCGGTGCGCGACGCCATCGCGCAGCGCGCCGCGCTCGCGGAGCGCGGCGTGCCGTGCATGGTCGCGCACACGCTGCGCTTCTCGCCGGTCGTGCGCGAGCTGCGCGCGCGTCTCGAGCTCATCGGACGTCCGAGCCAGATGGTGCTCGGCCAGAGCTTCGAGCCGACGCGGCTCGGCTGGCTCGACGACCCGGCGGAGTCGGGCGGCGGCAACATCCTGCACACCGGCGTGCACATGTTCGACCTCTTGCGGCACGTCACGGGCGGCGAGGTGGAGAGCGTGTCGTGCGCGATCGAGCGGGTCACGACGAAGAAGACCGAGGACAGCTTCGCCGCCAGCATGACGGTGGCGCTCGCGGACGGCGGACCGAAGCTGCTCGCGACGGTCGCCGGCTCGCGCGCGACGCACAGCCGCTACGGCGAGCTGCGCATCCTCGGCGAGCGCGGACAGCTCTTCGCCGACCACGTCCACGGACGCGTCGTGCTGATCGAGGACCGTCGCGAGACCGAGCTCGCGCGCCTCGCCGACGAGCCGACGGTGCTCGCGGTGCTGCGCGAGTTCGTCGCGGTCGCGACCGCTGGCGCGACGCCGTCGATCACGCCCGACGACGGGCTCGCGGCGGTCGCGATCGCCGAGGCGTGCTACCGCTCGGCGGAGAGCGGACGGCGCGTCGCCGTGTGGCCGCGCGAGGACGTTCCATGAGCGCTGCCGTCGTGGTTCGGTGCGCGTCGTCGGCGCTCGCGCGTCGGCGCACCGTCCGGATCGGCGCGGTGCGCGCGAGGTCCCGCAGAACCCCGAGGTGAAGCCATGCCCTTGTTCGTCATCATCGGTCACGACGGTCCGGACGCGCTCGCGAAGCGTCCCGAGGTGCGCCCGCGCCACCTCGACCACCTGCGCCCGCACGACGCGGCAGGCCGCATCGTCATCGCGGGACCGCTGCTCCAGGACGACGGCAAGACGCCGTGCGGCAGCATGATCGTCCTCGAGGCGGCGTCGCTCGAGGAGGCGCGCGCGATCGCGGCGCGCGACCCCTACGTCGTCGAGGGGGTGTTCGCGCGCCACGAGGTGCGGCCCTTCCTGCAGGTCTTCCCCGAGCGGTCGGGCGCGTGAGCGCGACCCGCGCAGCGATCACGGCCGCCGACGAGGAGCCGCACGCGCCGTCGACGGATCTCGCCTGGCGCGAGGCCTACGCCTTCGATCTCCACGACGCGGCGTCCGGTCTCGCGGGCTTCACCCGCATGACGGTGCGGCCGAACGCGGGCATGATGGACGCCGCGCTGAGCTTCTTCCTGCCCGACGGCGGCTTCATCACTGCGCGCCACGTCAAGCCGCAGTCGACGAACACCGCGGAGCTCGAGGTCGAGGACGTGCGCTACACGGTCTGCGAGCCGCTGCGCAGCTGGCGCGTGACCTACGACGGCCCCGCGCACTCGCTCCTCGAATCGCGCGACGCCGGCGATCGCGCCGCGTGGGCGCGCTCGCGTCTCGAGCGTCTGATCGTCGACGTGACGCTGGAAGCGACCTCGCCGCCGCTCGCGAGCGGCGCGCAGCTCTTCCAGCAGACCTGCGTCGCCCGCGGCGAGGTCTGGGTGTCGGGCGACCACTACGTCCTGCAGGCGCTCGGCGGTCGCGAGCGCTGCTGGGGCGTCGAGGAGGACGCGCAGCTGCTCGCTCGCAGCACGCTGCTCGCGCGCTTCGACGAGCGTCATGCGCTCGGCGTGACGCTCGCGCTGCGCGACCAGCGTCCGGTGCCGAGCGGCTGGATCGTGCGCGACGGAGCCCCGCTCGTGCTGGTCGACGCGACGCTCGCGACGACCCGCGAGCCGGAGACGGATCTGCCGAGCGCTTTGCGCTTGACGCTGAAGGACGAGCAGGGCGAGCAGCACGTCGTCACGGGCGAGGTCGTGCAGCTCGCGCCGCTGCCGGAGATGCGCAACGCCCGCGCGAGCGTCTCGTGCGAGTGCGTCGTGCGCTACCGCTGGCAAGAGCGCGTCGGCTACGGCTTCGCGACCGACTGGCGCGTGCTCGACGCGAACGGCAAGCCGGTCGCGAGCGTGGGCTGAGGCGCGCAGCTCTCCGCCCGTGCCGCGTCAGCGCACCGCGAGGTTGGCCGCGTCAGCGTGCCACGAGCGGGCGGCCGCGTCAGCGCGTCGCCATCAGCGCGCCCCGAGGCGCGCGTCGATCGCCGCGAACAGCTCGGCGAAGCGGTCGACCGGCGGGTTGACGTGGCCGCCGGAGAGCGTCGCGAGCCCGTCGCTCGACACCGTTTCGGCGACGGCCTGCGTCTCGGCGCGCGCGGCGTCGCGCTTCGCCGCATACGACTCGGCCGACGCGAGACCCGCGAGCGCGTCGAGCCCGGTCAGCGCTGCGTCGGCGAGCTTGGTGAGCTTCGCTGACCACGGCGCGATCTCGCTGCGCAGACGCTCGTCGTCGAGACCGGCCATGAGCTCGGCCTCGTTGCCGCGCAGCGCTTCGAGGTACGCGCGCAGCTCGGCGAGCGCGCCGTCGTCTTCGGCTGAGCCGAACGCGGCCGCGATGCGCGCACCGAGCTCGATCGCCTCGTCGGCGCCGTCGAGCACCGGGTGGCCGCGGTGCTGCTCGGCGAACAGCTGCAAGGCGTCGGCCGCATCGCCGCCGACGTCGCGCAGCGCCTCGCGCCAGGCCGCTTCGGCGTCGTAGCCCGCCGGGTCCGCCATGTAGCGGGCCGCGGTCGCGACCGTCACCAGCCCCGCGCGCGCCTGGCCCATCAGGTTCAGGACGATGCCGCGCGCAGCCTCGGCCAGGTCCGCGGCGCGGCCGAGGTAGGGGCCGAGGAAGAGCTCGCGCGGCAGCGCATCGTTCACCGGGACGTTGTCCCAGATCACCACCTCGCGGCCGTGCGCGAAGCTGCGGAAGCCGTCGGTGTCCTCGCGCGTGAGGCGCGTCGAGAACACGCCGGGGCCGGTCCACATGATCGGCAGCGTCGGCGGCACGAGGCGCGCGTACGCGTCGTAGTAGACCTGCGGCGGCAGCGGCGACAGCATCGGCAGGAAGCCGCGGTTCGCCGCGAGGTCGGCTCCGAGCCCCGCGTAGACGTGCCCGATGAACCACAGGTCGGAGTCGCCGAAGCCCGCCACCAGCTCGGCGACGCGCGCCGTCAAGCTCGCCTGCAGCTCGGGGTCGAGCGCCGTCGAGGCGGGGTCGAGCAGGTCGTCGAACAGCAGCGCGAAGCCGGTCACGCCCTGCTGGTGCATGCTGGTCAGCTTGCTCGCGAGGAGATCCCAGTCGCGCGGGTCGTCGGCGTCGTAGGTGATGCCGGGCGCGATCGCGAAGTAGAAGCGCACGCCGGACTCGGCGCCGATGCGCGCGAGCTCGCCGAGCTCCGCGAGCTGCTCGGGCGGGTACGGCTCGCGCCAGCGGTCGCGGTGCAGCGGATCGTTCTTCGGCGCGTAGACGTAGGCGTTCATGCCGCGCGCGCCGATGAAGCGGATGACGTGCGCGCGGTCGACGAAGTCGTAGGGCGCGCCGTAGAAGCCTTCGATCACGCCGCGCACGGCGAACGGCGAGTCGCTCGGCGCGACGTCGCGGTCGCTGCACGCCGCGATGAGCAGGGCGGTGCAGAGGAGCAGCGCGGCCCGCACGGTGGAGGTCGACACCGGCCGCGCATAGCACGCGCCGCTCGCCGTGGGCGAGCCGGGATCGTGTCCCGCGTGCGGCCGCACCGCGCCGCGGTCGCCGCGCGCGCCCTCGTCCCCGGCGAGCGCGCGCGCGTCAGTCGGTGAGCGTCGCGCGCCGGCGCTTCTTCTCCGACTGCGCGCGCTTCTCCTGCAGCCGACGCTCGACCGCGCTGCGCGACGGGCGCGTCTTCTTGCGCGGCCGCGGCGGGGTCGCCACCGCGTCGAGCATCGCGTCGAGCTTGCCGATGCAGTCGGCGACGTTGCGTCCCTGGTCGCGATGGCGGTCGCTGGTCAGCACGATCTCGCCGTCGCTCGTGATGCGGCTCGCCCAGCGCTCGAGAAAGCGCTGGCGGACGTCCTCGGGCAGCGCGCGCGACGTCGCGACCGGCCAGCGCAGCACGGCCTTCGTGTTGACCTTGTTGACGTTCTGGCCGCCCGCGCCCGAGCTGCGGACGAAGCGGATCGTGAGCTCGCGTGCCGGGACGCGCAGCCGCCGCTCAGGCATCGGCGCGCGCGCCGAGGGGCGAGCGCTGCGGCGAGCGCAGCACGATCTCCACGACCTCGGGCGGCGCTCCGAGACGCATCGGCGGCCCCCAGAAGCCCGTGCCGCGGCTGACGAAGAGCCGCGAGCGTCCGCGCTGGTACTCGCCCGCGACGTACTTGACGACCAGCCGCACGACGTAGCCGAACGGCCAGAGCTGCCCGCCGTGCGTGTGTCCGGAGATCTGCAGGTCGACGTCGTGCTGCGACGCGCTCCTGAACGTGCTCGGGTCGTGCGCGAGCAGCACGACCGGGCGCGACGGATTGCGTCCGGCGAGCGCCTTCGGGACGTCCTCGCCGTGGCCGGGCCCGAACAGGTAGCCGCGGTGGTCGTCGACGCCGGCGAGATCGAACGCCGCGCCGTTCGCCCGGATCTCGACGCGCTCGTTGCGCAGCGGCCGCATGCCGAGCTTGCGCACGTGCTCGAGCCACGGATCGGCGCCGGAGTAGTAGTCGTGGTTGCCGGTGACGAAGAAGACGCCGTGCTTCGCGCGTAGCTCGGCGAACGGCGCGACCTCGTCGGCGAGGTGCGCCACCGGACCGTCGACCAGGTCGCCGGTGACCGCGATCAGGTCGGGCTCGAGCGCGTTCACGCGCTCGGTGATCTCGCGCGCAAACCGCCGGTCGCGCATCGGGCCGATGTGCACGTCGCTGATCTGCACGATGCGGAAGCCGTCGAGCTCGCGCGGCCAGCGCTCGAGCTCGATCTCGACCCGCGTGTCGCGCGGACGCCGCAGCGCCCCGACGAGCGCCACGCCGCTCGCCGCGAGCGCGGCGAGCGCGACCACGACGGCGCGCGTGGTGGCGGCGCCGTTCGGGGCTGGCGCGGCCGCGCCCGCGAGCGCCGGCGCGCCCGCGATCGCGAGCACGGCGTCGGAGGCCGCGAGGGCCAGCACCGTGAAGTAGGCGATGCCCATCCACACGAACGTCGGCCACGAAACCATGCGGCTGAGACGCGGCGGCAGGAAGCGCTCGGCGAGCCACTGCGGCACGACCAGCGCGCAGAGAAAGCCGAGCAGGAGGAGGGCGCCGCCGGCGGCGAATCCGCTCAGCCCCGTGTCGAGGATCAGGCGACGCGCGATGTAGACGTGTCCGCCGACCCAGGCCGACAGAATCACGAGGAAGAACGTCGCGACGACGAGGAGCTTGCGCATGGCATCGGTCGCGCGTGAGAGCGCGACGAGCGCGAAGGTAAGGCACCCCGTGCGCCTCGTCCAGCAGGCATTTCCGGCTGCTCGCGGGGCTCGCGGGCGCGTGAGGCGTCAGCGTCGCGAGCCGGCGGCCACGCTGCTCCGCGCGCGCTCGGCGGCGGGCGGCAGCGCCCGCTCCGGACCCGGCCCGATGCGGCGCTCGGCCCGCGACGCGCCGGCCGTCAGCGGACGCGCCGGGGTCACGGTGTCGTCGTCGTCGAGGCCCTCGAGGTAGAAGAGCTGGTTGACCGATGCTCCGAGCGCGTGCGCGATGCGCAGCGCCGTCACCAGCGTCGGCTTCACGCGACCGTTCTTGATGCGGTTCAGATGGCCCTGGTCGAGGCGGGCCACCAACGCGACCTCGCCCTCGGCGAGCCCCCGATCGTGCAGGAAGCGGTTCAAGCGGTTGCGCAGGATCATCGTCAGCCCCTCCTTCCCCCGCCGCCTCGAGGCGGCGCCGCTCGCTTCATGCGCGAGGAAGGGGCGCCCGCGTAAGTGTCGGCGTCCGCATCGCGCCGAACATGCCTCGCGCATGCGAGCGTTGGGCAGCACCGCCGAATCGATGCGGATCCTCGATCGACAGCCCGCCCCGAGGCGCGTAGCCTGCGCGCCCGCCGGGCCGACGGCAGGCGACGACATGGCGCTCCGGTTCGCAATCCTCGCCCTGCTGAGCGAGCAGCCGATGCACGGCTACGCGGTCCGCGTGGCGCTCGACGAGCGCTGCGTGGGTCTGTGCGAGCCGGACGACGGCGAGGTCTACCGCGTGCTCGCGGCGCTGCGCCGCGACGGCCTGGTGGCGCTGACCGAGACCGCCGGGTCGGCGAGCGGCAGCCGCAGACGGCGCAAGGTCTACCGCGTCACGGGCGCGGGACGGGACGCGCTGCGCGCCTGGCTGCTCTCGGTTCCCGAGTCCGGGCAGCGGGCGCGCGACGAGCTGCCGTTGCGCCTGCTGCTCGCCGAGCGCTGCGCCGCGGAGCTGCTGTCGCGGATCGTCGACCGGTACGCGGAGCACGGGCAGGCGGTGCTCGAGGAGCTGGTCGCGCTGCGCCGCCCCGACCGGCCGCCGAAGACCTTCGGCGCGCTGGTGCGCGCGCTGCACCTCGAGACGGAGATCCGGGTCGCACGCGCCGACCTCGAGGCGATGGATCTGTGGCGGGCGGCGCTGGCGCGCTTCCGCGAGGCTCAAGGAGCGCAGTCGGAGGCGGCTTCGCTGGCGCGCGAGCGCAGGCGCTGACGTCGGCGCGGCGCGAACGAGCGCTACTGCACGACGCCCGGCATCCGCAGGCTGAAGCGCGGGATCTTCGCCCGGAAGACGCGGCCCTCGACGTCGTGCATCTCGTACGAGCCTTCCATCGTCCCGACCGGCGTCGAGATGACGGCGCCGCTCGTGTAGCGGTGCGTGTCGCCGGGATCGAGCACCGGCTGCTCGCCGACGACGCCGGGGCCCTCGACCTCCTCGACCTTGCCGTTGCCGTCGGTGATGATCCAGTGCCGACGGCGCAGCTGGACGCGCGGCGAGCCCTCGTTCGCGATCGTGACGAAGTAGGCGAACGCGTAGCGGTTCTCTTCGGGCGCGGAGTGCTCCTCGAGGTAGGTCGACTCGACCGTCACCCGAACGCCTTCGGTCACCGCGGTAGGCACGGGCCTCCCTTACAAGCGGAGATGCGCCCGTTCAACACGTCGTTTGCGTCCGCGCGCGGCCGAGCGGTATCGAACCCCGGTCCACGCGACCGACGAGGAGACCCCATGGCGGAAGAGTACAAGGCCCCGCTGCCGAACCCGACGCCCGAGTCGAAGCCCTTCTGGGACGCGCTCAAGGCGCACCGGCTCGACCTCCAGCGCTGCCGCGATTGCCAGACGGCGTACTTCTATCCGCGCAACGTCTGCCCGAGCTGTCTCTCGGCGAACGTCGAGTGGTTCACCGCGAGCGGGCGCGGCAAGCTGCACACCTTCTCGATCGTCCACCGGCCGCTGCGGAACCCGCCGCTGCCGGCGCCGTACATCCTCGCGATCGTCGAGCTCGCGGAGGGGCCGCGCATGATGACCAACCTGGTCGGCGTCGAGCCCGATCCCGCGAAGCTGCGCTGCGACATGCCGGTGGTGATCGAGTACGCCGACGTCACCGACGAGGTCACGCTGCCGCGCTTCCGCCCCGCCGCCTGACGGCGCACGACACGAACGAACCGAGACGAAGGATCACGCATGGCCCTCGAGAAGCTCCACGCGCAACGCGGCAAGGTCGCGATCGTCGGCGCCGCGGAATCGGACGAGGTCGGCAAGCTGCCGGGCAAGTCGGCGCTCGCCCTGCACGCCGAGGCGGCGCGCAACGCGCTCGCCGACGCCGAACTCACGCTCAAGGACGTCGACGCCGTGCTGTCGACCGGCCGCCCGACCGCGAACGACGTCCCCGAGTACCTCGGCATCCGCCCGCGCTACATGGACAACACGCAGATGGGCGGCTGCTCGTTCATCGCCCACCTGCAGCACGCGCTGGCGATCATCGAGGCCGGGATCGCCGAGGTGGTGCTGATCACGCACGGCGAGAGCGGCTACTCGCGCGTCGGCATGGGCGGCGGCGACCGCTTCGCGCCGGACACGCCGCCGGGGCAGTACGAGATGCCGTTCGGCATCGGCGGTCCGGCGACGCGCTACGCGCTCGCCGCGACCCGCCACATGCACGAGTTCGGCACGACGCGCGAGCAAATGGCGGCGGTCGCGGTCGCGACGCGGCGCTGGGCGTCGCTCAACCCGCGCGCGATGATGCGCGATCCGATCACGATCGAGGACGTGCTCAACTCGCGGCCGATCGCCTGGCCGTTCAACCTGCTCGACTGCTGTCTCGTCACCGACGGCGGCGGCGCGCTGGTCGTCACCTCGGCCGAGCGGGCGAAGGACTGCGCGAAGAAGCCGGTCTACGTACTCGGCACCGGCGAGGCGACCTGCCACTCGATCATCAGCCAGATGCCGCGCTTCCACGTCTGGGACGCGGCCGTGATGGCGGCGGAGCGCGCCTGGGCGATGTCGGGCGTCAAGCACTCCGAGATCGATCTCGCGATGATCTACGACGCCTTCACCATCGTGCCGATCCTCGCCGTCGAGGCGCTCGGCTTCTGCAAGCCGGGCGAGGGCGGCCCCTTCTTCGAGGACCTGCGCTCGGCGCCGGGCGGCAGCTTCCCGATGAACACCAACGGCGGCGGGCTGTCGTATACGCACACCGGGATGTACGGGATGTTCCTGCTCGTCGAGGCCGTCAAGCAACTGCGCGGCGAGTGCGGCGAGCGTCAGGTGAAGGACGCGAAGACCGCCGTCTGCCACGGCACCGGCGGCATCCTGTCGGCGTCGGCGACGGCGATCCTGTCGACCGAGCGGTGAGCGGATGGGCCCGCGTGCGGACGGTGCGGCGCGCGGCCTCGAGAAGATCGTCTCGGGCGGGCAGACGGGCGTCGACCGCGCCGCGCTCGACGCGGCGCTCGCGCTCGGCTTTCCGTGCGGCGGCTGGTGTCCGAAGGGACGCCTCGCCGAGGACGGCCCGATCGACGCGCGCTACCCGCTCACCGAGACCCGCAGCGCGCGCTACGAGGAGCGGACGCGCGCCAACGTCCGCGACTCGGACGCGACGCTGATCCTCGCGCGCGGCGAGCTCACCGGCGGCACCGCCTACACCGCACGCGTCGCGCACGAGCTCGGCAGACCGTTGCTGGTCGTCGCGCCGGAAGCGTCCGAGGTGGGTCGCGTGGTCGCCTGGCTCGACGAGCAGCACGTCCGCGTGCTCAACGTCGCCGGCCCGCGCGAGAGCGGCGCCCCGGGGATCCACGCCGAGGTGCGTCGCTTCGTCGAGGAGGTGCTGCGCGCGGCGCGCCGTGCTTGATGGCGAGCACGTCGTCGTCCTCCTGCCTCGCGCGGGCGTTGGTGCACGTGCTCGTCTAGATCGCCCCGTCCCCGCGCCCGCTACGCGCTGACGCTCGCGTGACGCCTGGACGCGCGAGGATGGATCTCGGCAGTCAGCAGTCGCGCGGTCTCACGCGCGCGCGAGCGAGCGCAGCATCGCGAGCGCGCGCGCCGTCCGCGGCCCCGGCCAGAACGCCAGCGTGCCGTCGACCACCCGGACGCGTCCGCGGCGCGCGGCGCTCGTGCCCGCGAGCGCGCCGCTCGCGAGCTCCTGCGCGTCGGCGTCGGTGAAGCGGTACGGCTCGTCGGGCAGCAGGACGAGCTCCGGGTCGCGCGCCGCCACCTCCTCGAGCGTGACGCGCGGGTAGCGACCGTCCGCGTCGGCGAAGACGTTGTCGATCCCCGCGCGCGCGAGCAGGTCGTGCGCGTAGGTGTCGCGCCCGATCGTCATCCACGGGTCCTTCCACACCGCGACGAAGGCGCGCACCGGACGCTCGCCCGATGTACGGCGCGCGTCGGCCGCGCGCAGCGCGCGCTCGATCGGCTCGACGATCGCGTCGCGCGCCGACGCCGGTGGGCCGAGCCGCGCCAGCGCACGGACCTGCGCGAGCGCGTCCGCGACCGTGCGCGGGTAATCGACCCACACCGTGATGCCGCGCTCGCGCAGCCGGCGCACGTCGACCTCGCGGTTCTCCTCGACGTTCGCGAGCACCAGGTCCGGCGCCAGCTCCGCGATCCGCGCGCAGTCGGGGTTCTTCGTGCCGCGCACGCGCGCCACGCCGACCAGCGCGTCGGCCGGATGGATGCACCAGTCGGTGACGCCGACGACGCGCTCGCCGAGGCCGAGCGCGAAGAGCGTCTCGGTCACGCTCGGCACGAGCGACACGATCCGCAGCGCACGCTCGGGAAGCGCGACCTCGACACCCGATGCGTCGACGCAGCGCTCGCCCGGTCGGAAGGCGTCCACGCGCGCGAGCCTAGCAGCGCGAGCGCTTGCGCCGAAGCGCGCGCGCCTCGATGCTGCGTCGCACCGGCTCACGACCGGGAAGGAGACCGCCATGGCGCAAGCGCGAGGACACGAGGAGCGTCTGCAGCAGCTCGGCATCGAGCTGCCGAAGCCGTCACGCCCGGTCGCCAACTACCTCTCGTGCAAGCGCAGCGGCGACCTGCTGTGGGTCGGCGGGCACGGGCCGGTCGCTCCGCAGGGCATCGTGCAGGGCAAGGTCGGCGGCTCGCTGACGCTCGACGAGGGCAAGGAGGCGGCGCGCCTCACCGCGCTGTCGATCCTCGCCACGGTGCGCGCCGAGCTGGGCTCGCTCGACCGCGTGCGTCAGGTGGTCAAGGTGCTCGGCATGGTGAACTGCGCGCCCGGCTTCAACCGCACGCCGGAGGTAATTGACGGCTGCTCGGACCTGCTGGTCGCGGTCTTCGGCGAGGCGGGACGTCACACACGCTCGGCGGTCGGCATGGCGGAGCTGCCGTTCGACATCGCGGTCGAGATCGAGTGCGTCCTCGAGGTCGATTGACGCGCGCGCGGCCTCGACCGACGCGCGTACGGCCTCGACGATCGCGCGTGTTGCCACGGCGCCGCGTGCCGCGTCATCCTCGCGCATGATCGAGCCGGCGGAGCTGCAGCGCCGCTTCCACGACCGCTTCGGGCGCACGGCGCGCGTCTACCGCGCCCCCGGACGCGTCAACCTGATCGGCGAGCACACCGACTACAACGACGGCTTCGTCCTGCCGGCGGCGATCGACCTCGCGACCTTCGTCGCCGCCGCGCCGAACGGCACCCGCGAGCTGCGCCTCCACGCGAGCGACCTGCGCGAGCACGCGACCATCGACCTCGACGAGCCCGCACCGCGCCCGCGTCGCCACTGGAGCGACTACCCGCGCGGCGTCGCGCTCGAGCTCGCGCGCTCGGGACGCCGTCTGCCCGGCGCGGACCTCCTCGTCGCGGGCGAGATCCCGCTCGGCGCCGGGCTCAGCTCGTCGGCGGCGCTCGAGGTCGCGGTCGCCTGGGCGCTGCTCGACCTCGCCGGCGAGACGCCCGAGCCGCGCGAGGTGGCGCTCGTCTGCCAGCGCGCGGAGAACGAGTTTGTCGGCGCGCGGTGCGGCATCATGGACCAGTTCACCTCGTGCCACGGCGCGGCGGGGCACGCGCTGCTGCTCGACTGCCGGAGCCTCGAGCTGCGTCGGGTCGCGCTGCCGAGCGGCGTCGCGCTCCTCGTCTGCGACAGCGGGGTGAAGCACGCGCTCGCGGACGGCGCCTACAACCAGCGCCGTGCGGAGTGCGAGGCGGGCGTCCGGCTGCTCGCCCGGACGCGGCCCGAGATCCGCGCCCTGCGCGACGTGAGCGAGGAGGACCTCGAGCGCGTGGGAGGCGAGCTGCCGGCAGAGGTTCTTCGGCGCTGCCGGCACGTCGTCGCGGAGAACCGGCGGGTGCTCGAGGCGGTCGCGGCGCTCGAGGCCGGCGACCTCGAGCGGGTCGGCGCGCTGCTCTACGCGTCGCACGCGAGCCTGCGCGACCTCTACGAGGTCAGCTGTCCGGAGCTCGATGCGCTGGTCGAGGCCGCCTCCGGCTGTCGCGGCGTGCTCGGCAGCCGCATGATGGGCGGCGGCTTCGGCGGCTGCACGATCAACCTGGTGCGCGCAGACGCGGTGGACGAGGTCGCGAAAGCCATCGCCGAGCGCCACCGCGCGCGCCACGGCGTCCGCCCGTGGATCCGCGCCTGCCGGGCCGCCGACGGCGCGGGCCGCGTTCTGTAGGGCGCCCCGCGCCGCCCCGGACCTCCGTCCGCCTCGCCGACAAGGATGTGACGCAAGCGTCGGAATCTCGTCACCGCAAACTTGCTTTTTGCGGGAGCCTCCAACAAAAAATCGTGAAGGTTCGAGGGTTCCGAGGTGGTGCGCGGCTTGCTCCAGAGCCGCGCGTCGCGGCCGAGCGTGACGACACGCGCGCCCCGCGGCGGAGGAGAAGAGGCGATGCGCAAGGCTACCCGAACCTGGTCGATCTTCATCCGGCGCTGGACCGGAGGCACGAGCTTCATGTTCACGCGTGCCGCCCTTCTCGGGAGCGCGTTCCTCCTCGGCATGATCGCCGCCTGACGGCGCGCGAGCGGTCGGCGGCAAGCGAGGCAATCCGGGGCAGGCACCCGTATTGCCCCTCCGTACCGACCTCCGTATCGTGGAAGCACGCACCGCGTCGTGAAGGACGCGGTCTGCGAAGGAGGAGTCGATGCAGAAGTACACGCTCCCCGAGCTTCCCTACGATTACTCCGCGCTCGAGCCGCACTACTCCGCAGAGCAGCTGCAGCTCCACCACGACAAGCACCACGCGGCGTACGTAACGGGCGCCAACACGACGCTCGAGAAGCTCGCTCAGGCGCGCGAGAAAGAAGACTTCGCGGCCATCAACCAGCTGCAGAAGAGCCTCGCATTCCACATCTCGGGGCATCTGCTGCACTCGCTGCTGTGGAAGAACATGTCGCCGAAGGGCGGCGGCGAGCCCGACGGTGAGCTCTTGGCGGCGATCAAGGAGTCGTTCGGCTCGTTCCACGGGATGAAGAACCAGCTCACCGAGGCCGCGCTCAACATCCAGGGCTCGGGCTGGGGATCGCTCGCCTGGGAACCGGTCGCCAAGCAGCTCGTCGTCGAGCAGGTGCACGACCACCAGGGCAACATCGGCAACGGCACGGTGCCGATCATGGTGCTCGACATGTGGGAGCACGCCTACTACGCGCAGTACCGCAACCAGAAGGCGAGCTGGGTCGAGGCGTACTGGAAGGTCGTGAACTGGGAGGACGTCGCGCGCCGCTTCGAGCGCGTCCGCCAGCTCGACATGGCGCTCGATTGACGACGCTCGGGAAGATCTTGGGTTGACGGCACGCTTGCGGCGTGCGCGCCAAGGCGACGCGCACGCCGCGAGGTACTCGCTCAGATCTGCAGCGCGCCCGTGCGGATCAGGTACGCGAGCCGCGCGCGCTGCTCCTCGTCGAGCAGCGCGTGCAGCTTGCCGAGGGCGTTCACCACCGCGTCGCGCAGTCGCGTCGCGCTCTGGACGCGCAGGTTCGCGCCCTCGAAGGCGCGCTCGCGCGCGAAGGACGGCTCGCTCAGCGCGTCGGCGAACGCGCCCAGGCTCCGCCGCCTGTCGACCTCGGCCTGCGCGCGCTCGGTCTTGAGCTCGTCGAGGATCTTCGCGAGCTCGGCGACCTGCTCGTCGTCGAGCCGCAGCTTGTAGGCGAGGTAGCGCAGCGGACGCCGCACGCCGAACGCCGCGCCGAGCTCGGGTCCGTCGTCACCGTAGCGGTGCGCCCACTTTCCCTCGTGACCGCCGCGCCAGGCGTCTTCGCGCCGGCCGCGTCCGAAGTCCGCGCCGCAGCCGGCGAACGCCGACCAGTCCGCGCCCCCGTGGTGCCGCAGCTTCCACCAGTACAGCCAACCTGGATGCATGATCTCCTCCTCGCCGGGGCGATGCGCTCCCAGCGGGCCTCTCGAGACGCGGGCGACATGCCTCGCGTCGGCTTCGAGCGATGCGTGCGCCGCGCATTCGAGTCAACGCAGGGCGCGGACTGCGCCGACGCTGGAAGCGTGCTGCAGGGGACGATAGGGAAGCGCTGGTGGCGCTGCTGCGCGTTTTGACGCTCAACTGCTGGAACGTCTCGGAGCCCTACGCCGAGCGCATGGCGCTGATCCGCGACGGCATTCGCGCGCTCGAGCCCGACGTGATCGGCCTGCAGGAGATCGTCGTGCGTCGCGACGGCTTCGACATGGGCGAGGACATCCTGCACGGCCTCGGCTACGAGCGGACGTTCGGCGCCGCCTTCTGCTGGAACGACCACGAGAACCACCTGCCGCACGACGCGGACGGCGACCGCTTCGGCAACCTGGTCGCGTCGCGCTGGCCGATCGAGCGCGCCGCCGTGCACCCGCTGCCCGGCGTCGAGACCGGCGAGCGACGCAGCGTGCTCGCGACGCTGATCGCGACGCCGCACGGCAAGCTTCCGTTCCTCACGACGCACTTCAACTGGCGGTTCGACCACGGCTGGGTGCGCGAGCGTCAAGCAATCGAGCTCGCGTCGATCGTGCGTCGCTGGGCGAGCGAGGCGACGCTGCCGCCGATCGTGACGGGCGACCTCAACGCCGAGCCGGACGCCGCCGAGATCCGCTACCTCTGCGGCCTGCAGTCGCTCGGCGGTAGCAGCACGTACCTGCAGGACGCGTGGCGCGTCGGACGCGGCGTCGGCGCCGGCTACACCTGGGACAACCGCAATCCGTACGCGGGCATGGCGTTCGAGCCGAGCCGGCGCATCGACTACGTGCTGGTCGGCCTGCCGGACGCGACCGGTCGCGGCACCGTCATGTCGGTACGGGTCGTCCTCGACGAGCCGCGCGGCGACGTCTTTCCGAGCGACCACTTCGGCGTGCTCGCCGAGATCCGCGTCTGAGCGTCGTCACGATCCCCGTGATCTCTACGCGTTCCGCACGATCCGCGCCGGGACGGCGGATCAGCGCGCGTAGGTGTAGCTCCGCTTGTGCGCTGTCATGCGCGCGCTCTGCGGGTCGAGCGCCATGCGCTGCACGACGACGACCAGGCGCTCGACGTCGGGACGCGCGGCGAGCACGCGCTGCGCGACGTCGTCGGGTGAGCGCAGGTCGCCGAGCGCGTGGCGCTCGCGCTCGAAGCGCTCGAGCAGACGTTGCGCGTCGAGCGGCAGCGTCGAGGGCTCGATCAGGCCGAGGCGTCCGTCGCGCTCGGAGAAGAGCCCGATCAGCAGCGGCGGCGTCGCCGTGGTGTACATCGCGAAGCCGCCGAGCTTCCACGGGTTGACGTCGAGCCAGGCGACGAGCGCGCGGTGACAGAGCGGCCACAGCGCGACCAGCGCGACGCTCGCGAGCGCCGTGCGAGCCTTCCACGGCTGCGCCGTCTCCGGCGGCGACGCGTCCGGCGCTGCGGCGCGCGCTGCTGGTATGCGACGCGACCTCGCCATCAGACGTTTGCCGTCAGCAGCCACGCGTGCCCGGGAAGCCAGCCGAGCGCCGCACCGACGATCCACCCGAGCACGGCGAGCAGCGCCGGCAGCAACGTGCGCGTCGCCGCGGTCGGCACGAAGAGCAGCAGCAGGTTCGCGAACAGCAGCGCGAAGCCGATCTCGCGCGCGCCGACCTGGATCGCGAGGACCAGCGCGATCGCCGCGATCGCCGCCGCGGTGCGCGTGCGGCGCCAGAGCAGCAGCGGCGCGAGGACGATCTCCAGGACCCACACGAGGTTCGACGCCACGACGAACGCCGGCGAGTCGACGCGGTACGGTCCGGCGCCGGTGTGCATCGGGTCGTACGACGTGAGCCGCGCGATCTCGTCCGCCGGCAGCAGCAGCGCGAACGCGTCCGCGAAGCGACCGCCGCGTCCGACCATGAACGCGAGGACCTCGCCGCCGAAATAGAGTCCGTGCAGGACCTTCGCGAGCCCGGTGTGGAACAGCACGAGCGCGGTCACCCAGCAGAGCGCTTCGAGCGCGACCGGCTCGCCGTCGCCGTCGCGATCGACGAGCGCGAGCAGTGCGACGCACACGAGCTCGAGGAAGAAGTGGTTGTGCGTGATCGGAAAGGTCCAGGCGAGCTGCACGACGAGCACCACGAGCGCGCAGCGCACGGCGAGCGTCGCGTAGCGCGACGTCCACGCGAGCGCGGCGCACGCCGTCAAGACCAGCGCCGAGACGACGAGCGGCGTCGTCGGCAGCGAGCCCGAATCGAGCGCGAGCCAGACCCAGCTCCGCGCCGCGCCGTAGGCGAGCAGGAAGCGCCGCAGCGCCTCGACCTTCGCGTGGACGAGAGGCGGTGCGTCGCCGCCTGCGACGGCGAGCAGGGCTGAGGCGCGGCTCGCCGCCACCGCGTCAGGCGGCGGCGATGAGCTGACGCAGCACGTACTGCAGGATGCCGCCGTGCTGGTAGTACTCGACCTCGATCGGCGTATCGATGCGCACGGTCACCGGCACCTCGACGACCTCGCCGCTCTTGCGACGGATCACCAAGGTGACGTCCTGGCGCGGCGTGACGCTGCCGTTCTCGAGCCCGATCACGTCGTAGGTCTCGCTGCCGTCGAGCCCGAGCGTCGCGGTGCTCGTGCCCTCCTTGAACTGGCAGGGCAGCACGCCCATGCCGACCAGGTTGCTGCGGTGGATGCGCTCGAAGCTCTGCGCGATCACCGCGCGCACGCCGAGGAGCCGCGTGCCCTTCGCCGCCCAGTCGCGTGAGCTGCCGGTGCCGTACTCGTTCCCGGCGAGCACGACGAGCGGCACGTTCTCCTTCTGGTAGCGCATCGCCGCGTCGTAGATGCTGAGCTGCTCGCCGCTCGGCTGGTGAACGGTCACGCCGCCCTCGACGCCCGGCACCATCAGGTTCTTGATGCGCACGTTGGCGAACGTGCCGCGCGTCATGACGCGGTCGTTGCCGCGCCGCGCGCCGTAGCTGTTGAACTCGGCGGGCTTGACGCCGCGCTCCTGCAGGTAGAGCCCGGCGGGCGACGTCGGCTTGATCGCGCCGGCGGGGCTGATGTGGTCGGTGGTCACCGAGTCGCCGAAGATCGCGAGCGCCCGCGCGCCGCGCACGTCCTGGAAGCGGCCCGGCTCGAGGCCGAAGTTCTCGAAGAACGGCGGCTCCTGGATGTAGGTCGACTCGGGATCCCACTCGTAGACGACGCCGGTCTTGCTCGGGATCTCGTTCCACAGCGGGTTCTGCCCGGCGAAGTCGGAGTACAGGCGACGGTAGGTCGCGGCGTCGGTCGCCGCGTAGAGGCAGTCGCGGATCTCCTGCGTCGTCGGCCAGATGTCGCGCAGGTAGACGTCCTTGCCGTCGCGGTCCTTGCCGAGCGGCTCCTTCGACATGTCGATGTCGACGCGGCCGGCGAGCGCGAACGCGACCACGAGCGGCGGGCTCATGAGGAAGTTCGCCTTCACGCTCTGGTGGACGCGCGCCTCGAAGTTGCGGTTGCCGCTCAGCACGCTCGCGACGATCAGGTCGTTGCCGTTGATCGCCTCCTCGAGCGCCGGGTCGAGCGGCCCCGAGTTGCCGATGCAGGTCGTGCAGCCGTAGCCGACCAGGTTGAAGCCGAGCTGGTCGAGGTAGGGCTGCAGCCCGGTCTTCGCGAGGTAGTCGCTGACCACGCGCGAGCCGGGCGCGAGCGACGCCTTGACGTACGGCTGCACGCGCAGACCGCGCTCGACCGCCTTCTTCGCGAGCAGGCCCGCGCCCAGCATGACCGACGGGTTCGAGGTGTTGGTGCACGAGGTGATCGCCGCGATCACGACGTCGCCGTCGCGGACCGTCACCTGCGTGCGCTCGCCGTCCAGCTCGGACGAGGACACGCGGTCCGGGGTCGGCCGGTTGTTCATCATCTCGAGCTCGGTCTCGGTGCTGGTATTCTTGACGCTGCTCGCGCCGCCGCCCTCGGGGATGCTCGACGGCGTCTGGTCGCCGCCACCCGAGACCACCTGTTCGCCGCGCGCGGACAGCGTCACCGAGGCGGAGTGCTCGCTCGCGTCGGGGCGCCCGTAGCCGTTCGCCGACGGCGGTGCCGTGAGCAGCTCCTTGAAGCGCTCCTTGAGGCTCGTGAGCTCGATCCGGTCCTGCGGCCGCTTCGGACCCGACACGCTCGGCGTGACGGTCGAGAGGTCGAGCTCGAGCACCTCGCTGTAGTCGCACTCGCCGGCGCGCGGGATGCCGAACATCCCCTGCGCCGTGTAGTACGCGCGCACCAGCTCGACGTGCTCCTCGCTGCGGCCGGTCGCGAGCAGGTACTTGCAGGTCTCCTCGTCGACCGGGAAGAAGCCCATGGTCGCGCCGTACTCGGGCGCCATGTTGGCGATGGTCGCGCGGTCCTGCACCGACAGCGTCGCCGCGCCCTCGCCGTGGTACTCGACGAACTTCCCGACCACCTTGGCCTTGCGCAGCATCTCGGTGATCCGCAGCACGAGGTCGGTCGCGGTCACGCCCTCGCGCAGCGAGCCGGTCAGGTGCACGCCGACGACGTCGGGCGTCAAGAAATAAACCGGCTGGCCGAGCATGCCGGCCTCGGCCTCGATGCCGCCCACGCCCCAGCCGACGATGCCGAGGCCGTTGATCATCGTCGTGTGCGAGTCGGTGCCGACGAGCGTGTCGGGGAAGTAGACGCCGTCACGCTCGAGCACGCCCTGCCCGAGGTACTCGAGGTTGACCTGATGGCAGATGCCGATGCCGGGCGGCACGACCTTGAAGGTGTCGAAGGCCTGCATGCCCCACTTGAGGAACTCGTAGCGCGCCTTGTTGCGCTCGAACTCCATCCGCATGTTGCGCTCGAGCGCGGACGGGATGCCGGCGAAGTCGACCTGCACCGAGTGGTCGACGACGAGATCGACGGGCACGAGCGGCTCGACGATCTTCGGATCCTTGCCGAGGCGCGCGACCGTCGAGCGCATCGCGGCGAGGTCGACCAGCAGCGGCACGCCGGTGAAGTCCTGCAGCAGGATGCGCGCGACGACGAAGGGGATCTCCTCGGTGCGCTCGGCGTTCGGCTTCCAGGCCGCGAGCGCGCGGACGTCGGACTCGCGGCATCGCTTGCCGTCGACGTTGCGCAGCACCGACTCGAGCACGATGCGGATGCTCACCGGCAAGCGCGAGATCTTGCCGAGGCCGGCCTTCTCGAGCTGCGGCAGCGAGTAGTAGCGTCCGGTGCGACCGCCGAAGCTGAACGTCTGGAGAGAGTCGAAGAGTGCAGCGCCGTCGTTGCCCATGAATTCGGTTTAACGCTTGCCTACCCCCGCAACAATGCACGGCGCGGCCGGCGAGGGGAGTCGCCGGCCGCGCCGGGGGACACGCACCCGTCGCTCGGGGAGGGAGGGGCGAGCGGCGTGCGGTGCGCGCTGCGGGGCACCGATCGCGCGGGATCGGCGCGGCGGATCGGCAGATCGGGATCCGCGCGGCGGGATCAGCGCGGAGCGATGCCGAGGACCTCGATCTGGAAGCCGTCCGCGGTCGGGCTGTCGGGATCCTTGTCCGCGGTGACGTTGCGCACCGTGTAGCGCAGGGTGCCGGTCGGGTCGCCGGGGTTCTTGTGCCACGACCAGTCCTCGATCCAGGCGCCGACGTGCTTGATCTCCTCGTCGTCGCACAGCGTGCCGACGTCCCAGCCGGTGAGCATGGGCACCGCGTAGTCGAACGGCACGTCGTCGACCCGGACGTGGTAGATGTGCTGCGCCGGGCCGCTCAGGCAGACGTTCACGTCGTCGCGCGGCGTCAGCACGAGGTCGTTGTCGATCTCGCGCGGTGACTGCGGGTGGCCCTCCTCGATCACGACCTTGGTCGGCTTCCACACGCTGACGCTCGAGCCGGTGAGCACGGTCGCGAGGTGGCCGACGCCGTAGCGGCGGTGCGAGTTGTCCTTCAGGATGACGCGCGAGCCCCAGTTGATCCGCCGGCCGTTGGTCTTCGCCTCGGCGAGGTCGAAGCCGAACTGCAGCAGGTGGTGATCGGTGTCGTCGAAGGTCACGCCGAATCCGGTGAGGAGACGCGCACGCGGGTCGGTCGGCGCGCGGAAGCCGGCTTGCTTGACGCGGTTGTAGCGGCTCTGCACGCGGCGATCGACGAACACGAGCTTCGCCCCGGCGTCGGCGTGGACCGCGCTCATGTCGATGTGCTGCGGACCCTTGAGCCAGGACAGGATCGTGTAGTCGTAGCACCAGCGGTACGGGTCGTCGCCGTTGCGGTCGCTGAGCACGCCGCCGGCTTCCCAGAAGAGTCCGTCGCTGTTGCGCGCGATGTTGAAGATCGTCGAGCCGAGGCCGAGGACGTGGTGGTCGTCGCCGATGTACTGGACGTCCCAGCCGTTCAGCAGGACGGTCGCGTCCCAGTTGGCGCTCGGCAGCGGCGCGGTCTCCTGCAGGCGCACGCCGATGTCGGTGTTGGTCGCGCCGTGCGGCGCGCTCGCGCAGGTGAAGCCATGGTCCACCTTGAGCTCGGGCGCGTCGATCACGCGCCAGCGCTCGCCGAAGATCGTCGCGTCGTCGGCGTACGGAGCGGAGTTCAGGATCTGGTAGAGGCCCTTCGGGGTCTTGAGCAGCTTCGGCGAGTCGAAGCTGCACGCCCCGACGAGCGGTAGCGCCGCGGCGACGAGCCCGACGATGGCGCCGGGCAAACGGTCCGCCGCGCGCAAGCGCCGCGGCGAGGGGAGCGCGGACGGGCACGAGCCGGTGCGCGCTTCGGGCGTCGGGGTCATCGGAATCCTTCCTTTCCTTGCGAGGGCTCGTCGCGAGCACGCGTCGTCGTGCGTGCCGTGGACGAGCCGGCTTCGTCGGAAAGGGCGCTACTTTTCGGGTAGCGGCGCGCGACCCGGACGCCGCGCGCGGTGGCGCGCGTCGCGAGCCAGCCTGCGGGCCCGCCGCGGGCGGGTCAGATCGGGGTCTTGTTGGTCGGCACGAGCAGGCAGCCGAGGATCCGCCAGCTGCCGTCGTCTTGACGCGCCATCAGGTAGAAGGCGTCGACCGCGGTGCCGTCCTCGCTGACCACGGTGACCTTCTGCGTCCACTCGCCCGCCACCAGCTCGAGCTCGCCGAACGTGTGGCTCTCTGGGCGGTAGATCGGAGCGTAGGTCTCCGACACCATCAGCATGAAGCTCTCCGGCGTCCCGAACATCTGCTGGATCACCGGCGCCGCAAGCGAGAACGCCGTCAAGCCGTCTTTGCGCTTGAAGGCGCGCAGCTGCTGCTCGATGACGTTGCGGATTGCTTGACGGTCGGCGTCCGACAGCCGATCGTCCGCGATCGCGGCCGTCGTCAAGAGCAGCGTCGCAGCGGCGAGCACGATGCACTGGCCGGCGCGAAAGGATCGATTGCGATGGAAGCGCGCCTGCATACCGACGAGCTTGCCGCGCTCGATCGGCTGATGCTACCCCCGTCGCCTCGTCAAGCGTGGACGCCGTGCGCCGTCGCCAGCAGGTCGATCGGGTGCTCGATCGCGACCGGCAGACGGCGTCGCAGCGCCCCGGCCCGGATCTGCAGCAGGCAGCCGGGGTTCGCGGCCGCGACGATGTCGGCCCCGCTCTCGGCGATGCGCTGGAGCTTGCGCTCGAGCAATCGCCCCGCGATTCCGGGCTCGGTGAGGTTGTAGGTGCCGGCGCTGCCGCAGCAGACGTCCGACTCCGGCAGCTCGACGAGCCGCAGCCCAGGGATCGCGCCGAGCAGTCGTCGCACTTCCGCACGGACGCCTTGCGCGTGCGCCAGATGGCAGGGGTCGTGGACCGCGACGGTGCGCGCGAGCGGATGGGGCGCGGGCGGCAGGCCGAGCTCGTCGAGCAGCGCGAGCGGATCGCGCGCGCGGCGGGCGAGGTCGGCGGCCGCCGGATCGTCGGGCAGGAGGCGCGCGTAGTCGCGCAGCAACGCTCCGCAGCCGGCCGCGGTCGCGACCACCCAGTCGGTCGGGTGCAGCGCAGCGAGCGTCAGGACGTCGCGCGCGAGCGTGCGCGCTCGCGTCTCGTGCCCGAGGTGCAGCGACAGCGCGCCGCAGCAACCTTGCGACTGCGGCACGCGGACGCGGACGCCGGCCCGCGCCAGCAGCCGCGCGATCGCCGCGTTGGTGTGCGGGAAGAGATCGTGCGCGACGCAGCCGGTCAGCAGCAGCGCCTCGCCGCGCACCTCGCCTTCGGGCTCGATCACGCGCGGCAGTGGCGGGGGGGCGGGACGCAGCGGGCGCAGCGCCGCCGCGTACGACGTCCAGCTCGACGGCACGTGGCGCGCGAGCGTGCGCAGCCAGGCGGCGCCCGCGACCGCGCGCACCGGCACGAGCAGCGTGCGACGCAGCGACGGGCGGGTCAGCGCCGCGCCGAGCGCGCGCCGCGCGAGGCGACCGGGCAGCGCGCGGCGCTCCTCGACCCACGGCCGCGCCGCCTCGATGAGCTCGCCGTACGGCACCCCGGACGGACATGCGCTCTCGCACGCGCGGCAGCCGAGGCAGGTGTCGAGGTGACGCGTCGCCTCGGTGGTCGGCGCGAGTCGCCCCTCGGCGAGGGCGCGCATGAGGTGGATGCGTCCGCGCGGCGAGTCGGCCTCGGTGCCGAGCTCGACGTAGGTCGGGCAGGACGACAGGCAGAGACCGCAGTGCACGCACGACGAGAGCGCTTGCGGGTCGGGCGCGGCGCCGAGCGCGTGGGACGTCATGCCCCCTCGTTACCAGCTCGCCGCCGGATCGCGCACCCGGTCGCGTCGCGCGGCGGGTTCGCCGGCTAGGCGTCGCGGTCGCGACGAAGCTGCCCGGTGAGCTGCAGCACGAGCCGCACGAGCCCGGCCTGCGAGCGCGTGCCGGTCTTCGAGAACAGGCGCTTGATGTACGTGCGCGTCGTGTTGGCGGTCCCCTGCAGCTGGTCGCAGATCTCGGAGACCGAGTGGCCGTCGGCGAGCAGACGCGCGATGCTCGCCTCGGCGGGCGTCAAGCCGTAGAGCTGCGCGAGCAGCTCCTCGGCGCCCGCGAGCTTCTGCTCGGGATCGATCAGGATCGCGATGGCGCGCGGCGGATCGATCGCCAGCTCCGAGCTGCGGATGCGGAGCGGCGACACGAGGACCGCGTACGGACGACGCCCGGAGCGCCGCCGGACGGGAAGGACGGTGTCGCTGGCCTTGGCCTGCGCTCGGCACGCGCGTGCGATCATGCCCGCGAGCCGGCTGCGCGCCGCCGGGGCCTCGGCGCCGATCCCGGTCGCGCCGAGCACGAGGCCGTCGGCCTGGTCGAAGATCGCGCGCGCGGCGCGGTTGACCAGCAGAGCGCGTCCGTCGCGCGCGAGCAGGCAGACGCCGAACGTCAGGCGGTCGAGCGCCTCGGCCGCCGCCGCCCGCTCGAGCTCGATGCCCGCGAGCCGGCGCTGGAGCGCGACGACCTTCTGCAGGTGCGGGACGAGCGCCTCGACGAGCCGCTCCTCGAGGTCGAAGTGCGACGGCTGCCGCAGGGAGCGCTGCGCGGTGAGCAGCGCGAGCACGGACTGCTCACGAGCGAGGCAGGCTCCCAGGTGGTGCAGCGTGTCGACCTTCCGCAGGTACTCGTTGAAGTACGCCGTCTTCACGACGAGCTCGTCGGGGACGAGGTCCTCGCCGCGCACCACCATCCCGGTGCGATGGCACACCTCGAGGAAGTACACGTTGCGCGGCGCCCACTCCGCGTACTCTCGGATGAGGTCCGGATCGAAGCCCTGCTGCCACAGGCCGCCGAGCTCGTCCGAGAGCGAGGTCGTGCACCATCAGCGTGGCGCCGCGGCTGTTGGTCGCGATCGTGAGCCGCTCGAGGAGCGCGGGCCAGCGCGCGGCGTCCGTGGCGCAATCGTAGGCGAGGTCGATGAGACGGGGCAGCTCGTCGGAGAGATTCACTGTCCGCTGGTGCATTGGGCGAGGAAGGAGAACCAACTCCAGGCGGGGGGAAAGCTCGCAGTAAAGCTGCTTTGCAAACTTTTGTAGATACGCCTTCAGAGATCCGCGACGAAGCGCCCGGGCGCTAGCGCGCGTCCCGGGTCGAAGGCGGCCTTGAGGCGCCGCATCAGCTCGCAACCGTCGCCTGGGTCGCCCCACACGCCGCCGAGCTCGCGCAGCGCATGCTTGACGTCGGGCGTCGCGCGCTCGACGACGAGCGCACCGCCTGCACGTTCGATGGGCACGCGCAGACGGCGCACGAGCTCGATCGCGTTCTCTCTGTTCTGCGCGACGAGACGCGCGACGCCGTTTGCCGCGTGCGCGACGCAGGGTGCCTGCGCATCGAGCACGTCGGCGAGCCGGTTGGGCAGGGTGGAGGCGCGCAGCACGGCGGCCGCCGGCGCGAGCGCGAAGCCGCCGAGGCGCGCGCGGAGCTCGCGTGCCGGCTCGTCGTCGAGCGCGCCCGCGACCTCCGCCTTGGCCCCGTCCGCCGCGGCGCGCGCACGGGCGCGCGCGTCCTCGACCTCCGCCGCGACGCCGAGAAAGCCGCAGGCGACGGCGAACGGCGCGTCGACGCCGGCGACCGTCCCCGACGCGATCTCGAGCCAGCCCGGCTCGACCGCGTCGCGCACCGCGAGCGCCGCGTTCACGGCGGACGCCGCGTCGGCGCACGCGAGCAGCACCGCACCCTCGCGCTCCGGACGCGGACGCAGCTTGAAGGTCGCCTCGACGATCACGCCGAGCGTCCCCAGCGCGCCGACGTGCGCCTTCGGCAGGTCGTAGCCGGCGACGTTCTTCACCACGCGTCCGCCGCCCGCGACCAGCGCGCCGTCCGGAGCGATCCAGCGCAGGCCGAGCAGCAGGTCGCGCACCGTGCCCTGCGAGGCGCGCAGCGGACCGGAGAGGTTCGCCGCGATGAGCCCGCCGACGGTCGTCTCCTCGGGCGCGGGCGGGTCGAGCGGCAGCCACTGGCCGGCCTCGGCGAGCGTCGCGGCGAGCGTGGCGAGCGTGCAGCCGGCCTCGACGGTGACCGTCATGTCGGCGGCGGCGTGCTCGCGGATGCGGTTCAGCAGGTCGAGCTGCAGCAGCACGTCGAGGCGCTCGGGAACGCCGCCGATCGCGAGATGCCGGCCGCGTCCGCTCGCGAGCAACGCCTCGCCGGCGTTCGCCGCGTTCCGCACGGCGTCGCGCGCGGCGCCGAGGCTCACCGGGCGCAGGACGCGCGCGGGCACGACGCCGTCGACGGCGTCGGCGGGCGTTCCGGCGCGCTGCTGCGATCCGCTCCCGACGAGCGGAGGCGCGCCCGCGTCGTCGCGCGTCGTGCTCACAGCGCCGCCCGCCGGCGCGGCGTGCGCGTCTCGACGCACACCTTCGCGTCCGGGAAGATCTTGTGCGGGTTCGCGCGGCCTTCGGGATCGAATACCGCGCGCACGCGCGTCATCGCGAGCAGGTCCTCCGGCGAGAACAGCAGCGGCATCTGCGCGATCTTCTCGACGCCGATGCCGTGCTCGCCGGTCACGCTGCCGCCGAGCGCGACGCAGGCCTCGAGGATCTCGCGGCCGGCGGCGAGCACGCGCGCGACCTCGTCGGGATCGCGCTCGTCGAACAGGATGATCGGGTGGATGTTGCCGTCGCCGGCGTGGAACACGTTGCCGATCCGCAGACGGTGGCGCTCGGCGGTCGCTGCGATCGAGCGCAGGATGTCGGGCACGCGCGTGCGCGGTACGACACCGTCCTGCGTGCAGTAGCTCGGCGCGAGCCGCCCGACCGCGCCGAACGCGCGCTTGCGGCACTTCCAGAGCAGCGCACGCTCGGCGTCGTCACGCGCGACGCGCAGCTCGCGCGCGCCGCACGCCGTGCACACCGCGCGCACGCGCTCTTCGAGCGGGTCGAGGCCGGCCGCCATGCCGTCGAGCTCGATGAGCAGCACCGCGCCCGCGTCGACCGGGAGGCCGGCGTGGAACGCGTCCTCGACGGCGCGCAGGATGAGCCCGTCCATCATCTCGAGCGCCGCCGGGACGATGCCCGCCGCGATGATGCCCGAGACGGCCTCGCTCGCGGCGTCGACCGAGTCGAAGACGGCGAGGAAGGTTCGGTACGCTTCCGGCGCGCGCGTCAAGCGCAAGGTCGCCCGGGTGACGATGCCGAACGTCCCCTCCGAGCCGACGACGAGCCCCACCAGGTCGTAGCCCGGGAGATCCTCGACGGCGCCGCCGAGGCGCACGACCTCGCCGCTCGGCAGCACGAGCTCGACGCCGAGCACGTGGTTCGTCGTCACGCCATACTTGAGCGTGTGCGGACCGCCCGAGTTCTCGGCGACGTTGCCGCCGATCGTGCACGCCGGCTGCGACGACGGATCGGGGGCGTAGAGCAGCCCCGCGTCCTGCACGCGGCGCGTGATCCACGCGTTGACCACGCCCGCCTGCGCGACGACGCGCCGGTTGCGCACGTCGATCGACTCGATCGCCTGGAGCCGGCTCGTGCAGACCATCACCGGCGCGGCGACCGGCAGCGTGCCGCCCGAGAGACCGGTGCCGGCGCCGCGCGGCACGAACGGCACGCGCTCGGCCGCGAGCACGCGCACGACCTCGGCGACCTGCTCGGGCGTACGCGGCAGGACGACGAGCGCCGGCGTCGAGCGCTCGAGCGTGTAGCCGTCGCACTCGTAGACGAGCAGCGCCTCCGGGCGGTCGACGATGCCGTCGCGCCCGACCACCGTCGCGAGACGCTCGGCGAGCCGCGTGAGCGACGGCGAGCTGGTCGCCGCTGGCGCGCTCGCGCCCGAAGGAACGCTCATGACGCTCCACCGCACGACACGCCGCGGCGAGCGAGCGCGCGCGCCTGACGGATCCTTGAATCGCAGGTCGGAACGTTGACCGTCGGGTCGTTCGCCGCCGCGCGGACGGCCGCGCGCTCGCGCGTCCCCATCGTTGAAACGAACGCTGCGTCTTCGAGCACGAGCGCAGTGTGCGCGATCGAGCGCCGACCGTCGAGCGAGCCCTGCGTACGAAATGGGCGACCGCCCATGTCGGAGGACCTGTCATGCATCCTGTCGACGAGCGTGCACATCGTGACCTGCCCGGACGCGGGCCCTGCTTCCGGAAGTTGCGAGGTTCGGCAGCGAAAACCGCCGCTTGAGCGCGACGGGGCGATGACTCGGCTCGGTGGCATCGTGCTTGCTCTACGCGGCCAGCCAAAGGAGGAGGCTCATGGTACCCCGAGTCACGATGCAGGATCTGGTCACCGTTGTCGCCGAGTACGCGACCTCCGAGGCGGAAGTCATCGCGACCGTCGTTCATCTCGTCAACAGCGGCAAGGTTCGCCTCGTCGGTCGTCCTCGCGGCGCTCGCTTCAACGTCAAGTCGCTGCCGCGCGTCCCGGTCGCCGCGTGACGCGGGGGTACGGAGAGAAGGTCATGAACACGCAGATCGGCTCGCGCCGCGTGTACATCTCGGGGCAGCAGATCGAGGTCTGGGAGAATCCCGATCTGCCGTTCCGCTGCACGTACGAGGAGATCAAGGGCTACGCCGAGCGCCAGAACTGGGTGATGCTGTTCAACGCGCTCGTGCTGAGCGCCGAGGCACCGCAGTCCTGACGCCCGCGAAGGCGTTCGACGAACGCTCGACGCCGCGCGCGGCAACGGCGAACGCTGAAGCCCACCACCCGAACGGGTCGGTGGGCTTCGTCGTTTCTACAGAACGCCACGACCGCGCGGACGCTTGCCGAAGCGCCTCTCGCTTGCTGATGATGTCGCCCGCATGCGCGGGAGACACCATGTTCGGTCTACGTGAGCGACGCCGGCGACGGCTGCGCGAGGCGCCGTTTCCGCCCGAGTGGCGCGCGATCATCGAGCGCAACTTCCCGTTGTTCAATCGCCTGCCGGAGGAGGACCAGAAGGAGCTCCTCGGCCACGTGCAGGTCTTTCTCGACGAGAAGAAGTTCGAGGGCTGCGGCGGCCTCGTCATCGACGACGAGATTCGCGTCACCATCGCCGCGCAGGCGTGCCTTCTGCTGCTGCACCGCGAGCCGCACTACTACCCGCGTCTCGTGACGATCCTGGTCTACCCGCACCCGTACGTCGCGAAGACGCGCGAGCGTCTGCCGGGCGGCGTCGTGCTCGAGAGCGAATCGGGACGGCTCGGCGAGTCGTGGGTCGAGGACATCGTCGTCCTCGCCTGGGACGCGGTGCGCCGCGGCGCGAGCGACGCAAACGACGGCCACAACGTCGTGCTGCACGAGTTCGCGCACCAGCTCGACCAGGAGGACGGCACGTCGAACGGCACGCCGATCCTCGAGCGACGCAGCAACTACGTCGCGTGGGCACGGATCCTCGGCGCGGAGTTCGCGGCGCTGCGTCGCGCGGTGGCGACCGGCGCGCCGACCGACATCGACCCGTACGGCGCGACCAACCCCGCGGAGTTCTTCGCGGTCGTCACCGAGGAGTTCTTCGAGCGTCCCGAGACGCTGCGCAGGAAGCACCCCGCGCTGTTCGAGGAGCTGCGCGAGTTCTACCGGATGGATCCGACGACGTTCGCGTCGCCGCGGGCGTGAGCGGGCGGGCTGCGACGCGAGCGCACGCGCCGCAGCGTGAGGGCACTCGCTGCGACGTGAGCGCGCTCGACGCGGCCCGAGCGCGCGCTCAATCGACGTCGCACGCGCTGAGCTGCCGCGCGTACTGACGCGCGCGGCGCGCGACCTCCGCCGCGCGGCGCTTGACCTCGGGCTTGTTGCGGTACGTCCCGCGCACGTAGCCCATGTGGCCCTCGTGGTACGAGAGGTAGAACGCGTACGGATCGTCGCGCGGGATCCCATAGCGACGCGCGCCGCGCGCGCCGTACCAGCCGATGAAGTCGACGACGTCCTCGAAGTCGTCGCGGTCGGCGAACCAGCCGCCGCGCTCGTCCTGGTACTCCTTCCAGGTCGAGTCGAGCACCTGTCCGTAGCCGTACGCGCTCGACGGACGCGGTCCGGGGATCACCCAGAGGATCTTCTTGCGCGGCGGACGCACGTCGTGCACGAAGCGCGACTCCTGGTGGATCACCGCGAGCTGGATCGGCACCGGCACGCCCCAGGTCTCGTACGATTCGCGCGCGGCTTCGTACCAGTCGGGGATCTCCTCGAAGATCGCGCACGCGTCGTGCGGACGCGACGGACGGCGCGCGGAGCACGCGCTCGCGAGCGCGCACAGCACGATCAAGACGACGGTGCAGACGTTGCGCCAGAGGTGCGACCGTCGCTCCCGAGCCTCTCTACTGCTGCGGCTCCCCACCGCCCTGCCCACGACCCGTGCTGCACCGCGCGGCGCTCGGACGCCGCGCGACGACGAGGCTACACCGCGGCCGCGCGTTCAGCCAGCGCGACGCTCATTCCGACGGCGTCAGGCGGTGCCAGATGTTGGCGACGAAGCCGCGCGCGTCGAGCTGCGAGATCTGCCGGCCGCGCTTCGGCGACTCGCCGTCGCACGACCAGTCGAAGAGGGTGTCGTGCCCGGTGATGTACATCGGTATGAAGTCCGAGCCCGGGTTCTCCTTGCACCAGGTGCGCATGCCCTCGTTCGGCTGCGGGTCGGTCGACGGCTTGGCGCTGCACGGCAGGTTCGCGCCGACGTTGCAGGCGTAGACCGCGCCGTCCATGCAGCGCCACGACGTGCCGCGCTCGAACGGCTCGAGCGGCTCCGAGGGCGCGACGCCGAGCGCCCTCTGCAGACCGCGCGCGACGGCTTTCGGCACCGCCGGCCCGCGCCAGCGTGCGTCGGGCGCGTCGATGGTGCCGACCGCGCGACAGTACGCGAACGGGTCGGTGAAGCCCTCCTCGGCGCGCGCGGTCGCCGACGTCGCCACGAGCGCCAGCGCCACGAGCGCAGCCTTCACCCCAAGCCGTGCGTTCCTCATCCCGACCTCCGTGTGCGACGTCCGTGCCCGCGTCGGGCGGATCGACGTCCGCGCCTTCATCATCGGCCGTGCGCCTTCAAAGGTCGAGGACGCTCGTCGACACGTAGTCCCAGTACGTCACCTCGCCGTCGTGCCACTTGACGACGCGCACGGTGCCGTCCTGCGAGACCACGATCGCCACCGCATCGTGCACGAAGTTGCACAGCCGGTACGCCGAGCGGTGCCGCGTGCCGACGCTCTCGACCGACTCGCGCACCTTCTGCGTGCCCTCCATGTCGAGCGCGCGGGCGACGTAGCGCACGGCCGGCAGGTCGCCGCCGATCTCGGCGCCGAAGCCGAGCATCTCGAAGCGCTTGTTCAAAACGACGGCGCCGTCGATCGCGGCGCAGCTCGCGATCAGGTGCGCGAGCTCGAACAGCGCCTCGTCGAGCTGCGCGATGCCGCCGTCGTGGCTCGACGCGTACTCCTGCCAGCCGACGCGGCGACCGGGTTCGGGTGGGTGGCTCGCCGCGAGCGCGTTCAGCAGCGCGACCATCAGCGTCCGGAAGCGTCGCCGCGGCTCCTCGGGCGCGAAGCGGTACTTGGGAAGGATGCGCCCGTCGAGCTTCTCGATCGAGCCGTCGCCCTCGGGCGGCAGGAAGATGATCGTGCCGCCGTGGTGGCCGTTGCGCACGAGCGCGATGATCTGCCGCACGACGTGCTGGCCGATGACGCGCCCGACTTCCGGATCGAGCTCGGCCCACGCGGTGCTGGCGCGCTCGCGCGCCGCTCGGTGCAGCTCGATCAGCTCGTCGCGCACGTCCGCGAACGCCGCGCGCAGCCAGGTCGAGTCGAAGACGTCCGGCGAGCGCTGCACGATGCGGCCGCCGATCAGCGTCGCGAGCGTCAGCAGGCCCTTGCACACCGAGATGCGACCCGGTGCGGTGACGCGCACCACCAGGTTCGCAGGCAGACGCTGGAAGCTCTGCCGTCCGCCGTAGCTCGCCTGCACCCAGCGCGGCCCCGTGTTGATCATGCCCCAGAGGCCGAGCCCGGTGCGCGGATAGATGTGCGCGCCGATCAGCGTGCGGTAGAAGTCGACGCCCGGCGCGAGACGCCGCAGCTCGTGCTGCGTGAACGGGCGCGGCTCGCTGAACAGCAGCCGGTGCAGGCCATGTGGCGGACCGCCGGGCGGCGGGAAGGCGTCCGGGCTCGCGAGGATCAGACGGAAGCGAACCGTGCGCTCCTCCTCGCGCAGCAGGCTCGCCTGGTAGCAGGTCGAGAGGATCGTCTCGAGCACCTCGGGCTCGGGCAGCGCCTCGCGCTCCGGGGTGAACTCGCAGTACTCGCTCTCGAGCTCCGTGCCGTCGGTCCAAACTTCGCGAACGAACCGCGCGAGGTCGGCGGGATACGCGTGCGCCATCGCAATTCTTCGTATCACTCGGACGCGTCCATGCAGCAGCTTGGCGGGGCGACGTCGAAGACGCGAGCGGCGCGCGTCTTGGCGTGCGCGCCGCGTCCCGCGTAGAAAAGGACGGCGTTGCCGGCGCGGACGCGCGGCGCGGGGAGAGGAGGGCGTCGATGCAGCGGAGAGGGTCGTCGAGCAGCGCGGCTGCCTGTCCGATCTCGGGCGGCCTGCGCGAGAAGGCCGCGACCGGCGCGACGGCGCGGCCGCGCGCCGCGTTCTCGCTCGGGCTCCTGCTGATCGCCCTGCCGCTGCTCGCGCACTGCGGGCTGACGCCGGCGCGCCGCGCCACACCCCTGCCGCCGCCGGCGCCGCCAACCTCCGCCACCGCCGCCGCACGCGACGCCGTCCTCCCGCTCTCTCCGGACGCCGAGCTGCAGGCGCTCATCGACCCGTACCCCGCGCCGAGCGGACCGAGCTGGCTCGGCGGCGACGTCGCGAGCTCGATCCGCCTCGCCGACGACCGCTACGTCTGGATCTTCGGCGACACGCTGCTCGGCGTCCTGCACGGCGACTGCGCGGTGCGCGGCGGCGCGTGCCGACGTGAGATCGCGGGACCGGGCGCCGGCATGATCGCGAACTCCGTCGGCACCATGGTGCGCAGCAGGGACGGCAGCTTCTATCCCATCGTCAAGTACTGGCGGAGCGAGGGCGACGCGTCGGCGCCGATCTTCGCGACCTCCGAGGAGGGCTTTCTCTGGCCGCTCGCCGGCGTGCGCGTCGGCACGGTGCTGCTGATCGCGGCGAACCGCCACACGTTCGAGAGCGGGCTGCTGCCGGTCGGCAACCACCTGATCCGCGTCTACAACCCCGACGCCCCACCGGATATTTGGCTTTACGACGTGCAGCCGCTGCCGGGATTCGTGGCGCCCGCCCCGGACGGCGGTCCGCTCGTCAGCTGGACGACGGCGCTCGTGCACGTCGGGCGCCACGTCTACCTGTTCGGCTCGCGCGACGTCGGCGAGAAGGCGGAGACGGTCGTGGCGCGGGTCGCGGTCGACGACCTCGCGGAGCGCGGCTGGCGTCCCGCGCCCGAGTTCCTGGTGCGCGCCGCGGACGGTGGCGCGCCGCTCTGGTCCACCGACCTTCCTGCGGCGAGCGCGCTGCACGTCGTACCGGGACTGCCCGGGACGTCGGAGGCGGCGATCGCGCACGACGCGGCGCTCGGCTGGTACACCTTCCAGATCCCGGCGCTGAGCTACGACATCCGCCTCTACACCGCGGACGACCTGCTCGGTCCGTGGACCGACCGCGGTGTCGTGTACGCGATCCCCGCGCCGTGGAGCACGACGACGCGCGGCCCGTGCCCGCCGCTGCCGCCGGGGACCACGCTCGAGGAGATCCCGCCGGCGTGCGAGCACGTCTACGCCGCATATGCGCCGAAGACGCACCCCGAGCTCGCGCCGCCCGACGGCTACGTCGTGACCTACAACGTCAACGTCTGGTCGGGCGGCTACGACGCGGCGGTGCGCGCGCTCGAGGAGCAGCCCGCCTTCTACGTCCCGCAGATGCTCGCTACGCCCGACGCGCGCTGAAGCGCACCGGCATCCGCCGCGGACCGCTGATGAAGGCCGAGCGCAGCCGCTCCACCGGACCGGCGAGCTCGAGGTCGGGCAGGCGACGCAGCACCTCCTCGAACATCGCGTGGATCTCGACGCGTGCGAGGTTCGCGCCGAGGCAGTAGTGCACGCCGCCGCCGCCGAACGCGACGTGCTCGTTCGGCGAGCGCGTGACGTCGAAGCGGTCGGGGTCGGAGAACACCGACGGGTCGCGGTTCGCCGACGCGTAGAAGATCACCACCTTGTCGCCCGCCGCGATCGTCTGGCCGCGGATCTCGACGTCGCGCGTCGCCGTGCGGCGGAAGTGCACGACCGGCGAGCAGTAGCGCAGCATCTCCTCGATCGCCGTCGGCAGCAGCGACGGATTCTCCGTGAGCTTGCGACGCTCGTCGGGGTGGCGGATCAGCTCGAGCATCCCGCCCGCGACCAGATTGCGCGTCGTGTCGCCGCCCGCGTTGATCAGCAGCAGGAAGAACATGTCGAACTCGAGGTCGGTGAGCTTCTCGCCGTCGACCTCGGCCGCGAGCAGCGTGCTCGCGATGTCGTTCGCCGGACGCGCGCGCTTCTCGGCGCGGATGCCGTCGGCGTACGACATCATCTCGGCGATCGCCGCCTGCGCGTCGGCCAGGCCCTCGGGCGTCGGCTCCGCCGTGTGCATGCGCTCCGTCAAGCGATAAAGCTGACGTCCGTCCTCGAGCGGGATGCCCATCAGCTCGGCGATGACGTACGACGGCAGCTCGCCCGCGACGTCGCTGACGAAGTCGCACTCGCCGCGCTCGGCGACGCGGTCGACGATCGCGCGCGCGAGCTCGCTGATGCGTCCGCGCAGCTGCGCCACCTGGCGCGGCGTGAAGCCCTTGTTGATCAGCGCGCGCAGCTTGGTGTGCTGCGGCGGATCCATGTTGAGCATCATCTGCCGCAGCAGGAAGAGCTCCTCGGGCCGCGCGTCCTGCACCATCGTGCCGCCCTGGAACGAGGAGAAGGTCTCCGAGTCGCGCGACACGCGCACCACGTCCTCGTAGCGCGTCAGCGCCCAGAAGCCCGGTCCGTCCGCCTCCGGATGGCGGTAGACCGGCGCTTCCTCGCGGAGCTTCGCGAACAGCGCGTACGGCGGGCCTTCGCGCTCGTACTGCGCGAGGTCGAGCAGATCGATCGTCGACGTCACGTCGCCCGCCTATCACGAGTGGGTCGTCGTGTGCAGCGGGTGGGCGCGACGCCGAAGCGGGGCGCCGCGCGCGGCCCGGTCGCGATCAGGCGAGCAGCGCGCTCGTCCCGCGCAGCAGCTCCTCGGCCTCGCGCACGACCGAGCGCACGATCTCGGCCGCGGGCAGTACCTCGCGCACCTGACCCGCCGACTCGCCCGCCCAGTTCAGCGCGCGCTCCGGATCCGCGCCGAGCGCCGCCACGAAGGCGGACGGATGGCCGCTCCGGCGCGCCGCGTCGGCGACCGCGCGGCGCAGCTCGTCGCGCCGTCCGCGCCACTCGTCGGTGAAGCGGTTCCCGAGCACACGCCCGACGACGCCGCGCGGCCACGCGAGCGCGCACGCGTCGTCGACGATCTCGTCCTTGACGGTGTCGTCGCCGTCGCTCGCGACGATCGCCTGCTTGTGCGCGCGCAGCGAATCGGGTTCCGCATCGGCGCCGGCCGCGACGCCGAACTCCGGCGTCGCCTTGAAGCGCGTGCCGAGCACCGCGCCGGCAGCACCCATGGCGAGCGCCGCAGCGAGCCCGCGCCCGGTCGCGATGCCGCCCGCGACCACGATCGGCACGTCGCTCCCCGCGTCGCGCGCGATGTCGAGCACCTGCGCCGCGAAGCCGAGCGTGCCGCGCCGTCCGGCGTGACCGCCCGCTTCGCCACCCTGCACGATCAGCGCGTCGGGCCGCGCCGCGAGCGCGGCGCGCGCGCCGGGGACGTCCTGTACCTGCACGAGCACGCGGACACCCGCCTCGCGGCAGCGCTCGAGCGCAGGCAGCGGATCGCCGAACGACAGCGTGATGACCGGCGTGCCGCACGAGAGCGCGACCTCGAGCAGGTCGCGCGCGAACGGCGCCCAGTCCCAGGTGACGACGTTGACCGCGAACGGACGCGCGGTCGCGGCACGGCACGCCTCGATCTCCGCGGCGAGACGGTCGGGCGCGCCGCCGATCGAGCCGATCGAGCCGAGCGCGCCCGCGTTCGACACCGCGGCGGCGAGCCGCGCGCCGCACTCCGACGCCATTCCCGCCTGGATCAGCGGGTGCTCGAGGCCGAGCCGCTCGGTGAGCGCCGTCCGCAGCATGGGCGTCCTCCGACGCCCGCGCTATCACCCCAGCGCGCGCGACGCGATACGGTCGCCGAGCCGCACCAGGTGCTGCGCGGCGCCGCCCAGCGTGAGCTCGATCTGCCGCGTGCGGCGGAAGTAGCGGTGCAGCGGGTACTCGGTGTCGACGCCGATGCCGCCGTGCAGGTGCTGCGCCGCGTGCGCGACGCGGAAGCCGCCCTCCGCGGCCCAGAACTTCGCGGCGTCGAGCGCGTCGTCCGCGTCGAGCCCGGCACCGAGGCGCCACGCTGCTTGACGTGCGGTGAGCGTCACCGCCTCGGTGTCGATGTAGGCGTCGGCCGCGCGCTGCGCGACGGCCTGGAAGGTCGCGATCTTCTGCCCGAACTGCTCGCGCTCGGAGGTGTGTGCGGCGGTCAGGCGCAGGGCTTCCGCGCAGACGCCCGCCTGCAGCGCGCACAGGCCGGCCGTCAAGCGCCGCACCATGTGCTTGACGATCTCCATGCCGTCGCGCGTGCCGCCGAGCACGTCGGCGTCCGTGACCCGAACGTTCTCGAGCCGGACGTCGCACAGCAGGTCGAAGGTGGTCGCCTCGCGACGCGTGAGCGTGACGCCGGTCGCGTGCGGCTCGACGAGGAAGACGGCGCAGGTGTCGTCCGCGGTGCGCGCCGGGACGAGCAGCAGGTCCGCGACGTGCGCCGCGGCGACGAGACGCTTCTTGCCGTCGAGCCGCCAGGCGCCCGGGCCGCGCGTCGCCGTCGTGCGCGGCAGCGTCGCGACGAGCTCGTCACCCTCTTCGAGGAGCGCCGGCGCGAGCAGCAGCGAGCCGTCGACGACGCGCGGCAGGATGCGGCGGCGCTGCTCGTCGTTCCCCGACGCGTCGACCGTCATCGCGCCGCCGACGACCGTCTCGAGATAGGGCAGCGGCGCCACCGTGCGTCCGACCTGCTCGAGCACGAGGCACGCCTCGACGATGCCGAAGCCGCCGCCACCGACGTCCTCCGCGAGCGGCACGCCGAGCAGCCCCGCCTCGGCGAGCTTCTTCCACTCGTCGGTCGCGATGCGGTCCTCGCTCGCCTCGATCGCGCGCAGGCGCTCGCGGGTCAGCGACTCGCGCAGGATCTGTCCCGCGAGGTCCGTGATCGCACGCTGGTTCTCGTCGAGCTCGAGGTCCATCGCTTCGTCCTCTCTCGCGGCGGATCAGTGGCGCGGCACGCGCGGCATGCCGAGGCCGAAGAGCGCGATCAGGTCGCGCTGCACCTCGTTGGTGCCGCCGCCGAAGGTCAGGAACAGCGTGCCCTGGTAGGCGCGCTCGAGCCGTCCGCGCAGCGGCGCGTCGGGGCCGCGCAGCGTGCCCGCGGCGCCGAACACCTCGAGCAGCAGGCGATAGGCCTCGCAGAAGAACTCGGTGCCGAACACCTTGGTGGCGCTCGAGACGGCCGGGTTCACCGACGGCGAGGTCACCGCCTTCCAGTTGATCAAGCGCAAAAACTCGAGCTTCGCGTGCACGCGGGCGAGGTTCATGCGCACCCACTCCTGGTCGATCACGCGGCGTCCGTCGGAAAGCCGCGTCTCCGCGGCCCAGCGAACGGTGTCCTCGTAGACCTTCTCGACCATGCCGGGCGGTGCGATCGCGACGCGCTCGTAGTTGAGCTGGTTGGTGATCAGCTTCCAGCCTTGATTGACGCCGCCGATCAGCGCCGAGCCCGGCACGCGCACGTTGTCGTAGTACGTGTTGGTCGTGCCCGACGAGACGAGCGTGTGGATGATCGAGTACGAGAAGCCGGGCGTGCTCGTCGGCACCGCGAAGATCGAGATGCCCGTGTGCTTGGGCGCGTCCGGATCGGTGCGCGCCGCGAGCCAGATGTAGTCCGCGTAGCCGGCGAGGCTCGTGTAGATCTTCTGCCCGTTGATCACCCAGTCGTCGCCGTCGCGCACCGCGCGCGTCTTGAGCGACGCGAGGTCGGTGCCGGACTGCGGCTCCGTGTAGCCCACCGCGAAGTGCAGCTCGCCGGCGAGGATGCGCGGCAGGAAGAAGCGCTTCTGCTCCTCGCTGCCGAACTCCATGATGGTCTGCGCGATCGCGTTGATGGTCAGCGCCGGGATCGGTGCGAGCGCGCGCCACGCCTCGTCGTAGAAGATGAACTGCTCGACGAGGCCGCGACCTTGCCCGCCGTATTCCTTCGGCCAGCCGATGCCGAGCCAGCCGTCGCGCCCCATCTTGCGCACCGCCTCGAGGCAGTGCGGTCCGCCGGTGTCGCCGCGCGCGACCTCGGCCTGCACCTCGGGCGTCATCAGCTCTTCGAAGTAGGCGCGCAGCTCGGCGCGCAGCGCCTCCTGCTCGGGCGTGTAGGCGATGTACATCGTGCGGGTCCTCTCGGGTGGGGCTTCCCGGCGGTCCGGCGACGTTGCCGGCGCGACGTCGCGCGGTCAAGCGACGAACGCGCTGGCGTTGCGTTTCGCGCGTGCGGTCGCTCAGCGCGCGCGCGGCTTCCAGCCGTAGCGCGCGAGGTCGACGCGACCGCGCGCGAGCTCGACGCCCTCCTCCTCGAGGAGATCGCGCTGCACGTCCTCCCAGCCGGGCGCGGAGCGCGGGCTCACCTCGCCGCGCGCGTTCACCACGCGGTGCCACGGCACGTCGCTGTTCCCGTCGAGCGCGTGCAGCGCGTAGCCCACCTGGCGCGCGTGTCCGGCGAGGCCGGCGAGTCGCGCGACCTGACCGTAGGTCGCGACCTTGCCGCGCGGGATGCGGCGCACGACGGCGTAGATCCGCGTGCGCGGGTTGGACTCGGCTGGACGGGACGCGCGCCGCTTCGGGGCCATGTCGCCGTATGACGTGCCTGCCGAGGGGAGTCGAGAGCCGCGCGGTTGGCGCGGCGCGCGATCCTCGTCGTGGCGGAGCGCCACGCGACGCTCGTCGCGGTGGAGCAGCGCGCGATCCTCGGCGTGGTAGCAGGGCAGGCGCGGGCGCCGTCGCCACGCGCTCGCGCCGAGCCGGTTGAGCGGCGTGCGGCGGTCTGCTTACCGCGTCGCGACGTGCCCGCCGTCTCGCAGACCGAGCGCTCGGGCGAGCTCGACGCGCTCGCCTATCCGCCGCCGCTGCGCTTCGCGCGCGCCGGCTTGCTCGTGATCGCCGCGGGCGTGCTGGTCGTCCTGCTCTTCCGTCAGGCGGCGATCGACCCGCTGCTGCCGTCGTCGCTGGTGCTGCGCGCGGTCGCGTCGTTCGCGCTGCTGCCGTGGGTGGCTGCGTACCTCGTGCGGCGCGCGCTGCGCGCGCGCATCTCGATCGAGCGCGGCGTGCTGAAGGTGCAGGTCGGCGGGCAGGCGTTCGACGTTGCGCTCGACTCGATCGCCGCGGTCGAGCCGTGGCGCGTGCCGCTTCCCGAGCCCGGCTTCGTGCTGCGCCTCGAGTCGGGAGAGCGCTTCCCGCTCGGGCTCGCGGCACGCGAGCCGACGCCGCTGCTCGAGGCGCTCGCCGACGCCGGCGTGGCGTCGGCACGGGAGGCGACGTCGAAGCTGGTCTTCGTGTGGGCGCGCGCCAAGGCCTGGGCGGGCCCCTGGACCTGGCGACACCTCGCCGTCAAGTATCCGCTGTTCGCGCTCGTGCCTGGGGGCTTGCTGCTCCACGCGCACCAGAGCGTGGCCTGGGGCGGGCTCATGGGGCAGTGGCACCTCGAAAGCCCGGTCGCGTGGGCGTGGACCGCGTTCGCCTACTGGCTGACGGCCACGGTGCACCTCGTGCTCTACGCGAGCGCGTGGCGCGCCGTCGTCGAGCTCGCGTCGCTCGTCGGCGCCGCGGGCGGCGACGCGGCGGCGCGACGCACGCGACGGCTCGCGGAGCTGATCGCGCGCCTCGCGTACTACGCGGGCGTGCCGCTGCTGCTCGCACAGTACGTGACGCTGTGAGCGCAACGGCGCCGCAGCAGAAGCGCTCGGGTGCCGACTCGCTGCCCGCGTGGCAGGCGCGCGTGCCGTCGCGCTCGCGCGTTACTGCGGCATCACCTCGGCGAAGTAGTCGTGCACGAGGTTGCTGCGCGGCAGGTTCGCCTCGAACAGCGCCGTCCCGCCCTGCGGCGGGATGGTGTCGGACAGCGACGGGGTGATGACGCGGGTCAGCGCTCGTCCCTGAGCGTCGCGCGCCTCGACCTTCACCGACAGCCGGCTCACCGGCTGGTCGGTCTTGTTGACGATGGTGCCCACGAGCTTGACCAGCGACGGGTCGCTCGCCGGCTCGGCGTGCAGGTCGACGATGACGAGCCCGGTGCCTCCGCCGGCGGCATCGCCGCCGGCACCGGTTCCGGAGCGCGTCGCCGCGCACGACGCGAGCAGCGTCGGCAGCGCGCACGCGAGGAGCAGCGCGAGCGCCCCGCCGCGTCCGGGGGATCGACGGAAGATGCTCATGCGGCGGTCATATCCCGTCTCGCGCGGGCGTGCAGCCGCGCACACCGGAGGATGTTGCATCAGCGATCAAAAATAGACTAGAGTACATCATTATGGCGGCGTCACGTGATGCTCTGGTCTTCGTGGAGGCCACCGCCGCGTCGCGGCGCGAACGCAAGAAGGAGCGCACGCGGCGCGAGATCTTCCTCGCCGCGATCGAGCTCTTCGCTGCGCGCGGCTTCGACGCGGTGACGATCGACGACGTCTGCGAGGCGGCGGACGTCGCGCGCGGCACCTTCTTCCTGCACTTCCCGAGCAAGGCGGCGTTGCTCGTCGAGTACGGACGCCACATGACGCAGGAGCTCGCGGAGCTCCTCGACGGCCACCGCGGCGGCGCGGTCGCCGCGCTGCGAGCGGCGTTCCGGCATCTCGCGCAGCGCGCGTCCGAGCGTCCGCAGGTCGTGCAGCTCGTCGTCCGCGAGGTGATGTCTCACCCGGAGGCGCTCGAGCACCACGGGCACCAGACGCGCGACTTCGCGGAGGTGCTCGCGGGCGTCGTGCGCCGCGGGCAGACGGCCGGCGAGCTCCGCGCCGGCGTCGATCCGCAGCTCGCCGCGACCGTCCTGGTGTCGACCTACCTCGCGGTGGTGCACGAGTGGGCGCGCCGCGCGGGCGACTTCGATCTCGAGACGACCCTCGAGCACAGCCTCGATCTGATCCTCAACGGGCTCGCACGTCAGCCGGGCGTCGTGCGCGGCGGCGCGCGAAGAAAGGCGACCCGATGAAGAACGGCACGGCGGTGGTCATCGGCGGCAGCATCGCCGGATCGTGTGCGGCGCGTGTTCTCGCCGATCACTTCGAGCGCGTCGTGGTGCTCGACCGCGACGCCTTTCCGCAAGGTCCGCTCGGACGTCCGGGCGTGCCGCAGGGCCGTCACGTGCACACGCTGCTCGCGCGCGGCTGCGCCGAGCTCGAGCGTCTCTTTCCGGGATTCGAGGAGACGATGCTCGCGCGCGGCGCGATGCGCATCGACTTCGGGCTCGAGTTCGCGCGGCTCGGACGCGAGGGCTGGGCGCCGCGTCAGCCGGGCTCGGTGCCGACGCTGTTCGCGAGCCGCAACCTGCTCGAATCGATCGTGCGCGAAGCGCTCCGGCGCGTGCGGAACGTCGAGGTGCGCGAGCGCTCGACGGTGACCGGGCTGCGCGCGACCGACGGACCGGAGCGTCGCATCCGCGCGGTGTGCGTCTCCGGACCGGACGGCGAGCAAGAGCTCGCGGCGGACCTGGTCGTCGACGCCGGCGGACGCTCGTCGCACGCGCCCGAGTGGCTGCGCGAGCTCGGCTTCGAGCCGCCCGCCGAGACCGTGGTCGACTCGCACGCCGGCTACAGCACGCGCTGGTACGCGGCGCCGGCGCAGCTGCCGAGCGAGTGGTGGTGGAAGGCGATCTGGATCGAGTTCGACTTCGATCACCCCGAGTCGTCGTACGCGGGCGTGCTGTTCCCGGTCGAGAACCGGCAGTGGATCGTGACCATCGCTGGCGCTTCGGGTCACTACCCGCCGAGCGACGAGGAAGGCTTCACGCGCGCGCTGCGCGAGCTGCGCTCGCCGATCCTCGCCGAGGCGGTCGCGCGCGCGACGCCGATCTCGAAGGTCTACTCGTACCGCGCGATGGCGAATCGGCACCGGCACTACGAGCGCTGGCCGGTGCGCCTCGGCGGCTTCGTGGCCGTCGGCGACGCCGCGTGCACGTTCAACCCGGTCTACGGTCAGGGCATGACGTCGGGAGCGCTGTCGGCGCGCATCCTCGGCGACTGCCTCGCGCGCCACGACGCGCGCGCCGTCGACTTCCCGCGCCGCTTCTTCCGCGCGCAGGCACGCCTCCAGCGCGACGCCTGGACGATGGCGACCGGCGCCGACTTCCGCCTGAAGGCGACCGCGGGCAAGCGGCCGCTCGGGTTCAGCTGGTCGCTGCGCTACATGGACGAGCTGTTCCACGCGACCTACGACGACCGCGCGCTGCGCACGCGCGTCTCCGAGGTGGTGAACATGCTGCGTCCGCCGTCGGCGCTGTTCTCGCCCGGCGTCGCGGCGAAGGTCCTGCTGCACGCGGCGCGCCGCGGCTTCCGGCCGATCCCGCCGGCGGACGAGGTGCCGGCTCTGCCGCCGCTCGACGTCGTGACCGAGCGCGCCGCCTGACGAGCGCGTCGCCCGACGACGCCTCCTCGATCTCGATCCTCGCTCGCACGAGCGCCCTCGCGGCGCGCCGTCGCGCACGGTAGAAGCGCCGTGCACGCGCCGGCGAGCCTCGTCCGGCGCACCAACCCGCGAGGAGAATCATGGAGCAGGCATACATCGTCGGCGCGGTGCGCACGCCCGTCGGGAGGCGCGGCGGCAAGCTGTCGGGCTGGCATCCCATCGACCTCGGCGCTGCGGTGCTCGACGAGCTGATCGCGCGCACCGGCGCCGACCCCGAGGCGATCGACGACGTCATCTTCGGCTGCGTGAACCAGGTCGGCGCGCAGGCGGCGAACGTCGCGCGCAACGCGATCCTGGCGTCGAAGCTGCCGGAGTCGGTGCCCGGGACGACGGTCGACCGTCAGTGCGGCTCGTCGCAGCAGGCGGTGCACTTCGCCGCGCAGGCGGTGATGGCCGGCGTGCACGACGTCGTGATCGCGGGCGGCGTCGAGGTGATGAGCCTGGTGCCGATCGGCGGCAACGCGATCGCCGGGCACAAGCTGGGCTACGGCGCGCCGTACGGCAAGGGCATGAAGCGTCGCTACCCGGGCGCCAAGTTCAGCCAGTTCGCCGGCGCCGAGATGCTCGCCCAGCAGCGCGGCCTCGACCGCGAGCGGCTCGACGCCTTCGGGCTCGCGAGCCACCAGAAGGCGGCGCGCGCGACCGACGAGGGACGCTTCGCGCGCGAGATCATGCCGATCGAGGTGACGCGCGAGGACGGCACCACCGAGACCATGACCGTCGACGAGGGCATCCGCCGCGACGCGAGCATGGAGGGCATGCGCGCGCTCAAGCCGCTCAGCGAGGTCGGGCTCCTGACCGCGGGCACGTCGAGCCAGATCTCCGACGGCGCCGCAGCCCTGCTGATCGTGAACGAGCGCGGGCTCAAGCGTCTCGGCGCGAAGCCGCGCGCGCGCATCGCCGCGATGACGCTCGCGGGCGACGACCCGGTCGTCATGCTGTCGGCGCCGATCCCGGCGACGCACAAGCTGCTGCAGCGCTCGGGCATCAAGATGGCGGACATCGACCTCTACGAGGTCAACGAGGCGTTCGCGTCGGTGCCGCTCGCGTGGCTCGACGAGTTCCGCGACGCGGACCCCGAGCGCCTGAACGTCAACGGCGGCGCGATCGCGCTCGGCCACCCGCTCGGCTGCACGGGCGCGAAGCTGATGACGACGCTGCTGCACGAGCTCGAGCGCCGCAACGCGCGCTGGGGCCTGCAGACCATGTGCGAGGGCGGCGGTCTCGCCAACGCGACGCTGATCGAGCGTCTGTCGTGAGCAAGGGCGCCATCATCACGGGCGCGACCTCCGGCATCGGTCGCGCCCTCGCCTGCGAGCTGGCGCGCCGCGGCTGGCAGCTCGGCCTGTGCGCGCGCCGCGGCGCGCAGCTCGAGGAGGTGCGGCGCGAGATCACCGGCGACACCGCGGGTGCGCGCGTCGAGACCGAGGTGCTCGACGTCACGGACGTCGACGCCGTGCAGGACGTGATCCCGCGCCTCGCGCAGCGCGTCGGCGACGTGCGGCTCGTCGTCGCCAACGCCGGCATCGGCGGCCATCGTCTGGTCGGCGGCGACGGCTTCGCGCGCGACGTCGAGATCATGCGCACGAACCTGCTCGGCGCGATGGCGACGGTCGACGCGGCGGTGCGGCTGTTCCGCGCGCAGGGCGGCGGGCAGATCGTCGGCGTGTCGTCGGTCGCGGGCTACCGCGGCCTGCCGGGGAGTGCCGCGTACTCGGCGTCGAAGGCGGGGCTCAACGCCTATCTCGAGGCGGTGCGCGCCGAGGTGCAGGGCACAGGCATCACGGTCACGACGCTCGCGCCCGGCTACATCGACACGCCGATCAACCAGCACATGAAGTCGCGCCCGTTCCTGGTCAGCCCCGAGCAGGGCGCGCGCGCTGCGGCCGACCTCATCGAGCGCGGCGTCAACGAGGCGACGGTGCCGGTGTTCCCCTGGAACGCGGTGTCGTTCGTGATGCGCAACCTGCCGGACTTCGTCTGGTACCGCGCGATGCGCGGCCAGGGCGAGCGCCGCTGACGGGGCGCGCTCAGCGCGCGCGCTCGAGCACGTAGATCGCGCCCGAGCGTCCGAGCCAGCGCTCGTAGGGCACGCGGTCGAGGATCGTCCAGCCCGGCAGCGGCTGGTTCGCGAGCTGGTAGGGGAGGATGCCTCCCTCGTCGGTGAGCCACGGGAAGACGACGCGGCCGTCGGCGGCGCGCGGCTGCTGGTCGGGCTCGCGCACGAAGTGCAGCCAGCCGTTGACGACGTAGCCGCCGTCGATCTGCGCGTCCGGCACGCCGCGCGCGCGTAGCCGCGCGACCCCTTCCCACAAGGCGCCGCCGTAGGCGAGGTGGTCGCGCACGCCGACCGCGCTCACCAGCGCGAAGACGATCACGCCGGCGAGCGCGACCCCCGGGCGCAGCCGCGGCCGCGCCGCCAGCGCGAGCGCGACCAGCAGCGGCAGCAGCGGCAGCATGTAGCGGTCGTAGAACAGCCACAGCACCGCGATCAGACCGAGGTGACCCGCGGCCGACCAGGCGAGGAACGCTTCCTCCGCGCGCAGCGGTCGCAGCGCGAGCGCCAGCACGACGGCGAAGGCGACGAAGGCGACCACGGTCACCGCGGCGCTCGCCCACGCCGGCACGACGAGATCCGGCTTCCCTGCGACCAGCGACTCGCTCGCGCCGAGCTCGGTCCACGTCCAGGTGAAGGTCGGCGCGAGCGGCGGCGGCCAGTCGACGCTCGCGAGCCACGCGACGACGACCGCGAGCGCGAGCACGCCGAGCACCGGCAGCGCGCGGCGCAGCGTCGCGCGATCCGCGATCGCAGCCGCGAGCGGGACGAGCGCGAGCCCGACCGAGCCCGCGGCGAAGAGCAGCGCCTGCAGCGTGAGCTCCGGACGCCCGAACAGCGTCTCGAGGATCCAGCGCCTGCGGAAGGTCGGCGAGCCGACGACGTGCGACAGGTCGGCGACGCGCAGCGCTACCGCGTCGTTCCACGCGAGGAGCAGCGCGAGGAAGACGACGGGTGCGGCCGCGGCGAGGAGCCGCCGCGGGCGCCGTCCCCACGCGCCGGCGTGCAGCGCGAGCGTCACCGTCGCCGCGATCGGCGCCGCGACCGCGACGACGCGCACCGCGCAGGCGACGCACGCGAGCACGACGAACGCCGCGAGCCAGGCGTCGCTTCGCCGCCGCAGCGCGACGACGAAGCAGAGCGACGCCCAGAGCAGGGCTGCGACCATCGGCACGTCGGTCATGAACGTCGTCGCGAGCACGACGAAGACGGGGTTCGCCGCGACGAGTGCCGTGCCGAGGAACGCGTCGCGGCGCGCGACACCGAGCTCGCGCAGCAGGAGCTGCAGCGCGCACAGCCCGAGCACCGCCGCGACCCAGGTCGAGACGCGCAGCGCGACGAACGAGAAGCCGACCGGCCACGCGAACAGCGCGCCCCACAGGGTCTGCGCGACGTTCGGGTGCGCCGACCACTCGAGGATGTGCAGCCCGCGCCCTGCGAGCAGCTCCTCGACCGACCAGGCGTAGACCCAGTCGTCGACGAACGGCGCGTCCTGGAAGGGGCGCAGGACGAGCGCGACGAGAAGCCCGACGGCGAGGATCCAGCCGGCGTCCGCGAGCGCGAGCGGTGAGGGCGCGTGTGCGTCGCGCGGGCGCGCTCCCGCTTCGCGTGTCGTCGTCACGGGCGTCGTGGCCGTCGTCGGCTGCCTCACGGCCGACGAGATAGCGGAAGCGTGCCCGCAGCGCTGCGGCGGTCACGTCGCGCGCGCCGCGCTCCAGCGCTCGGCATGGCGCGACGACGGCGCGCGGCGATCCGCGACGAGCCGCTACAGCTCCTTGCGCATCGGCAGGTGCGGGATGCCGCCCTCGACGAAGCGCTCGCCGCAGACCACGTAGCCGAGACGCTCGTAGAACGACACGACGCGCTCCTGCGCGTGCACCAGCACGCTGCGCAGGCCCTGCGCGCGCGCCCCGAGCTCGAGCACGTCCATCAGCTTGCGACCGGCGCCGTGGCCGCGGAAGTCCTCGAGCACCGCGAGGCGCTCGGCCTTCGCCTGGCCGTCGACGATGCGCAGGCGCGCGGTGCCGATCGGCATGCCGCTCACCCAGGCGAGGAAGTGCGTGCAGGACTCGTCGAGCCCGTCGTTCTCGACCTCGTCCGGCACGCCCTGCTCGTCGACGAACACCGCCTGGCGCAGCGCGCGGCAGATCGACAGGTTCTCGATGCCGACGGCGTCGGCTTCGATCTGGTTCGAAACAGGCATGGCTACAGGCCCAGTGTGGCGCGGATGGCGCGCGATGTCACGGTGGGCGACATCACCAGGGCATGGACGAGCGCATCGGTTCCATGCTTCACCTGAAGGACGACCGCGTCCCGCGGGCGTCGGGTAGCGGAGGAGGAGCATCGAGGATGAGTCATTCGTTCATTTCGCGGCGCGTGCCGCGCGGGTTGCAGGTGGCGCTGGTCGTGGCGCTGGCGCTCGCCGTCGGCGAAGCCTTCGCCGCCGAGCAGAAGCCGGCCGCGGACGCCGCGCCGAAGCCGCCGGCCGAGCTCAGGGTCGGCGTCGCGACGAACTACCCGCCGATCATCTTCGAGGAGAACGGCGAGGTGGTCGGCGTCGAGGCGGATCTCGCGCGCAAGCTCGGCGAGCAGCTGCCGACCAAGATCACCTTCGTGCAGCTCGAGTGGGACGAGCTCTGGCCCGCGCTGCGCGACAAGAAGATCGACGTCGTCATGTCGGGCGTGTCGATCACCGATCGGCGCAGCAACCTGGTCGCGTTCACCGATCCGTACCTGCGCGTCGGCCAGATGGCGCTGATCCGCAAGAAGGACATGGCCGAGCTGTCGGCGCCGGACGCGATGAGCAAGCCCGGGCGCAAGATCGGCGTCGAGAAGAACACGACGGGCGAGGCGTACGCGCGCCGGCACCTCGACGAGGCGGAGATCGTCTCCTACGACTCGGTCGACCTCGCGCTCGCCGGCCTGCGCGGCGGCGAGGTCGACTACTTCATCCACGACGCGCCGACCGTCTGGCGCGTCGTCGGCCGCCCGCCGAAGGAAGATCCCGAGCTCGTCGGCCTCTACCGGCCGCTCACCGACGAGTACCTGGCGTGGGCGATCCGCAAGGAGGACGCGGGCACGCTCGGCGTCCTGCTCGATGAGAAGATCGAGCAGTGGCAGAAGGACGGCGAGCTGCAGGCGGTCATCGATCGCTGGATCCCGGTGACCAAGGTCAGCAAGTAGAGGGAGCCGGACGTGTTCGACCGCGTCGTCCTGGTCAAGCTCAAGAAAGAGTACGCGAACCCGGCGGCGCGCGCCGAGATCGCGCAGCGCGCGCTCGAGGTGCTGCGCCCGCTGCCGGGCGTGGTGTCGGTCACCACGGGCGGCCCGGGCGACGCCGCGAGCGAGGCGTCGTGGGACGTCAACATCACGGTGCGCTTCGCGAGCCTCGCCGACTTCGAGACCTACCGCGCGCACCCCGAGCACCGACGCTTCGCGGACGAGTACCTCGCGCCGCGCAGCGAGGTGCGCAAGGCCTGGACCTTCGAGGTCGAGACGCGCTGACGCGCGCGCACGTCGCGCGCGGAAGCCGCGCGTGACGCAAGCGTGCTAACGAACGACCAGCCGCCCGGCGCCGCGCGCTCAGCGCGCCGCGGCGCCGGGACGCGGCTTGCCGAGCAGCGCGATGAGCTCCTTGTCGTTGCGGCGCACGGCGTCGCGCGCGCCGTTCTTCGACCACATGCGGCGCGTGCCGGCGCACGTCGGGCAATCCGACGGCGTCGCGGTGTCGCGTGCGGCACGCGCAGCGCGCGCCGCCGCGCGACAATCCGGACAGTCGATCTCGCGGTAGCCGTTCTCGCCGGCCAGCACCACGGCCAGCTTGCGGGTCAGCAGGGCCGCGAGCTTCTCGAGCTCTTCGCGCTCCTCGCGCGTCATGCGTCTTCCTCTCCGTGCGTCGCGGACACACGACCTCCTGCGAGGCCGCGACGTCCGCACCGCACGTTTCGTTGGGAGTTCTTCTTAGAAGCGGGTGCCGCGGCCGCCGCCGAAGCCGCCCGCGCTGCGACCGCGACCGGCGCCGGCGCCGCCACGACCGCCGAAGCCGCCACCGCCGCCCATGCCGCGCGGCCGGTCGTCACGCGGCTTCGCCTCGTTCACCGTGAGCGGGCGTCCGCCGTGCTGCTGGCCGTTGAGCGCGTTGATCGCCGCTTCGGCCTCCTCGAACGAGCTCATCTCGACGAAGCCGAACCCGCGGCTGCGGCCGCTCTCGCGGTCGCTGACGACGGTCGCGCTCTCGACCGTTCCGAAGTCGGCGAAGATGCGCTCGAGGGCCGACGAGTCGACGCTGAATGGCAGATTGCCCACGTACAGCTTCCTACCCATGAAATCTGTCTCCCAATCGTGCGGGGTTCGCTGCGGGCCCTGGTTTTACTTTCAAGCCGCGATTGAAAGAGGCCGTTGTTCGTGGCCCACGAAGGCAGGAAAGCGATCAAGTACCGGTGCGGGCAGGAACGACTCTGCGCCGTACGCGACTCGTTCGACGAACCAACCGTGACCGGGCATAGCACGACTTCGCGTCCGGTACAGCAGCCCTGCGCGAGAAAATCGCGCAGGGCTGCTGTCGCCCGTCACGTCGTCTAGCGGTTGTGCCAGCGGCTGTGATTCCTCAGCGGACCGGATCCGCGAAGCACGGCCCGCCGCCGCACACGTCGATCACCGCGCCGTCGACCTTGAGGAACTCCGACTTCTGCAAGCGCGCCTCGGGATCCGCACGCGGATCCTCGTGCGAATCCTCGCCCTCGCGCGGCGGCAGATTGACGAGCGGCGGCACCGGCGCGCCGCTGTCCCAGATGACGATCGCCGAGCCGTGGTACGGGTACGACGGGATCGGCTCGATGCCCCAGTAGTACGGCTCGACGTAGGGCAGGCGTCCCGGCGTCACCGCGGGCTCGTGGATCCGCGCGCCGATCGTGCGCGCCTGGATGTTGGCCGCGTCGGGCGAAACCTGATGATCGCCGAAAGCGACGTGCATCAGCACCGTGTGCGGCGGCGTGTTGGGCAGCGGATCGTCGGTCATGTGCAGCGCGTAGCCGTTCGCCTCGCCGCGATCCCAGAGCATCTGGAGCATCAGGATGCCGATGCCGCGCTCGATCTCGTCGGGGTACGCCGGATCGTAGATCGCGCGGTACGTGTCCCAGTCGACGCTGCGCTGCAGCAGGATCGAGTAGTTCATCGCCGGGACGCCGAGCACGGCGCGCGTCCAGTCGATCGACACCGCCGTCGCGATGCCGCCCATGATCCCGCCCTGGCTGTTGCCGTCGTAGAACAGCGCCGTGCGGTCGATCACGCCCTCGCCGTTCGCCTGGAAGGCCGGGTGCGAGACCAGACCGTCGCGGTGGATCATGAGCCGCCCGAGGAAGAGCGTGTTGAGCACGCCCTGCTGCAGGCGGTCGGCCATCGTCGGGAAGTTCGAGATGTCGCCCAGCGTGACGACCGCGTTGCCGATGTCCTCCTCGGACATGCCGATCCACTTGGTCGCGCAGAACACGAAGTTGTGCTCGTTCGCCATGCGCCGGACGTTGCCCGCGCCGACCTCGCGCTCGCTGCCGAGGAGCCCGTGTCCGTACACCGAGGGACGCGCCGGCACCGCGCTGCCGTTCGGTCCGGCGAGCGCCGCGTGCGGCACGATGCACTGGAACACCGCCTCGTACGTGCCGTTCACCTGCGGCAGGTCGCTGCCCGCGTAGTTGAAGCGCGTCCCGGGCCCGCCGTCGCCCGTCAAGTAGAGAGGCACCTCGAAGGTTCCGTACACGCGCCGGGCGACGAACTCGTCGACGTTCTCCTCGACGTTGTCGACGGTGAACCTCGGCGCCTGATCACCGAGCCGCGCGAACGCGTCGTCGCGGATGTGCAGCATGCGCTCGGTCAGGTTGCGCTGGCTCGCGACCGTGAAGTCCCAGGCGAGGAAGAGCGTCTCGTCGCGCGCCACGCCGGCCGCCTCGAGGTCGGCGAAGATGCGCTCGAAGCGGTCGCGCTGCGCCTCGACCTCGGGCACGTTCGAGATCAGCCGGTCGCGGTAGGCGCGGAACACGTCGCCCGCGTGGATCAGGTCGCCGTTCGCGTTGCGCAGGCGGCGCAGCGCGACGACGTGGCGGTGTCCCTCCTTCAGGTTGCGCGCCGGACGGATGTAGAGCACGCGCGCGTCGTCGCTCTCGACCGACGCGTCGAGCTCGGAGAAGTACGGGATGCGCTCGCCGGTGACGGTGTCGAGGATCACCGCGGGCGAGTCCTCGGCGAGCGAGCCGCCGATGTTGGCGACGCTCACGAGACCCGTGCGCTCGAGGTCGATGCCGGGAATGAAGGTCGAGATCTGCGAGCCCGGGCTGAAGCCGTCGTTGCGGTTCCACTCGGTGGTGTCGACGTGGACGCCGTCCTTGTTGCGGATCGCCGACGCACGCTCGATGTGGATGCGCAGCCCGGTGTCGGTCGACGGGTCGGGACGCGTGAAGAAGTTGCTCGGGAAGGGGAGCAAGCAGTGCCGCTGGTCGAGCGGGTCGCAGCGGTCGGGATGCTCGACGATCAGGTCGATGGTCTTGCTGGAGTCGCTGTCGCTGCAGCCGACGGCGACGAGGGTCAGCACGGCGGCGGTGAGCACGCCGGTGAGCGCGCGGAGCACGCGGTTGTCGTGCCCAAGAAACGGGCGGCAGGCTCGTTCGTTCATCCCGCCCTCATACCCGGGTCGGGGCCAGGGGCGCCAGCCGAATAGCGTAGGGCCTCGCGCGTTGACTCGAAGGACGCGGCGGGCGAAGAGCGGTCCATCAGCCTCGGTTCAAGGGCGCGAGCCCCGCGGCCGTAGGATCAGGTTGGCGGTGGAGGTGGCACGGCCGGTGGAGAGGTCCCGAATCGCAGCGTTCGGCGTCGCGACGCTGCTCGCGATTTGCCTGCTGGTCGCGAGCCCGCGCCCGGCCGCCGCGCAGGTCGACCCCGACGAGGGGCTCGACGTGTCGGTGAACTACGTCTACGCGGCGCAGCTCGGCTTCGGCGGCTACCGGGTGGGCGGGCTCTCGGTGAACGTGTTCTCGCTTCCGCTCCAGTACGTGCTGCACGACGTGCTCTTCGACTGGCGGCTGCGCATCCACTTCCCGATCCAGTACGGCGACTACGACTTCAAGGGGACCTTCGTCTTCGACGACGAGGCCTTCGGCCTGCGCGCGAGCCAGCACACGCTCAGCGCCGAGCCCAAGCTCAAGCTCGAGATCCCGGTGCTCGACTGGTGGACGGTGTCGATGATCGGCGCCTGGGGCTTCGGCGGAACCTTCGACACGCGCGTCTACGTCCGCGACCAAGGTGGACCTTGGCAGCGCTTTCGCGAGCTCGAAGACGACGTTTGGTACTACACCTACCAGGTCGGCGTGAGCAGCCTCATGCAGACGCAGGTCGACCGCTGGACCCTCGGCCTCGGCAACGCGTTCATCTACGCCGGCACGGCGGACTTCACGAGCGATCCCGACGCCGAGGCCTACGGCGCGCTCGAGACCGGCGTCGAGGCGCGTCACCCGCTGGGCTTCAAGGTGTGGGACTACGAGCCCGACGCGAGCCTGTTCTTCATCTGGTACTACTTCACGCCGAGCCTCGAGTTCACCCGCGTCCAGCAGGCGTCGCTGCGGGTCGACAACGTCTACGAGGTCGGCATCTCGATCGGCGCCGACCCGTCGACGCCGTTTCAGCTGCCGGTCCTCGGCAACCCGCGCATCGGCATCAGCTACCGCGTCGGCAATGACCTCGACGCGATCCGCTTGAACTTCGGCTTCCCGTTCTGAGCCGCGCGCGGCGCGCGCTGCGCGCGAATGCGGCGCGCTCAGCGGCCCGTCCCGGCTCGGCGTGGCTCGCTCGGCCTCGCTCGCTCAGCGGCCCTGCTCGCGCCGCCAGAGGTCGAGCAGGTGGAAGGCCGAGACGACCAGCGCGTGCGTGATCATCCCCTCGCGCACGAGCCGCGGGATGTCGGCGAGCGGCACGAGCTCGACCTCGGTCTCCTCGGTGGTGTCGAAGCGCGGGTCGTGCAGCTTGGTGACGCCGCGCGCGAGGAAGGTGTGCAGCACGTTGCCCTGGATCGCGGGGTTCGGGTGCAGCGCGCCGAGCGGGACGAGGTCGTCCGAGTCCCAGCCGGTCTCCTCGACCATCTCGCGACGCGCGGCCTCGCGGGGCGAGGGGTCCTCGTCGTCGACCATACCGCCCGGGATCTCGAAGGTGAAGTCGCCGACCCCGTGCCGGTACTGGCGGACCATCACCACCTCCTCCTGCGCGGTCAGCGGCACGACGTTCACCCAGTCGCACGCCTCGAGGACGAAGAAGTCGTGCTCCGAGCCGGTGCGCGGCGAGAGGCTGCGGTCGCGACGCAGCGAGAACACCCGGCAGCGGTACACCATCTCGGTGTCGAGCCGGCGCCACGGCTTGATCTTGACGGGTCGCTGCATGTCGCGGGAACGAGCGGTCAGAAGAGACGACGGTACTCGATGGCAGGGCAGCGGTCCATGACCACCGTCAGGCCCGCCGCGCGCGCCCGCTCGGCCGCCGCGACGTCGATCACGCCGAGCTGCAGCCACAGGATCTTCGCGCCGATCGCGAGCGCGTCGTCGACCACGCCGGCGACGAACTCCGGACGGCGGAAGACGTCGACCATCTCGACCGGCTCCGGCACGTCGCGCAGGCTCGGGTAGCACGTCTCGCCGAGCAACGAGGTCTCCATCGGGTTCACCGGGATGACCCGGTGCCCGCGCTGCTGCAGCAGGCGCGCGATGCGGTGGCTGTCGCGCGACGGATCCGCCGAGCAGCCGACGACCGCCACGGTGCGCGGCGTGGCGAGGATGTCGCGGATGACGTCGTCCGGCGGGTTCTCGAAGCGCGACGCGCTCACCTCGCCATCCTCCGGTTGCAGGCTGCACGACGCAAGCGTCGCCCGCGCGTGAACGCTGCGCTCCTCGCGTCGCGGCGCAAAATCCCCTTGAGCCATGAAATATCGCGCCGTAAACGACGTCTGTGAGCGCCGTGACTCCCCGACGCAGCAACGTTCTGGGATCGGCGATCCTCGCCGTGCTGCTCGGCTGCGCGCTCGCCGCGTGCGAGATGCGCAAGGCGCCCCGCAGCGCGCCCCCCGACGTGATCCTGATCGTCGTCGATTCGCTGCGCGCCGATCGCGTGCGTCGCGCGCTCGACGGCGACGGTCGCATGCCGAACCTCGCTCGCTTCGCCGAGGACGCGGTGGTCTACGAGCGCGCGACCAGCCCCGCGACCTGGTGCGTCCCCGCGCACGCGGCGCTCTTCACCGGACGCTGGCCCTCGTTCCACGGCGCCGAGCGCCGGTTCCGCGACGGCGAGGAGTGGGTCGCGCCGATCGACGCCGAGGCGCGGACGCTCGCCGAGCTGCTGCGGGAGCGCGGCATGCGCACCGCGGCGTTCGTGCCCGGGCGCACCGATCTCGCGAGCACCCTGGGCTTCGACCGCGGCTTCGACGACTGGGTCGACGACGCGCGGCTCGCGCAGTCCGCGGGCTTCGTCCCGGCGATCGCGCGCTGGCTCGCGCTGCGTCCGGGGCCGGTGTTCCTGCTGGTCGGCATCGACGACCTCCGTCGCGCCAAGGTGCCGGCCGAGGGAGGCGGTCTGCAGCTCGTGTCGCGCGCCGAGCTCACCAACCTGCGCGCCCGTCACGGCGGCATCTCGGACCAGGAGCGGCTCGAGCTGGCCGAGTCCTACGACTCCGGTCTCGAAGCGGTCGACCGCACGATCGGCGAGCTGCTCGGCGCGCTGCAGGCCGAGGGTCGCTACGCGGACGCGCTGATCATCGTCACCGCCGACCACGGCGAGCTGCTCGGCGAGCAGAACCTCGTCGGACACGGCTGGCCGCCGTACGAGGGCGCGGTCAACGTCCCGCTCATCGTCAAGTATCCGCGCGGCGAGCGCGCCGGCGAGCGCGTCGACCGCCGTATCTCGGCGCTCGGCATCTTCGCGACGGTGCTCGAGCAGGTCGACGTGCCGCTGCCCGACGGCGCCCAGGCGCGGCCGCTCGACGACCGTCATCCGGTGTGGGTCGAGGACGTCGACCGGCAGGGGCGCAGGCTGCGCGCGGGCTACGACGGCCTGCGCAAGAAGATCATCCGCGTCACCGACGGCGAGCAGATCGACATCGCCTGCGTCTACGACATGTACAACGATGCGGAGGAGCGCCGACCGGAATGCGGCGGACCCGAGGGGCCGCTGCACGGCGCGATGGCGTCGTTCAGCCAGAAGCCGCGCCCGGGGCAGCCGTCGAGCGGCCTCGCGCGCGCCGGCGACGAGCGTAGGAACCCCCCGGAGCGCCCCGAGCGCGCGCCCAACTGACGTTCTTCGCCGCCCCGTGCCGCTCTGCTAACAGCCTCGGCGGGGGCTCTCCGGAAGACATGCGCGTCCTCTTCGTCAGCGGCATCGACGGCTTCTGCCACCGCTACCAGGTCCTGCACCGCGCCGCCCAGGTGAAGGCCCACGGCGGCGACGCGACCGTGCGCCACTTTGCCGATCCACGTATCGGCGAGGAGCTCGAGCGCCACGACGTGCTCTTCCTTTATCGTGTGCCGACGACGCCGGCGGTTCGCACGACGCAGGAGCGGGCGCGCGCCCTCGGCATCCCCGTGGTCGGCGCGATCGACGACCTGATCTTCGTCGACGATCCGGACTTCCTGCCCGCGCTCGACCACCTGCCGGAGGACGAGCGCACGCTGTGGCGGGCGGGCGTGCGTCGCTACCGCGCGACGCTCGAGGGCTGCGACGCGTTCGTCGCCCCGACCGAGCCGCTGCGGGACGTCGCCGCGAGCCTCGGCTGGAACGCGCACCTGCACCGCAACTCGGTCTCGCCGGCCGAGCTCGCGCTCGCGGACCGGGCGCGCGCGTCGGCGCCGGCTCGCGAAGCCGGCGCGACGACGCTCGGCTACTTCAGCGGCACGCCGTCGCACGACGCGGATCTCGCGGTCGTCGCGCCGGCGCTCGCCGAGCTGCTGGCGACGGACGCGAGCCTGCGCTTGCTGATCGTCGGACCGGTCGCGCTGCCCGACGCGCTCGCGCCGTTCGCGGCGCGGATCGAGCGCCGGCCGCTCGTCGCGTGGCACGAGCTGCCGGCCGAGATGGCGCGCGCCGACGTCTGCCTGGCGCCGCTCGCGCTCGAGCGCCGCTTCGCTCGGGCCAAGGGGGAGATCAAGTACCTCGAGGCCGCGGCGCTCGGCGTGCCGACGGTCGCGAGCCCGTCGGCCGCGTACCGCCACGCGATCGCGGACGGCGCGAACGGCAGGCTCGCGTCGAGCGTCGCGGAGTGGTGCGCGGCGCTCGCCGAGCTCGCGCGCGACCCCGCGCTGCGCGCGCGCCTCGGTCGCACGGCGCGCGCCGACCTCGAGCAGCGCTTCGGCGAGCGCTCGCGCGGCGCCGAGCTGATGGAGCTGCTCGCGCGCATCCGCGCGGACGTGCGCCGTGGCCGTCGCACCACGCGCGCCATCGCCGCGGCCGCCGACGCGTTCGACGCCGAACCGCCGGCGCGCGTCGCGCTCGAGGGGGACGCCTGCCCGGCCTTCCCGGTCGCCTCGCTCGACGACGTCTCGCCGCCGCTCGGGCACGGAAGCCGCCTCGTGCAGCGCTTCCGCGTCGCGGTCGCGGGGCTCGAGCGGGTCGACGTCCACGCCGTGACCTACGGCCAGCGGCTCGACCACCATCTGCGCCTCGTGCTGCGCCGCGACGACGGCACGGTCGCCGCGCAGGCCGTCCTGCCCGCGGGCGAGGCGCCGGACCGGGGCTGGCTCGCGCTCGACCTCGAGCGTCCGGAGCAGGCGTCGCGCGGGCGGGTCTACGCGCTCGTGCTCGAGGCGGACGGCGCCGGCACGGGCAACGCGCTGTCGTTCGGCGCGACGCACGCGTTCTGGCCGAGCGACGCGCACGCGGGCGCGGGCGCATCCGCGGGCGCCGCTGCGGGCGAGACGGCGGTCGCCGGGCTCGTCGGCGCCGCGGAGCTCGACGGCGCGCCGCTTCCGGTCGCGCTCGTCCTGCGCGGCTTCGCGCGCTGGCGCGACGCGCTCGCCGACGGTCGCGGCGGCGCCTCCGTGTCGCGGCTTGCGAAGGCGCCGAGCGCGGTGCGCGCGCGCTGGCACGTCCCGTACGCTGCGGAGGTCGCGTTGCGATGAAGATCGCGCAGGCGATCGCGCTCTACCTGCCGGAGTTCCAGGGCGGGGCGACGCTCGTGTGCGACCGCTTGTCGCGCGCGCTCGCGGCGCGCGGTCACACCGTCGAGATCTTCAGCGGCCGCACCACCGCGGCGGAGCCGCTCGGCGCGCTCAAGCGCGACATGGTCGGGCCGTTTCTCACCTGGCGGGTGAACCTCGGCGGCGCGTTCCATCCCTGGTCGCGCGAGAACTGGGACAACCCGGTCGCGAGCGAGTCCTTCGCCGAGTTCCTCGCGGCGACGCGGCCCGACGTCGTGCACGCGCACAGCCTGCAAGGGCTCGGCGTCGGCGTCATCGAGGCGGCGCGACAGGCCGGCGTCCCCGTCGTCCTCACCATGCACGACTGGTGGTGGCTCTGCCCGTGCCTCTTCCGGCTGTCGCCGGCGGGGAAGATCTGCTCGCCGATCGTGCGCCCGGGCGGCTGCACGGGGATTCCGGACGGCGTCGACCTCGAGGAGCGGCGCGCGCGGCTCTTCGCCGTGCTCGAGCACGTCGATCAGATCCTGACGCCGTCCGCGTACCTGCGCGACAGCCTGATCATGAACGGCCTCGACGCGCGGCGCATCGCGGTGCAGGAGAACGGCACGCCGCGTCCGGGCGACGCGGCGCCCGAGCGTCGGCCGCGCGATCCCGCGGCGCCGCTGCGCGCGGTGTTCATCGGCGGCGCGGGCAACCGCGAGAAGGGGCTCGAGGTCCTGCTCGAGGCCGCGTGCGCGCTGCCCGAGGGCATCGTCGTGCACGCCTACGCCGTGCGCGAGGACGAGATCGCGCCGTACGCGGATCGTCTGAACGGGCGGCTCGTGTGCCATCCGCCGTTTGCCGCGTCGACGCTCGACCACGTGCTGGCCGACGCCGACGTGCTCGTCCTGCCCTCGCTGATGCGCGAGTCGTTCTCGCTGGTCGTGCGCGAGGCGCTGATCCGCGGCGTGCCGGTGGTGACCAGCGACTGCGGCGGCCCCGAGGAGGTCGTGCGCGACGGCGAGAACGGCCTCGTCGTGCCGTCCGGGGTGCCGGCGGCGCTCACCGCGGCGCTGGTGCGGCTGCGCAACGAGCCGGGGCTGCTCGAGCGTCTGGCGTCCGCGCCGTGCCCGCAGCTCGCAACGGTCGAGGAGCAGGCGGCCGACGCCGAGCGGCTCTACGAGCACGTCGTGCGCCGCTCGCGCGAGCGCCGCGCGAGCGAGACCGAGGTCGAGCGCGACGAGTTCGGCGCACGCCGGCTGCTGCGTCGGCTCCTCGCGCTGCGCTCGCTGCTGTCGCTGCGGCCGTCGCAGCCGCAGGCTGCCGTGCAGGAGGCGCAGGAAGCGCACGGTGCGGAGCACGCGAAGGCCGCGCAGGAAGCGCCGGCTGCGTCGACGCCGACGCCTGCGTCCGACGCCGCTGCGCCGTCGCGCGCCGACGCCCCGGCTGCGACGCGCGCCGCGTCGCCGCGTGCGCCGACGCCGCCGCGCTTCGGCGCCGGGCGCCGCGTCTTGTTCTTGACGGGGATCGACGGCGCGCCGCTGCGCTATCGCGTCTGGCACCTCGCCGAGCAGCTCGCCAACGCTGGTATCGAGAGCGCCGCGCTCTACCATTCCGACGAGCGCGCGCTCGCCGCGGCGCGCGAGGCCGACCTGATCGTGCTGTTCCGCGCGCCGTACAGCGTCAGCGTCGCGGCGGTGGTGGCGGAAGCGCGGCGACGCCGTATCCCGGTCGTGTTCTCGGTCGACGACCTGGTGTTCCGTCCCGACGCGCTCGCCGACGCGCCGGCGCTCGACCACCCGCGTCCGGAGATCGTCGCGGGCTTCAAGCAGAGCGTCGAGGCCTATGCGCGCAGCTTCGCCGCGGCCGACTACTTCCTCGGCAGCACCGAGGAGCTGGTGCGCGCCGCGACCGACGCCGGCGCGATCGCGTTCCTGCACCGCAACGGCCTCGGCAGCGCGCTGCTCGCGTGCGCCGAGAATGCGCGCGCCACGGCGCTCGCGACGCGCATCCACGCGGCGTCGAACGGCAGCGGCCCGCACCCGGTACGGCTCGGCTTCCTCTCGGGCACCGACACGCACGACCGCGACCTCGCCGCGATCGCAGCCCCGCTCGCGCGCGTCCTCGAGCGCATGCCGCACGTCAGCCTGGTGATCGGCGGTCCGGTGCGCGTGCCGGAGGTGCTCGAGCGCTTCGGCGAGCGCATCGAGCGCTGGCCGTTCGTCGCCTGGAGCGACCTCGCCGAGCGCGTCGCGCGCCTCGACGTCAACCTCGCGCCGCTCGAGCTGCCGAGCGTGTTCAACCAGGCGAAGAGCGAGGTCAAGTATCTCGAGGCGGGCGCGGTGCAGGTGCCGACGGTGGCGAGCGCGAGCGACGCCTTCCGCATCGCGCTGCACGGCGGCGCGACCGGCGTTCTCGCCCGCGACGAGCACGAGTGGGAGAGGGCGCTCGAGGACCTGATCGTGCGCCACGAGCTGCGCGCGACCTTCGGACGCAGCGCGCGGCGCGACGTCTACCGTCGTTACACCCCGCTCGTGCAGGAGAACGAGCTGCGCGCGATCCTCGACGAGATCGCGGCGCGCGGCGCGTGGCGCGAGGGCCCGGCGCCGTCGCCGATCCCGATGGAGGCGGGTGGCGGCTCGTCGGTGGCGCTCGAGCCGCCGGCCGCGCGCTACGACGTGTATCAACTCGACGCGGAGTACGGCGGCCCGCTGCGTCCGGGGCGCGAGGTCGAGCAGGCGTTCGTCTGCCGTGACGACGGCCTGCGGCGGATCGACGTGCTTGTCGGCACGTACGCGCGGCGCAACCAGCACAAGATCGTGCTCGAGGTGTTCGACGAGGACGGCGTCGTGCGCGGACGGCGCGAGATCGCCGCGGCGAAGCTCGTCGACCGCTCGTTCGTCTCGGTGTCGCTCGCCGAGCCCGCCGAGGACTCCGCGGGGCGAACTTTCATCTTGCGCGCGAGCGCGCCGGAAGCCACCGAGGGCAACGAGATCCTGCTCTGGCACGCGCCGTCGTCGCTCGGCGGGCTGCGCATCGGCGGTGAGGAGGTGCCGGGCCGCGCGCTCTGCTTCCGCACCTTCGGACGGGACGTGCTTTGAGCGTCCTGGTGATCAGCTGGGACCGGATCGGCGAGCGCATGGCGGGCTCGGCGATCCGGACGCTCGAGATCGCGCGGGCGCTCGCCGCCGACGGCCTCGAGGTCACGCTCGCCGCGCCCGAAGGCAGCGAGCTCGGGGACGGCGAGCGCCTGCGGCTCGCGACCTTCGCCGACCACCCGTCGCTCGCGCGCCTCACGCACGACGCGGACGTCGTCGTGGTGTCCGGGCGCGTCGAGCTCATGACGGCGGTCAAGAAGCCGCTCGTCATCGACCTCTACGATCCGTTCGTCCTCTCGAACCTCGATTTTTGGGGTGACGACTTCAACCGCTCGCGCGGACGCTCGCTGCTGTCGCTGCGCTGGCTGCAGCACCACCTCGCAAACGGCGACTTCTTCCTCTGCGCGAGCGAGCGGCAGCGCAGCTTCTGGCTCGGCATGCTCGCCGCCGCGGGCCGCATCAACCACGTCAATTACAAGGACGATCCCGAGCTGCGACGCCTGCTGGCGATCGTGCCGTTCGGCGTGCCGGACGCGCCGCCCGAGCCCGGCGAGCCCGTGGTCAAGGGCGTGCTGCCCGGCATCGGGCCGAACGATCGCGTCGTCACGTGGGCGGGCGGCATGTGGAACTGGGTCGATCCGCTGACCCTGCTGCGCGCGATCGCGCTGCTGCGCGAGCGCCGTCCGGACGTCAACGCGCTGATCCTCGGCACGCGGCACCCGAATCCCGAGATCGGCGAGATGGAGATCGCGCGGCGCGCGCGCGAGCTCGCGTCCGAGCTCGGTCTCGATCAGGGCACGGTGACCTTCGTCGACTGGGTGCCGTACGCCGAGCGCCACCGCTGGCTGCTCGAGAGCGACGTCGGCGTGAGCCTGCACCGCTCGGGAGTCGAGTCGGAGTTCGCGTTCCGCACGCGCGTCCTCGACTACCTCTGGTGCACGGTGCCGATGGTGGTGACGGTCGGCGACGAGCTCGCGGCGCGGGTCGAGCGCGAAGATCTGGGACGGGTCGTGCAGCCCGACGACCCGCAGGCGGTCGCGGCGGCGATCGAGTCGCTGCTCGACGCGCCGGACGCCGCGGCGCGCCGCGCGCGTCTCGAGGCGGCGCGCGACTCGCTCGCCTGGTCGCGCGTCGTGGCGCCGCTGCGCGACTTCTGCCGCGCGCCGCGCTTCGCGCTCGATCGCCGCGGCGACGCCTGGTTCGCGTCCGGCAGCACGCGCGACGAGCTACCGCGCAAGGAGGAGGCCCTGATCGCCGAGGAGATGGTGACCGACGCGCGGACGATCTCGCCCGGGCTCGGTCCGGACTACGCGCCGCGCCAGCGCTTCACCGCGACCTACGACGGCCTGTGCCAGATCGAGGTGCTGTTCTGGGTCGAGCCGCCGGTCGGCGACGCAAACGTCACCTTCGAGCTCTTCTGGGTGGCGGGCGAGGAGCGCACGCTCGCCGCGCGCGTGCTCGTCCCCGCGGCGCAGGTGCCGCACTGCGACTGGCAGCGCTTCGAGTTCCGTCCGCTCGCCGGCTCGCGCGGGCGCGAGCTCGAGTTCCGTTTGAGCTTGACGCAAGCCGCGCCGGTCGCGGGCGTCGAGCAGCAGCCGGCGACCGGCCGGGTGTGCGTGTGGCGCTGCGCGCCGCCGCCGGGCGAGCGTCTCGAAGGCGACGACGTCGCGTTCATCGCGCGCTACCTGGTCGGCGGCGTCGCGGAGGAGGTGCCGGTCGCGCCGGAGGACTTCCTGTTCTCGCACAACACGACGGTGCCGCTGGTCGACGGCACGGTCGCGCCGCCGCTCGAGCCGGCGGCGCCGGTCGCGGCCGCCGAGGCGAGCGTCGACGTCGCGCGCCTGCAGGCCGACCTCGCGCGCGTCACGGCGCAGGCCGCCGCCGCGCAGCAGAAGGCGGACGCGCTCGCGGCGGCGCTCGAGGGAGTCGTCCGCACGCAGGCGCAGCAGGCGGCGCGCGACGCGGTGCGGAGCGAGCTCCGGGGCGGCGGGCTCGTGCTCGCGGCGATCGAGAACCTGGCGCGTGGTTTGCTCGGCGTGGCGCGGCTCGCCAAGCGCGCCGCGGTGCTGCTCGTCCTCGCGCTGCTCGTGATCGCGAGCGTGCCGCTCGCGCTGGTGGTCGGGCTCGGCATCGCGCTCGTCGATCTGCTCGCGCGTCTGCGCACGCCGCAGCCGACCGCGATCCCGGAGGACGCGCCGCGGCCGCGGCCCGACGGTCCGGTGTCGGTCGTCATCCCGACCTGGAACGGGCGCACGTTGCTCGACATGAGCCTGCCGCCGCTGCTCGAGGCGCTGCGCCGCCACGGACACCCGGACGACGAGATCATCGTCGTCGACAACGGCAGCGACGACGACACGATCGCGAGCCTCGAGCGCCGCGCGGCCGAGGCGCCGCAGCTGCGCTGGATCGCGCTGCCGACCAACGAGGGCTTCGGCGGCGCGACCAACCGCGGCGCACGCGAGGCGAAGAACCCGACGCTGATCCTGCTCAACAACGACATGGTCGTCGAGCCGGACTTCGTGCAACCGCTGCTCGACGCGTTCGCCGCCGAGCCAGATCTGTTCGGCGTCTCCTGCCAGATCGACTTCATCGATCTCGGAAAGCCGCGCTGGGAGACCGGCAAGGTGCACGGCGAGCTGGTGCGCGGCATCGTGCGGCTCTTCCACCTCGACCGCTTCGAGGAGGATCTGATCTATCCCGTGTTCTTCGCGGGCGGCGGCGCGTCGGCGTACGACCGCGCGAAGTTCCTCGCGCTCGGTGGCTTCGACGAGGCGGTCTACTCGCCGGTGTACATCGAGGACGTCGACCTCGGGTACCGCGCCTGGAAGCGCGGCTGGCCGTCGGTGCTCGCGCCGAAGAGCAAGGTGCACCACAAGCACCGCGGCACGACGCGGCGGCTGTGGAGCGAGGAGCGCATCCACAGCTTCTTCGTCAAGAACCTCGCCGCGCTGGTGTGGAAGAACTTCGGCTCGCGCCGGCTGATCGCCCGCCACCTCGCAGGTCTCGTGCTGCTGCCGCTGAAGGTGTTCCGCGACGCGGGCGGGCGCGCGGCGGTGGCGACCTTCACCGGGCTCGTGCGCCAGATCGGCGTCGTGCTGCGCGCCCGCGCACGCGAGGCGCGCGAGACGCGCGTGCTGCGCGACGAGGAGATCCTGCACCTGTCGCGCTACCGGCACGCCTACCGCGCGCGCTTCCATCCCGAAGACCGCACGAAGCGGGACGGCGAGCGGCCGCAGGTGCTGATCGTGTCGCCGTACAGCCCGGCGCCCGCGGTGCACGGCGGCGCGGTGCGCATGCTGAACCTGATCCGCGAGATCCGCGAGCGCTGCGACGTGACGCTGATTTCGTTCGTCGACACCGAGGCCGAGCGGCGCACGGAGAGCCTCGCGCTGCTGCGCGATCTCTGTCGCGACGTCGTGCTGCTGCCGCGCGACGTGCACGGCACCGGCGGCTGGCTCGAGCCCAGCAAGACGCGCGGCTTCCACTCGCACGCGATGCACGAGCAGATCGAGTGGTGGCTCGACCGCCGGCGCTTCGACGTCGTGCAGGTCGAGTACACGCACATGGCGCACTACCTGCCGGCGCCGTGCCCGGGACTGCTGCGCGTGCTGGTCGAGCACGACATCACGTTCGTCGCGCAGGCGCGCGCGCGCGCGATGGCCGGGTCGCGGCTGCGCCGGCTCGCGCTCTGGTACGACGGCCTGCGGACGCTGCGTCACGAGATCCGTGCGGTCGAGAGCGCCGATCTGGTCTTGACGATGAGCGACGACGACCGCGACGTGCTCGCCCGCTTCGTCGATCCCGAGCCGATCGTCACGATCCCGAACGGCGTCTCCTGCCGCGACTTCCCGCAGCGCGAGGACGGCACGGAGGAGCCCGCGACGATCCTGTTCGTCGGCTTCTTCCGCCACGAGCCGAACGTCGAGGCGGTGATGTGGTTCGCGCGCGAGGTGCTGCCGCTCGTCCGCGAGCGCGTGCCGGATGCGATCTTCCGCGTCGTCGGCGCCTACCCGCCGCTGGCGCTCGCGGCGCTCGCCGAGCAGGATCCGCGCATCGAGATCACCGGCATGGTGCCGGAGACCGCCGTCCACTACCGGCGTGCGACGGTGTTCGTCGCGCCGATCCTGCGCGGCTCGGGGACGCGGCTCAAGATCCTCGAGGCGATGGCGAGCGGCTGCCCGGTGGTGTCGACGACGATCGGCGCGGAAGGGCTCGGCGCGTCGGCGAGCGAGATCGTGATCGGCGACGACGCGCGGACGTTCGCCGACGGCGTGTGCGCGTTGCTCTCGGATCCGGCGCGGCGCCACGCGATGGCGCGCGAGGCGCGGCGCTTCGTCGAGCGGACCTACGACTGGCCGGCGATCGCGCGCCGCCTGCTCGAAGCGTACGGCTTCGCGCTGCAGGACGGCACGCAGGCGGGCGACGGCGCGCGTGCGGCGGGCGAGGGCCCCGAAGCGGCAGCCGTCACGGCGGAGGCCGGCGTCGACCGCGACGGGACGACGCTGGCTGCGCGGGGGCGCGAATGAGCAGCGCGCTGACCTTCCTGCGACCCTTGCGCTACGACCGCGTGCGCGACGTGCTCGTCGTGCAGACGGGCGACGTGGCTCTCCTCGAGGGGCTCACCGAGGAGGTGCGGCGGATCTTCCCCGGCTGCTCCGTCAAGCTGCTGGTGCGCGAGGCCGACGCCACGGCGGCGAGCGCGCTCGCGGTCGACGAGCTCGAGGTCGCGCGCTGGGAGGAGCGCTACGAGCTGCTGTCGCGGCTGCGGCGATGGCGCTTCGACGTCGTCGCGCTGCAGCTCGCCGGCGGTGCCACGACCGAGCTCCGCCTGCTGCCGTTCCTGCTGCGCACGAAGCACCTGATCGCCTTCAACGACGCGCTCGACTACTTCCCGCTGAACGTCTTTCGCTTGACGGACGTCGCGCGTCACTTCGGGGCGGGCGGCGACGGCGGGCTCGTGCGCTCGTCGTTCTGGCTCGTGCGCCGCACGCTGGTCTCCGCGGTGCGCAACGTGGTCGGCTTCGTCTACCTGCTGGTCGCGGTCGGCTGGCTGCACGTGCGCGGCTGGCTGCGCCGCCGCCGTCGGGCGCGCCTGGGGGCGCGCGCCGCGAGGCACGCCTGATGGCGCGCGTCACGCTGTACACCCGCGACGGCTGCGCGCACTGCGAGCGCTTGCGTGCGGCGCTCGCGGCCTCCGGCGACACGGTGGTCGAGGTCAACCTGTCGCGCGAGCCGCAGGCGATGACCGAGTTCCTCAAGCTGACCGGCGGCCGACGGATCGTGCCGGTCGTCGTCCGCGGCGCGAAGATCGAGATCGCGCCGGACGGCGGCAGCGAGTTCTAGAGCCGACGCTCTAGGGGCGCTCGCGCGGCGTGTGCCACCAGCGCTTGAGCGCCGTCACCCCCGCGGCGAGCACCCACGCGGCGCCGAAGATCGCGCCCGGGATCACGATCAGGCCGACGAAGAGCTGCTCGGTATAGGCGGGCCAGCCGTGGCTCATCCACCAGGTGACCATGTACGGCAGCCAGGCGAGCGCGAGCAGAAGGCCGAGCCCGAGGATCGCGCGCTCGGCGCGCCGGTTGTCGACCTGGCGACGGATCCTGCCTCCTTCGACCTGCACGCTCTCTCTTGTCGTCCTGCGGCGAGAGCGTCGCAAGGCGGCTCGCGCGATCTCGCGTGCTCTCGCGCGCGCTCGCGTTCACGGGGGCGAGCTTCGCGCGCCGTCGCTCAGCGGTCCTGCGCCAGCAGGACGAGCGCGACGCCGGTCACGATGATCGCCATCGCGACCAGCGAGGCGGCGCGCAGCTGCTCGCCGGCGAGCCCGACGCCGAGCAGCACCGCGACGATGGGGTTCACGTACGCGTTGCTGGTCGCGAGGCTCGGCGAAACGTTGCGGATCAGGAAGTTGAACGCGCTGAACGCGACGATCGAGCCGAACGCGACCAGGTAGGCGAGGGCGGCGAGCGACTCGGCGGACGGCGCGCGCGGCACGCCTTCACCGGCGAGCACCGACGCGAGAAAGAGGATCGCGCCGCCCGCGATCATCTGCGACGCGCTCGCCATCGCGCCTTCCGGCAGCGTCAAGCGCCGGTTCAGCATGGCGCCGACCGCCCACGAGATTTGCGAGACGAGCAGCGCGACGGCGGCGGCCGGCGTCGCGCGCAGGTCGCCGTCCCAGTTGAGGAGGAACACGCCGAGGAAGCCGATCGTCAGCCCGGCCCACTCGATCGGCCGCGGCCAGCGCTCGAGAAAGCCCGCGAGCAGCGCGACCCAGAGCGGCGTCGAGGCGACCCCGAGCGCGGCGACGCTCGACGAGATCCGTCCCTGCGCCCACACCACGCCGCCGTTGGCGAGCGTCAGCATGAGGAGCCCGATCACCACCGCGCTGCGCCACTGCGCGGGGTTCGGCGGCGGCGTGCCGCGCAGGCGCAGCACGACGTAGAGGATGCTGCCGGCGAGGAAGAAGCGCGTCGCCGCCATGCCGAACGGCGGCAGCGACCCGAGCGCGATCTTGATCGCGAGGTACGTCGATCCCCAGACGACCCAGACGGCGAGCAGCGCGAGCACCACGAGCCAGCGCGCCGGTCGCCCGGACGCGGCGTCGGGATGCGGCGCGGGTGCAGGTCGCCCGGATGCGGACTTCTCGAGGGCGACGCTCACGACCCGTCGACGCTAGCGACCGCGCGCACCTCGAGCCAGGGTCGTCCCACGCTCGTGCGAGCGCGGAAGCGCGGACGCGCACACGATTTTCGATCCCCCATCTCGCCGCCGGACGCGATCTCCGCTAGGGAGGGAAAGATCGGCTCGACGATGGAGTACTCGGCGGCAGGTAAGCGCCTCTACCTTCGCCTCGGCGACCGCGTGACCCACATCTGGCACGAGGAGTGGGGCGAAGGTGCGGTGGTCGAGGAGCGGACCTCGATCGTGCCCGGCGGCACCTGCCTCGTCCGCCTGCTGTGGGAGGACGGTCAGCAGCGCACGTTCAACAACGACCTCGACAACGAGCAGTGCTGCTACTTCTTCGGCGTGCGCCGCATCCGCTCGTTCGATCCGTTCGAGGCCGCGGACGAGCGCCGCAGCGCGCCGCGTCTGAAATCCGAGCCGACGCCGATCGAGGACTTGCGCGACGAGCCGGTCGGCGCGCCGCCGCGCGGGCGTGGCCGACGCAGGCGGGAGGCCGAGGGGCCGACGACGCGCCGCCGTCGCTTGACGGCGCGCTGAGCGTAGCGAACCGCGCACCAGCGCGCGGAACGCCGCCCGCGCGGCGAAACGGCGCGAATTGAAAGAGTTTTCGGCGGTTGGTACCCGCCCCGGGATGGACTACCGCGGCACCCTGAACCTGCCCGCGACGAGCTTCCCGATGCGCGCGAACGCGCCGCAGCGCGAGCCCGAGATGCTCGCTCGCTGGAACGCGCTCGGCATCTACCAGCGCATGCTCGCGCTGCGCAGCGACGCGCCGCCGTTCATCCTGCACGACGGCCCGCCGTACGCGAACGGCAACATGCACATGGGCCACGTGCTGAACCGGGTGCTGAAGGACATCGTCGTCAAGTACAAGCACCTGTCCGGCTTCCGCACGCCCTACGTCCCGGGCTGGGACTGCCACGGGCTGCCGATCGAGCTCCAGGTCGAGAAGGAGATCGGCCGCGCGAAGAAGGCCGAGCTGCCGGTGACGGAGGTGCGGCGCCTGTGCGACGCGTACGCGCGCCGCTACGTCGACATCCAGCGCGAGGAGATCCGTCGCCTGGGCGTCGTCGGCGACTGGGACAACCCGTACTTGACGCTGGCGCCCGAGTACGAGGCGCAGGAGATCCGCGAGCTCGGCAAGCTCGCGTCGTCGGGCTCGCTCTACCGCAAGAAGAAGCCGGTCTACTGGTGCGCGTCCTGCGAGACGGCGCTCGCCGAGGCCGAGGTGGAGTACGAGGAGAAGCGCTCGCCGAGCATCTACGTGCGCTTCCCGCTGGCGCTCGCGACCGGCGGCGGGGACGCAGGCGCGCAGCCGGTGACGGTCGCGCTGCTCGCCGCCGCGGCGGACGACGCGTCGCGCGAGGTCCTGCGCCGCTACCAGGCGGGCCACGTCGCGATGGTCGCCTGGACGACGACCCCGTGGACGCTGCCGGCGAACCTCGCCCTCGCGATCCATCCCGAGCTCGCCTACGTCGGCCTGCAGGTCGACGGCGAGCTGCTGATCGTCGCCGAGGGCCTTGCCGAGCGCTTCCTCGCCGCGATCGGTCGGAGCGAGGACGCGGGCGCTCCGCGCGCGCACTTCGAGACGGCGAGGCTCGAGGGCGTCGAGTTCCACCACCCGTGGCTCGAGCGCCGCGTGCCGGTCGTGCTCGGCGAGCACGTGACGCTCGAGAGCGGCACCGGCGTCGTGCACACCGCGCCCGGCCACGGCCAGGAGGACTACGAGGTCGGCCTGCGCTACGGGCTCGAGATCTACTCGCCGGTCGACGCGCGCGGACGCTTCACGGGCGACGTGCCGGAGCTCGAGGGCAAGCGCATCTTCGACGCCGATCCGGACGTGCTCGAGCGGCTGCGCGCCGCCGGGACGCTGATGGCGGAGGCGCCGCTCACGCACAGCTACCCGCATTGCTGGCGGTGCAAGAAGCCGCTCTTCTTCCGCGCCACCGAGCAGTGGTTCGTGTCGCTGTCGGCGAACGACCTGCGCGGCGAGGCGCTCGCGGCGATCGACCGCGTGCGCTGGATCCCGCCGTGGGGACGCGACCGCATCCGCGGCATGATCGAGAGCCGTCCGGACTGGTGCATCTCGCGCCAGCGCAGCTGGGGCGTGCCGATCGTCGCCGTGTACTGCGAGCGCTGCGAGCACCCGCACCTCAGCAAGGAGCTCGCGGAGCACGTCGCGGAGATCGTCGAGCGCGAGGGCTCGAACGCCTGGTTCGCGCGCCCCGCGTCGGAGCTCGTGCCGCCGGGCTTCCGCTGCGAGCGCTGCGCCGGGACGGACTTCCGCAAGGAGACCGACATCCTCGACGTGTGGTTCGACTCGGGCGTCAGCCACGCGGCGGTGCTCGAGAAGCGCGAGGGGCTGCACTCGCCGGCCGACCTCTACCTCGAGGGCTCGGACCAGCACCGCGGCTGGTTCCATACGTCGCTCTTGACGTCGGTCGCGACGCGTGGGCGAGCGCCGTACGAGGCTTGCTTGACGCACGGCTTCATCCTCGACGGCGAGGGCAAGAAGATGTCGAAGTCGGGCGGCAACGCGATCGCGCCCGACTCCGTGCTGAAGGACCTCGGCGCGGACGTGCTGCGGCTCTGGGTCGCGGCCGAGGACTACCGCGGCGACGTCAGGATCTCGAAGCAGATCCTCGGGCACCTGGTCGAGGCGTACCGGCGGCTGCGCAACACCGCGCGCTTCCTGCTCGGCAACCTCGGCGACTTCGATCCGCAGCGTGATGCCGTCGCGTACGAGGAGCTGTCCGAGCTCGAGCGCTGGGCGCTCGACCGCCTCGCGCGGGTCGAGCAGCGCGCGCGCGAGGCGTACGAGGCGTACGAGTTCCACACGGTCTACCACCTGCTGAACAACTTCTGCGCGGTGGACTTGAGCGCGCTCTACCTCGACATCGCGAAGGACCGCGCCTACTGCAGCGCTCCCGGCGATCCGCAGCGGCGCGCCGCGCAGACCGTGATGTACGAGATCGTGCGCGCGCTCGCCGGCATGCTGGCGCCGATCCTCACCTTCCTCGCCGAGGACATCTGGCGCGCGCTGCCGGGCGCGCGCGAGGACGACAGCGTGCTGCTCGGCAGCTTCCCGACGCCGCGCGACGAGTGGCTCGACGACGCGCTCGCCGCGCGCTTCGAGAAGCTCCTCGCCGTGCGCGGCGCGGTGACCAAGGCGCTCGAGGAGGAGCGCAAGGCGGGCCACATCGGACACTCGCTCGAGGCCTGCGTGAAGCTCGCGCCGCCGCCCGAGCTCAAGGAGCTGCTCGCCGAGCGTCAAGCATTTCTGCCCGAGCTGTTCATCGTCTCGCAGGTCGAGATCGTCTCGGAGGCGCTGCCCGAGAGCCCGGTGCTCGCCGGGCTCGGCGTCGCCGTGAGCCGGGCCGCGGGCGAGAAGTGCGCGCGCTGCTGGAACTACAAGCTCGACGTCGGCAGCGTCGCGGCCTATCCGGGCGCGTGCGGCCGCTGCGCCGACGTGCTCGCGCGCATCGGCTACGCGGTGGCTTCGTGAGCGAGGGGCGCAAGTACGCCCTGGTCGGCGGCGTGGCGGCGGTCATCGTCGTCCTCGACCAGCTCACCAAGCTCTGGGTCGATTCGACCTTCCGGCTCTACCAGACGATGCACGTCTTCTCGTGGCTGAACCTGACCTACGTGCGCAACACGGGGGCGGCGTTCAGCCTGTTCGCCGATCAGCCGGCGACGTTCCGCATTCCGTTCTTCCTGGTGGTCGCGCTGGTCGCGGGCGCGGCGCTCGTGTTCTACGTCCGTCAGACGCCGCCGACGCAGCGTGGGACGCTGTTCGCCTGCGGGCTCGTGCTCGGCGGCGCGGTCGGCAACTTCATCGACCGCGTGCTCTACGGCGCGGTGATCGACTTCATCGACGTGCACTGGCGCGGCATGCACTGGCCGGCCTTCAACGTCGCGGACTCGGCGATCTCGGTGGGCGTCGCCGTGCTGCTCTTGCGAAGTCTCTTCGTGCGCGACGAGTCGCCCGCCGCAACCGAGCGCAGCGCGGCCTGAGCGCCGCAACACGCCCCAAGCCAAGCAACCGTTCGAGCAGCACTTTCGTCCGGAGAAGCCGAAGGCCGCGGAAATGCGGTTGCGCGCCGGAGACGGTGTCGCACAATCTGCCAGCGTGCCAAGGTGCGCAGGGTTCTGCGCGAGCAAGGCCAGTGACCCTCGGTCGCGACGCGACGCGAGGAAAGGGATCGAGATGATGAAGAGCCAGTTCGGTAGCTCGCTCGTGCGCGCGGCGATCGCGTTCGGCGTCTGTGCAGTCCTGGCCGCCTGCGGCGGCGGAGGTGGCGGAGGCGGCGGCGGGACCACGACGCCCCCGCCCGGCGAGCCGCCGCCGGGGAACCCGGCGTGCGACGAGAACGCGCAGTTCAGCAGCACCTTCGAAGCGATCCAGAAGGTGATCTTCGAGGGGCGCGGCTGCACGCAGCAGGTCTGCCACGGCGGCGCTGCGGCAGGTGGCCTCGATCTGCGGCCCGAGGTGGCCTACGAGAACATCTTCGAGAAGCCCGCGGTCAGCAGCCGCTACAACCTGATCACGCCCGGCGACCGCACGCGCAGCTACCTCTACATGAAGGTGGCGGCGGCGACGGAGCCCGGCAGCTTCGAGATCGCCGGCGCGCCGATGCCGAACGGCCTCGAGCCGCTGACGAAGGACGAGCTCGAAGCGCTGCGCCTGTGGATCTACGCCGGCGCGCCAAAGGAGGGCACGGTCGGCGGCACCGAGGAGCTGCTCGACGCCTGCCTGCCCGAGCCGAAGCCGATCACCATCGAGCCGCTGCCGCCGCCCGCTCCGGGTGAGGGCGTGCAGTTCGTGATGCCGCCGTGGCACCTGCCGGCGCAGAGCGAGCACGAGCTCTGCTTCGCGACCTACTACGACATCACGGACCAGGTGCCCGAGGAGTTCGTCAACAACGGGATGTTCCGCTTCAAGGGCTTCGAGCTCCGCCAGGATCCGCAGAGCCACCACCTGATCCTCTACTACCCGGCCGAGAACTTCACGCCGGAGGGCGTCGACGTGAACCATCCGTCGTTCGGCGCGTGGACCTGCGCGGGCGGTGAGCGCGAAGGCGAGGCGTGCGATCCGACGGATCTGTCGTCGTGCGGCAGCGGCTTCTGCCGCAGCGAGCCGCGGCCGACGTTCGCCTGCATCGGCTACGGTCCGAGCTCGGGTGCGCCGATCCCGGTCGGCGGCGCTCAGCAGGCGCAGGCGTACAACATCTTCCACGAGGGTGTCTTCGCGCAGCTGCCGATGAAGGGCGTGCTGTACTGGAACACGCACGCCTTCAACCTGACCAACGAAGACACCATGATGAACGGGCGCCTGAACTATCTGTTCGCCGAGGACCAGCGCTACCCGGTGAACAACATCTTCAACGCGTCGCGCATCTTCGCGGCGAACGCGCTGCCGTACACCGAGCAGACCGTGTGCAACGACCACGTCCTGCCGCGCGGCGCGCGCCTGTTCGAGCTGACCTCGCACACGCACAAGCGCGGCAAGCACTTCTGGGTCGATCTGCCGGACGGCTCGCGGATCTACGAGAGCTTCGTCTACAACGACCCGGTGCGGCAGCTCTTCGATCCGCCGCTCGCGTTCGACTCGCCGCGGGCCGCGGACCGCACGCTGCGCTACTGCGCGCTGTACAACAACGGCGTCAATCCGGACGGCTCGCCGAATCCGGAGGAGGTGACGCGCGCGTCGCGCATCCCGGCGAGCGCGTCGCAGACGATCGGCCGCTGCAACCCGATCGCGTGCGTGTCGGGCAAGATCGGCGCTCCGTGCAACGGCGCCGACGACGACGCGAGCTGCGACTCGTCGCCCGGCGCCGGCGACGGCGACTGCGACGCTTGCCGCATCACCGGCGGCGAGAGCACCGAGAACGAGATGTTCATCTTGTTCGGCACCTTCTACATCGATCCCGCCGCCGGCGCGGCGAGCGAGGACGACGTGGCGCGCGCGCAGGCGACCACGGCGTACGACGCCTTCGGCCGCTCGACCTGGAGCGAGCCGGCGCTGCCGGGGCACATGGGCTGCTCGGTGAGCGGCCACGTGGCGCACGCGCTCGCGGCGGGATCCGTCGACGGCGCGCTCGCGAGCCACGACGCGCACGCCGGTCACGCCGGACACTGAAACGCGAAGGGGCGCGCGGTCGATCGGACCGCGCGCCCCTCGTGCGTCTGCGTGGCGCTCGCTAGCTGAAGAAGCTCAGCGCCACGGATCCACGGCGTCGCCGAACCACACGACGGCGTAGCCGTTCGCCATCGCGGCGCCCATCGCCGGATACGGGTTCATCGACTTCCACGGGCCGGCGTTGATGATCACCTCGTGGTGACCCGGGCTCCCCTTGAAGGCATCGAGCACCTGCTTCGGCGTCGCGCCTGCGCCGGCGAACGCGATCTCGTAGCCGTTGCCCGGGTAGCGCGGGAAGCCGAGGCCGGCGCTGATCTCGCGCGGCTTGCGCCACATGCAGTCGGCCTTCGCGTGGTCGTTGGTGTAGCAGCAGCCGGTGTAGAGCGGCGCGCCGAAGTTCGACCAGCTGTGCAGGTTGCACGTCCCGCCCCAGGTGCCGGGATGCGACGACAGGTCCGCGACGTGCGCCGCGGCGGTCGCCATCATCGCCTTCGAGAGCTGCAGCGGCGGCAGACCCTTCGACACGCGGTACTCGTTGATCAGGCGCGCGAGCTCCGCGCCCTGCGGACCCGTCGGTAGCGGATCGGGCGATCCCACCGTGGGCGCCGGGGTCGGCGTCGGCTTCGGCGTTGCCGTTGGCTTCGGCGTCGCGGTCGGCTTCGGCGTCGGCTTGACGCCGGGATTGGCGCACGTGCCCGCGTCGCTCGCGTTGATCTTCAGGTCGCCGTTGGTGTCCGCCGCGTCGAAGCAATGGGTCGCGCCGCTGCACACCTGCTCGACGTATCTCTTCGCGACGCTCTTGCAGCGTGCGGCCGCACGGATCGTGCACGACACCGCGCCGTTCGTCAGCGACTCGCGCACGCAGACCACGTTCTTCCCGGGTCGCGTGCCGCACGTCGACTGAACGGTCATCTTGCGCACCGTCGCGGCGCACTGCGAGCGCAGGCGACCTTCCTTGACGAATGCGTCGCGCACCTTCGTCGCGCAAGCGGCGTAGGCGCTCTTTCCCTTCCCCTGCGAGCCGTCGTAGCTCGCGCATGGACAGAGCGCGTCGATCGCCGCACGGACGTCATTGATGTCCGCCTGGTCGGCTGCGATCTGCGCCGGCGTGCCCGTCAAGCAAGCTGCTTTGTTCTGTGCCGATGCCGGCGTCGCGAACGCGCACAGCACCGTGCCGAACAAGGCCGTGACGAGCCACGGTCTCCAACCCCTCATGATCACCTCCTCACAACGTCCCGTGGGCACACGTCGCCCGCGCGGGGTCTTGGACGGAAACGGCCTTCGCGAATGCGAGTGCTCCGCCGATCGGTGTGTGAGACGACGATGAGGGCGCCGTCCTGGCGCTGCCGCTGGATCGAGAGGAGGAAGCGAACCGAGCGAAGCGGACCGGAATCCGTCCGCGGCGCTCTTATGCTGAACCGGTTCTCCGTCGTCAAGCTGCGACGGAAACAAACTGCGGAGACATCCCCACACCATCATCACCCCCCATTCCCTCATTCGGCGCTCGCGCGAGGTGACATGAGGGAGAAACGTGTTGATTGACGCTTTCTTGCGCGTGCGGCGTCGAGTGCTTTGCGCGCTCAGGCGGCACACGCGAAAGCAGCGTGCGGAACGTGACGGTGTGGCAAGTGATTGACGCGGGTCCGTGTCGCGCGACGCAGCAGAGTCCTCATGAAGTTCGAAGCGAGCGAGGCTTCGAGCCGTCGTCGTCGCGACGCGAGCGCGGCCGCTCGCGAACGAGCAGAGAGGCGTGGCGACGAGATGCGGGTGAAGCTCCTCGCGACGGGACGCGTGAGCTTCTCACGACCCCGCATGCGCCGTGCGCCGCGAGCAAGCACCCGCGCATCGGGTTTGGCACCTCTTTGGTGCCGCGCTAACGTCGCGCGCCATGACGGCCGAGCACGCGCTTCGCGTCACGCGCTTCACGGGCTTCGCCGACGAGCGAGCGCGCTTCTTCCACGCGCTCGCGCGCAACCAGAACCGCGAGTGGTTCCTCGCGCACAAGCACGAGTACGAGCAGGGCTGGCGCGAGCCGATGCTCGCGCTCCTCTGGGAGGTGCGCGCCAAGGTGGTGCGCACCTACGGCGAGGACGTCCTCGGCGAGCCGAAGGTGTTCCGCATCTTCCGCGACGTGCGCTTCTCGCGCGACAAGTCGCCGTACAAGACGCACGTCGCAGGCTACCTGCCGCTGGTCTCGACGGGCGGACGCGTGCCGGGACCGGTCGCGCTGTACGTGCACCTCGGAACCGATCGCTACGTCGGCGCCGGGCACTGGATGATGGACGCGGCGCAGCTCGCGCGCTTTCGTAGTGCGGTGCTCGACGAGCGTCGCGGCGCGGCGCTCGCGCGCATCGTCAAGCGCCTCGAGAAGGCGGGCTTCGAGCTCGGCTCGCGCGAGACGCTGAAGAAGGTGCCGCGCGGGGTCGACCCGGCGCACCCGCGCGCAGAGCTCACCAAGCGCAAGGGTCTCGTGGTCGGCTTCCCGCCGCTGCCGCCGAAGCTGATCGTGTCACCCGAGCTCGTGGACTGGCTCGCCGGCCACGCGCGCGCCGCGGCGCCGTTCGTCGGCTGGCTCGCGGACCTCGCCACCTGAGCGTGCAGGTCGAAGCGCACGGAGCGCGTTCGCGCTCGCGAGCGGCGTTGCGCGCCGCGACGACGTCACGTGACGCGCCTCACATCGCGAGGCCGCTCCTCACGCCTTCTCGTTACGGGTACCGACCGCGCGCTGGTTCGCGGTTGCGCGGCGCGGTCGGCACGTCGGAGGATGGAGCCCCATGACCTACGGACACTCGAGAACGCTCCTCGCCGCGCGGCAGGGTCGCGCGCGCTTCGTGCGGACGCTCGCCGCCGTCGCGCTCCTCGTCGCGGACGTAGCCGTCGCGACCGACGGACGCGCCGAGGTGCCGAGCAGCGCCAGCGTCGTCGCGGGTCCGCTCACGGCGCGCGTCGAGGCGAATCCGTTCCGCCTCGTCTTCGAGGACGCGCGCGGCGTGCTGCTCGCCGACGCGCCGACGAGCGACGCGGCGTTTGCCGGCACGCTCGGCTTCCGCGTCGATGACGGTTGGCGGCACGCGACGCAGGCGACGCGCATCCTGCAGCGCAACCAGCGCGCCCTGCGCGCGGCGCTCGCGACCGACGATCCCGCGGGGCGCACGCTCGCGCTACACGTCGAGGCGGAAGGCGACGGCGTCATCGCGGTGACGATGGAGATCGAGGGCTCGTCGGCCGACGTGCGCGCGCTCGGCGCCGCCTGGGCCGCGCGCGACGGCGAGCGCTTCTTCGGCTTCGGTGAGCGCGCGAACGCCGTCGAGCACCGCGGCGCGGACGTCGAGAGCTACGTCTCGGACGGGCCGTACCAGGAGGACGAGTACCCGCTGATGGAGGAGCTGCTGCCTCCGGTGGGCTTCCGACCGCGGCTCGACGCGACGTACTTCCCGATGCCGTGGCTGCTGTCGTCCGCGGGCTACGGCGTGCTCGTGACCAACGACGACACGACCTACCACCACCTCGCGAGCGAGCGCGCCGACGCGTGGAGCTTCGAGGTGCAGGGCGCTCCGGACGACGAGGTCGTGGCACCGCTGCCCGCGCCACGCGAGCTGCGCTTCCTCGTCTTCGCGGGGCCGCGTCCGGCGGACGTCCTCGAGCGCTTCACGCGCGTCGTCGGACGGCAGCCCGAGCTCGAGGCCGCGTGGCCGTTCGGACCGTGGTTCCAGCCCGGCGGCTCGGTCGACCAGCAGGTCGAGCAGGTCGCGGCGCTGCGCGAGGCCGACGCGCCGCTCTCGGTCGCGCAGACCTACCTGCACTACCTGCCGTGCGGCGCGAACCGGGCGCGCGAGCCGGAGCGCACCTCGCGCCTGCACGAGCTCGGCGTCGCGGTGACGACCTACTTCAACCCGATGCTCTGCCAGGACTACACGGACGCCTTCCGTCACGCGACGCGCACGCGCGCGCTGCTCCTCGACCAGGCCGGCGATCCTTATCTTTACACCTACTTCACGACGCGGCCGTTCATCGTCGGGCAGTACGACTTCTCGTTCGGACCCGGGCGACGCGCGTTCCACAACCTGCTGTCGCTCGCGGTGGCCGACGGCCACGACGGCTGGATGGAGGACTTCGGCGAGTACACGCCGCTCGACGCGCGCGCGCACGACGGCCGCCGCGGCTCGGCCGCGCACAACCGCTTCGTGGTCGACTACCACTGCGCGGCCTGGGACTTCGCGCGCAAGCAGCGTCGTCCGATCGTGCGCTACCAGCGCTCGGGCTGGACGGGTGTCGCGCCGTGCGCGCAGGTCGTGTGGGGCGGCGACCCGACGACCGACTGGGGCTACGACGGCCTCGCCTCGACGGTGCGCGCGGGGCTCGGCATGGGGCTCTCCGGCATCGGCGTCTGGGGCTCGGACATCGGCGGCTTCTTCTCCTTCAACGGACGCCTGCTCACCGACGAGCTGCTGATCCGCTGGGTGCAGGTCGGGCTCGTGTCGGGCGTCATGCGGACGCAGCGCGACGGGATCGCGGTCCCGAGCTACGACCGGCCGCAGGTCGAGGACCCGCAGAACATCGGCATCTGGCGGCGCTACGCGAAGCTGCGCACGCAGCTCTACCCGTACGTCGCCGAGGTCGCCGCGGAGTACCGGCGAAGCGGCCTGCCGATGATGCGCCACCTGGTGCTCGCCTACCCGGACGATCCGCGCGTGCTCGACATCGACGACCAGATCCTGTTCGGCTCCGACCTGCTCGCCGCACCCGTGCTCGAGCCGGGCGCGCGCACGCGCCGTCTGTATCTGCCCGCCGGCGAGTGGATCGACTTCTGGCGCAGCGTGCGCTTCGTCGAGGCGGACGGCTCGTTCGAGCCGGTCGGCGCGGAGGTGCTCGACGGCGGGCGCGACGTCGAGGTGCCCGCTCCGCTCGAGGAGCTGCCGCTCTTCGTGCGTGCGGGCGCGATGCTCGTCCTGCTGCCGCCCGACGTCGACACGCTCGCCGACTACGGCGCGGGAACGCCCGGCATCGTGCGCCTCGCCGACCGCCGCGGCGAGCGCCGCATCCTCGCGTTCCCGCGCGGCGAGTCGACGACGCGCTTCGAGCGCGGACGGCTTGCGTCGCGCGAGGCCGCGGACGGCTGGCGGCTCGAGATCGAGGCGCCGAACGTGCGCTGGAAGATCGCTGCGACGCTGTCGTCGCTCGAGCGTCCGTTCACGCCGTGCGCCGTCGAGTGGAGCGGACGCAAGCTCGCGCCGGGGTTGTGGTCGTACGATGCGGCGAGCGGCGTGCTGCACGCGGAGGTCGCGGGCACGGGGACGCTGGTCGTGCGCCGCACGTGTGGCTGACGTCGCGCCGTCGCTGACGTCGAGCGGCGGCTCGTGCCCACGGGCTCGCGCGCGGACGCTTCGCGACGCCGCGGCGTCCGCGCGTCCTGCGTCAAGCATAATCGCAGGATCAAGAGCGTCGTGCGACCAGCAGCAGGTTGCGCGCGAGTATCCGACCGGCGACGCCGCCGACGCGGCGCTCGAGCGCCTGCGACAGCGTGAAGGATGGTAGCGTCCGCGCGCCGAGCTGCAGGTGGAAGCCGTACGGGCGGACGCGCTCGACGGCGAAGCCCGCGTCCGCGAGCGCGCGCGCGATCTCGCGGTAGGCGTAGGGGCGCACCGGATCGCCCGCGGCTTCGCGTGACGGCCCGAGCAGCGTGACGAAGCGCTCGGCGCGGCGCAGCAGGCTTGCGCGGTTGGTGATCGTCAAGACGAAGACGCCGCCCGGACGCAGCACGCGCGCCGCCTCGCGCACGAGCGGCGTCGCGTCGCGCAGACAGCCGAGCAGCGACACCGCGGCGACGCCGGCGACGCTGCGGGCGCGGAGCGGCAGCGCCTCGGCGCGCGCGACCACGAGCACCGGACGCGGAGCACCACTCGCGGCGCTGCTGGTCTCGCGGCGCCCGCGCGCGAGCCGCAGCATGCGCACGTCGTGGTCGATGCCGACGACCGGTCCGAGCGCGGCGAGGATCGCCGTCAGGTGGCCGCCGCCGCAGCCGAGGTCGAGCCACGGCGCAGCGGAAGCGTCGCCTGCGGCGCCGCTTCGCCGCGCGACCCACTCCTCGCGCGCGAGCTCCATGCCGCGGCGGAAGATCCAGGTCGCCGGGCCCGCGTCGGCGCCGTCGTGGAGGAGACCCCAGACCTCGGGATCGAAGCGGTCGCGGTAGGGATTCGGCGCGTGCATCACCGCGCGACCTGCCGCACGACGCGCGGCAGCTTGGCGCTCGGCGCGAGCTCGGGATCCGCCGCGACGATCTGCAGCACGTCCGCGTCGCGCCACAGACGCGCCGCGATCGCGCCCGCCGGGTCGCGTCGCGCGAGCTCGGCGAGGATGCGCTCGGCGACGTGGTCGGCGCGAAACGCGCCCACGCTCGGGCTCAGCTTGACGACGAGGCGTCCGAGCCCGCGCTCGTCGCGCTGGTCGACGAGCTGGTAGGCGTCGGGGGCGCCGCCGAGTTCCTCGACCACGGCGCCGATCGCGTCGTCGAGGATCGCGTGCGCGATCGTCACGCCCTCGAAGGTGAGCTTGTCGTCGCTGCGCACGCCGGACACCGTGAGCTCGAGCCCGAGCTCGCCGAACGGGCAGCCGCAGGTGCGGCGCTCGAGACGACCCGCGTCGCCCAGGTCGGCGTTGAGCAGCACCTTGCCGCTCGCGGGCGAGAGCGTCGTGAACAGCAGCGGCGCGACGCCATCGGCCGCGTGTGTGCCGTCCGCGCTCGGGATCACGGCGAGCCGGTCGGCGTAGACGTGCATGCGATCGGGAGCGTCGTCGCCGGCGTGACGGCAGCTGCCCGCGACGAGGCCGGTCTCGGTCGTCACGTAGCGCGCGTGCACGCGCGCGCCGCTTGCGCGGACGAACGCCGTGCGGCGCGGGCTCAGCGCCTCGCCGCCGGCGAGCACGACGCAGCCGCCGAGGTCGAGGCCGCTCTCGCGGGCCGCCGCCGCGACCCGCACGGCGGAGGTCGCGAACGCCTTCAGCACCGCGCCGCCGCGCTGGTCGCGGGCGCGGGCGAGCCAGCGTGCGACCCGCGTGGCGTCGGCGCTGCCGGTGGGCTCGATGCGCGGCACGCGCAGCCCCTGCGCGCGCGCTCCGAGGCGCAGGAAGGCGAGCCCCGCGGCTTCCGTCGCCGGTGGCGCGAGGTGCGAGAACCAGCGCTCGGGCGCGCGGCGAAACTTGAGCTCGACGAGCAGGTTGTGCATGCCCGAGATGCTGGGCGGGCCAGGCAGCCAGAACGCGCCCGGGAGCTCGGACGCGTCGTGCGCCGCGTAGAGCAGGGCCTCGTTGGCCGCCTCCTCGGCGAAGAAGTCCCAGCCGTAGAGGACGCGCGACGTGCTGCCGCGGCTGCCGCTCGTCTTGCCGACGAGGCCGCCGCCGAGGAGCGGGTTGTCGAAGCTCGCCTGCGTCACGTGCAGCTCGAGACCCGGGCGGCGGATCGGGCGCCGACCCTTCACCTCGTCGAGCGTCAAGTACACGCCGGCGTCGCGCAGCGCGGCGAGCGTCCGCTCGAGACGGTCGCGGCGCACCGCGCGCTCGAGCTCGCCCTGACCGCAGCCGGCCCAGAGCAGGAGTGCGCGCAGCGGGCTCTCGGGCCAGGCGTAGATCAGCTCGCGCGCGCAGCCGAGAAAGCGCTCCTCGCGCTCGGCGAGGCGCTCGCGCAGCCGGTCGCGCGCCGACGCCTCGTCGAGCGGCGTCCGCAGGTAGGAAAGGTAGCCGCCCGCGAGGCGCGCGAGGCGGCGCGCACGCTCGAGCTGCACCGGCTCACCCCGGAAGCGGGCGCGGGCGTGACGGCTCGTGCCGCTCGACGACCTGCGCCGTACGCTCGCCCGCCCGCCTCATCCGCCGGCTGCGGCGTGCTCGGTGCAGCAAGCGTCGAGGAAGCTCAGGTCGGCGTAGCCCGACGGGATGCGCTCGAGGTAGCCGAGGCGCACCATCAAGCTCAAGATCTCGTCCATCGCCGACTGGTTGCGGATCGCGTCGGGGTGCGGCCGGTTGCGCTCGAGCGCGCTCGCGATGAAGCGCGCGTCGACGCCGATGTAGCGCGACGCGATCTCGGCCGACTCCGCGGGGTGCTCCGCGACGAAGCGGGTCGCACGCACGAAGCCGCGCACGACCGCGGCGACGGTGGCGGGATCCTCGTCGCGCTGCGCGACGGTGGTGGTCAGCGAGCAGCCGGGGGCGCCGGACCAGACGTCGCCGGTGCGCCGCACGATGCGTCCGACGTCGAGCATCTCCATCATCGTCGCGTACGGCTCGACCATCGACGCCGCGTCCGTGCCCTGGCCGAACAGCGAGATGATCGCGCCGTCGCCCGACGGCTGGCGGAGGATCTCGACGTCGCGCCAGCCGAGGCCCTCGATGAGCGCCATCGCGGTCAGGTCCTTCATCCCGCCGCGCAGCGGCACGGTGACGCGCGCGACGTCGCGCAGCTCGACACCGCTGCGCACGACGACGGCGGCCTCCTCGTGGCCCGAGCCGCAGACGACGAGCATCGGCACGTCGCCGCCCGCGGCGACGCGCGTCCACGGGATCACCGCGAACTGGCTCTCGCCCGACGCGAGCTTGCGCGGCACCATCCACGCGGTGGGCTCGACCTCGAGCACCGAGTCGATTCCCTCGGACGCGAACATTCCCTTCTCGTGGGCGACGTAGGCCGGGATCTGGCATACGCCGCGCAGCAGCGAGAGCTTCACCTGCTTCATGCCCGAGCCTCCCCTCGCCAAGCGCGTTGGCGCCTCACTCTTCCCGAGTGACGCGCGCGAAGCGAGAGGGCGCGCCGCTCGGACGCCGGCGCCGGTCGCGGTTGCGCTCTCCGCACCCGTACGCCATGCTCGCGCGCTCCCGCTGAACGAGTCCCCGGCAACGTTCCCCGCGCCGGGCCAGCACGGAAGGCGTCGTCATGTCCCGTATCCCTCGTCTCTCGCTCCGCACGGCCCGCGCCGTGCTCGCCGCTGGCGTCGCCTGCGTCGTGCTGGCGGCGTGTGGCGGTCACGGCTCTTCCGGTTTCGCGCCGGGCACGGAGCCCGGACCCGATCCGGGTCCGGGCTCGCCCGCGTGCGAGGGCGGCGAGAGCTTCGCGAGCACGTTCGAGGCGATCCAGCAGGTGATCTTCGAGAAGCGCGGCTGCACGCAGGACGTCTGCCACGGCAGCGGCGCGTCCGGCGGGCTGCAGCTCACGCGCGACGTCGCCTACCGGAACCTGTTCGAGGCGCCGTCGCTCGGCAGCCCGCTCCGTCGCGTCGTGCCCGGCGACAACGACCGCAGCTACCTGTGGCTCAAGCTCGCGGCGGCGACGCGTCCCGGCACCGTCGACATCGGCGGCGCGCCGATGCCGCTCGGCCTCGAGCCGCTGACCGAGAACGAGCTCGAGGCGCTGCGCATCTGGATCTACGCCGGCGCGCCGGAGACCGGGACCGTGATCGGCACCGAGGGTCTCCTCGACGCGTGCCTGCCCGAGCCCGAGCCGATCACCATCAAGCCGCTCGATCCGCCGCCGCCGGGCGAGGGCGTGCAGCTCGTCATGCCGCCGTGGCTGCTGCCGGCCAACAGCGAGCACGAGGTGTGCTTCGCGTCGTACTACGACCTCACCGATCAGGTGCCCGAGCAGTACCGCGACCCGAGCGGGCAGTACTTCCGCTTCAAGGCGAGCGAGCTGCGTCAGGACCCGCAGAGCCACCACCTCATCCTGAACTACTCGCGCGTGCCGGTGGAGGACATCCACCACCCGGCCTTCGGCCCGTGGACGTGCAAGGGCGGCGAGCGCGCGGGCGAGCCGTGCGAGCCGACGGACCTGACGTCGTGCGGCAGCGGGCTCTGCGCGACCGAGTACCGCGACGGCTTCACCTGCACCGGCTTCGGACCACCGGTGCAAGGCGGCGTGGCGAGCATCCAGATCGGCGGCGCGCAGCAGGCGCAGCAGACGACGGAGTACGTCGACGGCGTGTTCGCGCAGATTCCGCTGAAGGGAATCCTCTACTGGAACTCGCACGCGTTCAACTTGACGAAGTCCGACCACCTGATGAACGCGCGCCTCAACTACTGGTTCGCGGAGCCCGAGGAGCAGCGTCACCCGGTGCGCGGGATCTTCGACGTGAGCCGCATCTTCTCCGCGAACGCCGCACCCTTCACGACGCAGACGCTCTGCCACGACCACGTGCTCCCGAAGGGGGCGCGGCTCTTCGGCCTCTCGTCGCACACGCACCAGCGCGGCAAGCACTTCACCGTCGACCTGCCCGACGGCACGCGCATCTACGAGAGCTTCGTCTACAACGACCCGCTCGCCGCGGTTTACGATCCGCCGCTGATCTTCGACTCGCCGAACCCGGCCGAGCGCACGCTGCGCTACTGCTCGCTGTTCAACAACGGCGTCAAGGAAGACGGCTCGCCCGATCCCGAGACGGTGACGCGCTTCTCGCGTCTGCCGGCGAGCGTCTTCATCCCCGGCGTGCCGGGACGCTGCAACCCGGTCGCGTGCGCCGAAGGCAAGGTCGGCGCGCCGTGCAGCGGCGTCGGCGACGACGCCACGTGCGACACGTCCCCCGGCGCGGGCGACGGCTTCTGCGACGCCTGTCGCATCACCGGCGGCGAGAGCACGGAGAACGAGATGTTCATCCTGCTCGGGCAGTACTACGTGCCCGACGAGGATCCCGACGCCGAGGGACCGCGGCCGGGGCAGATCGGTGCGCTCGCGTCTGCGAGCGCGGCGCGGCGCTCGGACTTCGTCGGCTTCGCGGTGCCGCCGGCGCAGGGCTGCGCGTCGTCGCACGCGGGGCACGCCGACCCGGCGGGGCACGCGGCGCACACGGGACACTGAGGATCGGGGCCGTCACGCGCCGCGCGCCTTGCAGGCGCGTCCGAGGCCGCTAGCATTCCCGCGCCATGCCGGCGCCGGAACGCGTGCTGCTCGTTCGCCTGAGCGCGATCGGCGACGTCGTCAACGTGCTTCCGGCGCTGACGCTGCTGCGCCGCGCGCTGCCGCAGGCGTTCATCGGCTTCGCGGTCGAGGACCGCGCGAAGGACGTGATCGTCGGCCACCCGTTCGTCGACCGCGTGCACGTCTTTCCGCGCCGTCGCTGGCGCGAGATGCTGCGCCGACCGAGTCCGAGCGGCTGGGCGCAGCTCGCGCGCGAGGTGCGCGCCTACGCGCGCGAGATCCGGGACGAGCGCTACGACGTCGTGCTCGACGAGCAGAGCAACCTGAAAGGCGCCGTGCACGCGCTCGCGAGCCGGGCGCCGCGCCGCATCGGCTTCGCGCGCGGCCACGACTACGAGCTCAACCATCTGCTGTCGACGGAGCAGGTGACGCCGCCGGCATCGCGTCCGCACCGGGTCGACAAGTTCGTCTCGCTGCTCGGCGCGCTCGGCATCGACGGCGACGCGCGCGAGTACGTCCTGCCGCACGACGCCGCCGCCGCGGAGCGCGTCCGAAGCTACTTGACGCAGTCCGGGCTCGGAGCCAAGGCGTACGTCGTGCTCCATCCCGGGACCAGCGACCACGGCGCGGAGAAGCGCTGGCCGCCGGAGCGCTTCGCGGCGCTCGCGCGGCTCGTGGGTGAGCGGCTCGGACGTCCGGTGCTCGTGACCTGGGGGCCGGGCGAGGAGCCGCTCGCGCAGAAGGTCGCCGAGCTCTCGGGTGGTGCGGCGCGCGTGGCGCCACGGACGGAGTCGCTGCTCGAGCTCGTCGAGCTGATCCGCGGTGCAGCGGTTTTCGTGTCCGCCGACACCGGTCCGATGCACCTCGCGGTCGCAGCCGGCGTGACGTGCGTGGCGCTCTTCGGACCGAAGGATCCGGCAATCTACGGACCGTACGGCGCGCAGCACGTCGTCGTGCGCCCGTCCGGTCCTGCGGCGAATGGACGCTCGATGCTCGGCATCGCGCCGGAGGACGTGTTCGCCGCCGTCGCGGCGAAGGTCGCGCCCGCATGACGGCGGTCGGCGACGTCGCGCAGCCCGGGGTGACGGCGCCGGCGCCGCTCGTCACGACGACTCCCGGATCGCGCGCGGCGCGCATCGTCGGACGCCTGCGCAGCGAGCGTGTCCGAACGATCGCGCTGTTCGCCTTGATCGCGCTCGTCCTCGTCGCGGTCACGCCCGCGGACAACGTCTACGACGGGCCGCTGCGGCTCGCGCGTGAGCTCGTCCAGGGACGCACCTACCTGCCGCAGTTCTACAAGTGGATCGAGATGTACCGCCACGACGGGCGCGACTACCTCGCGTACCCGCCGATGGTGAGCTTCGTCCTCGTCCCGTACGCGTGGCTCACGCGCGGCGAGCTCGGGCAGCCGCCGTTCAACTCGCTGCTGATCTTCGGCTCCGCGGTGCTGCTCTTCCGCCTGCTCCGCGGCCTCGACGGCATGGCGCAGCTCGCGCGTCCCGCGGTGGTCGCCTACGTGCTCGGCACGCCGCTCCTGTACTCCGCGCACCGGGGCGACACCTGGCTGCTGATGCACGACGAGGGGAACTTCTTCCTGCTCCTCGCGTTGCTGCTCGCGTTCGTGCACGAGCGCTGGTTCCTCGCCGGGCTCGCCTTCATGGTGGCGGTGCAGGTGCGCTACGTCATCGCGCTCGCGGGGCTGGTGTTCCTGCTGCGGCTCGCGTCGCTCGCTTGGCAGGAGCGCTCGCTCGCCGTGCTCGTGCGTCGCGGCGCGCTGTTCGCGCTCGGCGGCCTGCCGCCGCTGCTGCTCGTGCTCGCGTTCCAGTGGTCGACGCTCGGCGATCCGCTCATGTCGCCGTACGTCGCGGGCTGGAACCAGTGGGGTCTGCGCGGACCGCAGTTCTCGCTGCGCTACCTGCCGACCAACTGGCCGACCTACACGTACGCCCACCCGGAGCTGCTGCCGACCTTCCCCTACCTGCGCTTCGGCCTCGAGGGACAGTCGTACTTCGTGATGAGCCCGTTCTTCCTCGGCGTCTTCCTGCTCGACTGGCGACGGCGCTTCGTGCGGTGGCTGCTGCCGAGCGCGGTCCTGATGCAGTGCTTCTACCTGGTCTACTTCGGGAGCGGTTACGCGCAGTTCGGCGCGCGCTACGCGCAGGACTTCTACCCGCTGCTGCTGCCGGTGGCGCTGAGCGCGTTCGCGCGCCCCGGACGGTGGTGGCGTCGCGTGCTCTTCGTGCTGATCGGCTACGCGGTCGCGCTCAACGCCTACGGCGTGTACGTCACCTCGCTCGGCTGACGTCGGCATGCGCGCGTGGCGTGCGTTGAAAGGCTATCGGTGAAGCGCGAACATCCAGCCCCTGGCGTCGTGGCGAAAAGTGCGATCATCATCGGCGCGGGGCCGGCCGGGTTGACCGCCGCCTACGAGCTCCTCGAGCACACCGACGTGCGCCCGATCGTCCTCGAGGCGACGGACGACGTCGGCGGTCTCGCGCGCACCGTCAATTACAAGGGCAACCGCATCGACATCGGCGGCCACCGCTTCTTCTCCAAGTCGGACCGCGTGATGGAGTGGTGGGAGAAGATCCTGCCCTTCGAGCTGCCCGGCAACGGCGACGGCGAGGTGCGGATCACCTACCAGAACAGCTCGCGCGCGGTCCGTGCGGCGCGGCCCGCGCCCGATCCGACGCAGACCGATCGCGTCATGCTGCTGCGGCCGCGCGTGTCGCGCATCTTCTTCCGCCGCCAGCTCTTCCCGTACCCGATCCAGCTGAGCGTCGGGACGCTGCGCAAGCTCGGCCTCGCCTCGGCGATCCGCATCGGGCTCAGCTACCTGCGCGTCCGCGTGGCGCCGCTGCGCGAGGAGCGCTCGCTCGAGGACTTCTTCATCAACCGCTTCGGCCGCGAGCTCTACCGCACCTTCTTCAAGGACTACACGGAGAAGGTTTGGGGCGTGCCGTGCAGCGAGATCAAGCCGGAGTGGGGCGCGCAGCGGATCAAGGGCGTGTCGATGGGGCGCGCGCTCTGGCACGCGGTGCGCTCGCTCTTGTTCCCGGATCAGTCGATCGAGCAGAAGAAGGCCGAGACCAGCCTGATCGAGCGCTTCCTCTATCCGAAGCTCGGTCCGGGGCAGCTCTGGCAGGAGGTCGCGCGCGAGGTGCGCGAGCGCGGCGGCGAGGTGCACCTCGGGTGGGAGGTCGATCGCGTGCACACCGCCGGTCGGCGCGTCGTCGCGGTCGAGGCGCGCGAGGTCCACAGCGGCGCGCGTCGCCGTCTCGACGGTGACTACTTCTTCTCGACCATGCCGGTGCGCGAGCTGGTGCGGGCGTTCGACGTCGAGCCACCCGCCGACGTCGCGCGCATCGCGGCGGGGCTCGTCTATCGCGACTTCATCACGGTCGGCCTGCTGCTCCGCAAGCTCAAAATCCGAGGGGAGGCGCGTCCCGGCATGCCGGACGGGCTCGTGCCGGACAACTGGATCTACATCCAGGAGCGCGACGTGAAGATCGGCCGCCTGCAGATCTTCAACAACTGGAGCCCGTGGCTGGTGAAGGACCCGAGCACCGTCTGGGTCGGGCTCGAGTACTTCTGCAAGGAGGGCGACGAGCTCTGGAGCATGTCCGACGCCGACATGCTGCGCTTCGCCGCCGACGAGCTCGCGCGCATCGACGTCATCGACGCGTCCGACGTGCTCGACGGCGTCGTCATCCGGGTGCCGAAGACCTATCCCGCCTACACCGGCACCTTCGAGGAGTTCGACCGCGTGCGCGAGTGGCTCGACCGCTTCGAGAACCTGTTCCTGGTCGGCCGCAACGGCATGCACCGCTACAACAACCAGGACCACTCGATGCTCACCGCCATGGCCGCGGTCGAGAACATCCGCAACGGCGTCGTCGCCAAGGACAACATCTGGGCGGTGAACACCGAGGACGAGTATCACGAGGAGCGCTGAGCGGGCGCTTCTGGCTGGCGGCCGAGGGCGAACTACGCTATGGGCTGAGCGCGAGTCGCCCGGTCCTCCGGGCCGACCGGCCGCCACGAATCGCGGAACTCCGTTGAAGAACGAGAAGACGAGCGCGCCACGCCGGTCGGGCGCACGCCGCATGGGCGCCGCCGCGACTGCGGCCCCCAGATCGCCGCGAGCCGGCGCGCGGGGTTCGACGCGACGCAAGCGCGGTCGGCGGCCGGGCAGCGTCTCCGGCGACCGTCGCGCGAACCGCCTGCCCGGGCGCGAGAGTCTGCTCGCCGCGGCGGCGAGCCTGTTCGCCGAACTTGGATATGACGCGGTGACCACGCGTCAGATCCTCGAGCGCGCCGGCGTCGAGGCGCCGTCGCTCTACCACCACTTCGGCAGCAAGCTCGGGCTCTACCGTGCGGTGCTGTCAGGCACGAGCGAGCCCTTCGTCGAGCGCTTCGCGCGCGTCGCGCGTCGCCTGCAGGCCGACCCGGACGCCGACGTGCACGAGGTCCTCGCGGAGCTCGTCTGGACGCTGTTCCGCGGCGCGCAGCTCAACCCCGAGACCGTGCAGATCGCGATCTTCGAGGCCGCCCGTCCGGGGCCGCGGCGCTACGACGTGATCTCGGTCTGGGAGCAGCTGCGCGACGTGTTCAAGGGTGTCCTCGAGAGCGCACAAGCGTCCGGACGCCTCGTGATGCCCGCCGGAAACGCAGAGCTGGCCGCGAACCTGTTCATCGGCGCGGTCACCGTGCACCTCCAGCTGCGTCCGATGCACAAAGCGAAGGCGTTGACTCGACGGCTCGCACGACAGATCACGGATGCCATCGTCGAGGGACTGACGCCGCGATCGCAGCGCTCATGATCCGCCGCCGCCCGTCCGAAAATCGTTGCGCTGGTCCGCGAGCGCGCTGGCGTCGACGGCGGAATGCATGTAATGAGGGACGAAGCTCTTGACCCCGTCGTTCCCATATCTCGTGCTCGTGACGAGGAGGAAGCAGTAGCGCTCGCCCAACGAGAGCCCGCTCGGGCTCGATGCCGGATCTCGGCGTCAGATCTGGCTCGGGGCTTGCAGCGCACAGCGACTCACCAACGGGATCGGTTTGCCTCAACGAGTGCATCAGCAGCGCCAGCGACCGGCGTCGATCGGTCGATGGCGTCAAGTAGCGCGTCGGGATGCGGCGCGACGGCGTTCGGTGGAATGCCTGCTCACCGCGTCGGGCGTGCGCGGCGCGTGTGCTCGCCGCTCGCGTTGCCTCTGCTTTCGTGATGCACGTGGTGAAACGCTCGTCGCGGGCCGCGGAGCCTAAGCTTGATTTCACCGAATCTTCGTACTTGTCGGCGCTTGAAGCATCGTGCTACAGGCCGCCGATCGTTCCACTGGGAAGGCTGTGAAAGGCAGCCATGTTGCGGAAGCGAAGCCGAAAGGAAGGTTTGTGTCGAGAACCGCGTTTGTGGGTAATCTGAGTTTCTCCGCCACGGAAGAGGAGCTGACGTCGCTCTTCTCCGAGGTGGGTCCGGTCGTGAAAGCGAGGATCGGGACGGATCGCGAGACCGGACGCTCGAGAGGTTTTGCTTTCGTCGAATTCGCCAGTGAAGAAGCGTGCGCGGCCGCCATTCAGAAGCTGAACGGCCACGAGATGGGTGGCCGTCGGCTGCGCGTCAACGACGCCGACGACAAGCCGCCGCCGCGGCCCGCTGGCGCGCCCGCGCCCGGTGGTTTTCGTCCGAACGGCTTCGCGCCGCGCGGCGGTGGTGATCGCTTCGCGCCGCGTAGCTTCGCGGCCGATCCGGCGCCGCAGCCGTACTTCGAGTCGCGCGGCGACGGCTACGACGACGGTCGCCGTCGCTCGAACTCGAAGGGCAGCCGCCGCGGCCTGCGGGCCCGCAAGCGCAGCCTCTGGAGCTGAGCCTGCGCGGCGCGCAACGTCGCAGCACGACGTTGCGCAGCTCGTGTAACGCTTGACGCCCTGATTCAGCGCGGGCGTCGAGAGGGATTGCTCCCGCGCGCGGCCACGTGCCGCGCGCGGGAGGCACGCGTCGTGCTCTCGCACGGCGCGCGATGGAGGCCCAGCCGCAGCCGCCGAAAGGCGTGCTTCGCACGGCGGCCGCCGCTCTGCTGATCGCGGCCGCGGTGCTCGGCGTCGTCGACGCGGCGCTCGCGCTCTGGCACAACCGCGCGATCGCGCCGCACGCGAGCGTGCCGCTATGCTTGACGGCGCCGTTCGTCGTCTGGCTCGTGCTGCTCGCACCGCTCGCGCTGCTGCTCGCTCTGGTGTCGAGCGCGACCCGGCGCGACGCGCGTGCGATGACGTCGGCGCTGCTCGCGCTCGGGTTCGCTGCGGCGCTGCTGCGGGTCGTTGCGGCCGTCGTCGCGAGCTGGCGCGGCGCGGGTGACGTGCGGCTCGCCGATGCGCTCGCGGTCGCGGCGCTGCCGCTCGCGGTGGGCGCGGGGCTCGGCGCGGAAGCCGCGATGCGCGCGCTGCTCGCGCGCTGCACCGGGCGACGTCTGAGGATCCTCGTCGCGCTCGCGCTCGGCGTGCACCTCGCCGCCGCGGCGGGCGTCGCGTGGCTCGTCCGGCGCGAGAGCCACGGCGTGATCGGCGACGTCCTCGCCGCGGCGCTCGGCCTCGGCGACGCGTCCGACGCCGAGGCGGCACCAACACGGCCGCGCCCCGGCGCCACTCCCGACGCCGAGGCGACGTCAGCGCGGGCGCGGCCCGCGCAGGATCGTCCGGCGACGGCGCGCCATCTCGTCCTCGTCACCATCGACACCCTGCGCGCCGACCACCTCGAACCGCAGCACATGCCCGAGGCGAGCGCGCTCGCCGCCGCCGGGACGCGCTTTCGCGCCGCGTACTCGTCCGCACCGTGGACGCTGCCTGCGCTGGCGTCGCTGCTCACCGGCCTGCCCGCCGCCCGTCACGGCGCCGGGCTGCCGATCGGCGACGGACCGCTCGCGCGCAGCGCTCTGCCCGAAGCGCACGCGACGCTCGCGACCGTCCTCCAGGACGCCGGCTTCGAGACGCGCGCCATCGTGACCAACCCGTACCTCGGCCTCGGCTACGGGCTCGGACGCGGCTTCGCTAGGTTCGAGAACGTCACGCTCGAGAGCGAGGCGCTGCTGACGCTGCAGCCGACGCTCGGCTTCTGGCTCGCGAGCCGCGCGTGGCCGCAGCTCGCGATCAGCGACCGCGGCGCTGCGGTGACGTCACGCGCGGCGCGCTTCCTGCGCGCGCGGACGAGCGAGCGCCGACTGTTCCTGTGGCTGCACTACGTCGACCCGCACGCGCCCTACGATGGTGCGACGCGCAGCTTCCGCGACGATCTGCTCGCCGGACCGGACGGCGTCTTGCCGCGCATGGCGCAGCTCCGCGCCGGCGAGATCCGTCCCGACGCGACCGGACGCGCGGCGCTGCGCGCCGCGTACGAGCGTGCGGTGCGCGCGGTCGATCACGAGGTCGGCGACGTCCTGCGTCTGCTCGACGCGTCCGGGCTCGGCGACGACGCCGTCGTCGTGCTGACCGCGGACCACGGCGAAGAGCTCTGGGACCACGGCGGCGTCGAGCACGGCCACACGCTGTACGACGAGCTGATCCGCGTCCCGCTCGTCATCCGCTGTCCCGGCTGTCCGCGCGGCGTCGAGGTCGCTCAGTTGGTCGGAATCGAGGCGCTCGCCGCGACGCTGCTCGAGCTGCTCGGCGTCGCGCCGCCAGCCGCGATGTCGCCCGGCTTCGCCGCGCTGCTGCGCGGCGCGCCCTACGAGCCGCGCCCGGTGGTGAGCGAGAACCTGCTGTTCGCGGAGGAGCGCGTCGCGCTGCGCACCGAGCGCTTCACCTACGTCGCGTGGCCAAACGGCAAGGAGGAGCTCTACGACCGCGTGCGCGACCCGCACGAGCTGCGCGACCTCGCGGCGCGGACGCCGCTCGTGCGCCGCCACCGCGAGCAGCTCGCGCGGCTGCGCGTCACGCCGCCCGACGTCGCCGCGCGCTCTCGTGCGCCAGCGCGTGGCGACGACGACCGCACGCGCCGAGCGCTGCGAGCGCTCGGCTACGTGCAGTGACGTCGACTACGTGTGAAAGATCTCGACGACGAGCGCGAGCCTTCAGCCGCCGACCGGCCCGACCGTCTGCTCGAGCCGCTTGCCGATGGTGTTCTCGTCCACCGGCTGGTTCAGCTTCTGCATCAGGACCGGGTACGAGTCGACCTCGGGAACCGGGTCGAGCTGATCGATCTTCGGCACCTTGGCGAGCGCCTTCTCGATGTAGGGCGCGAGCTCCTCGGCCTTCTGCTTGACGCGCTTCTCGTGGCGCTCCTTGAAGTCCGGCTGGATGCGCTTCGCGAAAAGCTCGAGCGACTCGCAGATGTGCTCGTGGCGGTTGTTGCCGCCCTGCTGGATGAAGATCACCTGGTCGACGCCCATCTCCTCGAACTTCTCGAGGTTCTCGCGCACCTGCTCGACGTTTCCGATGCCGCCGGTGGGCGCGAAGGGCTGGTTCCGATTCTTCTGGAAGTCCTCCCAGACGTTGAAGCGTCCGGGGACGTGCGTCCCGGTGATGTAGTAGTGCGCGAGCGCGTAGCCGAAGAACTGGAAGCCCTCGAGGCCGCGCTTGAGCGCCGTCTCGGAGTCCTCGTGGCACATGAAGCCGGTCACCATGGCCACGTTTGGATTGACGGCCTGTCCGATCGGCTCGCACTCGTTCTTGAAGGTCTCGTAGTACTCCTCGACCCAGTACTTGGCCTCGCTCGGGTCGATGAACGCGAAGGTGAGCGCGCCCATGCCGAGCTTCGCGGCGAGGCGGATCGTGGTGCGGTTCGAGCACGCGACCCACAGCGGTGGATGCGGACGCTGCACCGGCTTCGGCACGATGTTGCGGTGCGGCATCGAGAAGTACTTGCCCTTGAAGCCGGGGTAGGGGTTCGCGGCGAGCATCTTGGCGGTCTCGCGCACCGCCTCCTCCCACATCTCGCGCTTCGCGATCGGGTCGACGCCGAAGCCCTCGAGCTCGAGCCGCGCGCTCGACTCGCCGGTGCCCCACTCGACGCGGCCGTTGCTCACCAGGTCGAGCGTCGCGATGCGCTCGGCGACGCGCGCCGGGTGGTTGTAGCCAGGCGGCATCAGCACGATGCCGTGCCCGAGGCGGATGTTCTTCGTCCGCTGGCTGCACGCGGCGAGGAAGACCTCGGGCGCGGAGGAGTGCGAGTACTCCTCGAGGAAGTGGTGCTCGACCTCCCAGGCGTACTCGATGCCCAGTCGGTCGGCGAGCTCGACCTGCTCGAGCGCGTCCTGGAAGAGCTTGAGCTCGGCGCCCTCGTTCCACGGACGCGGCAGCTGGTGCTCGTAAAAGATGCCGAATTGCATGGCTAGGACTCTCCTTTCGAATCACCTCGCCGCGCGGCCTTGCGCGCGGCGCGCTGCTGCGGCAGCGGCATCGGTGTGGTGAGCGCGATGAGGCCGCCGATGGTGAAGCGCACGAGGCCGTCGATCAGCTTCGCGCGGATCTTCTCGCGCTCGCGCGGCGGACGGTCGAGGTAGTCGAGCACGGTCGCGAACGTGGTCGCGCTGATGAGCTCGGCGGCGAGCCTCAGCACCTCGTCGCCGCCGCGCGGGTGGATTCCGGCGCGCCGGTAGTCGGCGGCCAGGCTCTCGATCCAGCGACGATGGTTGTCGCGCAGGTAGGCGCGCACGCGCGGGTCCTCGCTCTCGCGCTCGCGCATCATGATGCGGAACAGGTCGTCGTTCTGCTCCGCGATGCGGAACACGGTCTCGAAGGAGTGCCGCGCGATCTCGCCGGGCTCGCTTTCCGGACGCGGCCGGTGCGCCTCCTGGATCATCGCGAGAAACGTGCGCGAATGGTCCTCGAGGATCGCGAGCAGCAGATCGGTCTTGTCGCGGAACTGGTGGTAGAACGAGCCGACCGAGACACGAGCGGGGACGAGGATGTCCTCCTTGAGGTTCGCGCCCGCGTGTCCCTTGCGCGCGAAGACGCGGCGTCCGACGGCGAGGAGACGCGCGCGCGTCCGCTCGCGGGACGTCGCGCGGGCTGCCGCACCGCCGCGAAGTGGAGCCGCCTGGCCCGCCATGTTGCTAGAATAAAGGTTCTAGAATCCTCAGTCTAGCAAGGGCGTGCGCGAACGGTCGCTGTGGGCTCGCAACGGCCCGAGAAACGACGCGAGCAGGCCGGGAAAACGAGGACGTCGCGTTGAACCGCGCCGCGCTGGCGCATATTCGACCTCGATGCGCTGCCTTTGCCCCGTGGTGACGCATCCTTCGACGCTGCGGCAGCGCAGCGTCGCACCATCCTCGACGCTCGTGCTCGCCTGCGTCGCGCTCGCGTTCGTCGCGGCGTGCACGTCGTCGCCGCCGCAACCCGAGGCGCCGACCTACGCCGTCGTCTCGACGCTCGCCAAGCCCAAGGAAACGCTCGCGCTGTCCGTACGCTCGCGGAGCGGCGAGGTCCTGGGGCGCGAGTTCAGGCCGACTGCGGAGGTGGCCTGGTCCCGTCCCCTCACGCCGAAGGGGCCGCCGTCGGTGGTGGACGGCGCGCTCGAGCGCGTCTACGAGGTCGGGCCCTTTCTCGTCGACCAGACGGTGATGGTCAGCCGCACCTACGAGAAGAAGGGCGAGGCGACCCAGTCGCTCCCCGCGGTGCTGGCGACGGCGAAGGGACGCGAGCTGGTCGTGCGCTTCGACATCCCGAATTTTGATGGCGACGCAGAAGACTGGAAGGTGCACGCCGTGGCGTTCATCATCCCGCCGCCCGAGCGCGTCACCACCACGGAGCCGATCACGGTGCCGCCGGGCGCCGTGCTCGAGGGCGCCTACGGGCTGAGCCCGGCCTCGGCCGGCGCGAGCACGTCGCCGGTGCGGCTCGAGCTCGTCGCCCTGACGGACGCAGGCTCGCACGTGCTGCTCAGCAAGGAGCTCGCGCAGGACGACGAGCGATCGTTCGAGTGGAGCGACTACCGCATCGACCTCGAGGAGCTCGCCGGGCAGAAGGTGCGCTTCGAGCTGCGCAGCGAGGTCGCGGCGAGCGACGCCGAGCAGGCGCTGCGCGTCGGCTATCCGGTCTGGAGCGTGCCCGTCGTGCTCGCGCCCCGCGCCGCGGACGACACGCGCAACGTCGTGCTGATCTCGCTCGACACGCTGCGGGCGGACTTCGTCGGCGCGTACGGCCAGAAGCGTCCGACGACGCCCAACCTCGACCGCTTGGCCGAGGAGGGCGCGCTGTTCGAGAACGTGTACACGACGTACCCGTCGACGACCGCCTCGCACATGACGATGCTGACCGGCGTCCATCCGTCGGTGCACGGCGTCTACGCCTTCGGCTCGCTGCTGCCGAGCTCCTACGAGCTGCTGTCGACGGTGCTCGCCGCGCGCGGCTACCAGACGGCGGCCGTGACCGAGGACGGGATGATCCACGCGTTCGCCGGATTCGTGCGTGGCTTTCGCTCGTACCGCGAGTACCTGGTCGCCAACATGGACGAGTACGGCGTGGCCGCGGAGGTGATCGACAGCGGGATCGAGTGGCTGCGTCGCCACAAGGACGAGCGCTTCTTCCTCTTCCTGCACACCTACCAGGTGCATTCGCCGTACGCGCCGCCCGAGGGCTACGACGTGTTCGAGGCGGACGGCGACGGCGCGGACGAGCTCGGCGGGCCCTTTCCGCCGGACATCGTCCGCACCCGGCTCGCGTACGCCGGGGACGTGCTCTACACCGACGCGCAGGTCGCGCGTCTCCTCGCCGAGCTCGACGCGCTCGGCCGGCGCGACGACACGGTCGTGATCGTGACCGCGGATCACGGCGAGGCGCTCGGCGAGAACGGCCTGCTCGGCCACAACTGGTTCGCCACCGAGCCCGTGCTGCGGATCCCGCTGCTGATCCGGGCGCCCGGTCGCGTGCCGGCGGGTGCGCGCGTCTCTTCGCTGGTCTCGCTGGTCGACCTGGCGCCCACCGTGCTCGACCTCGCCGGCGTGTCGCAGCTCGAAGACCCGATGCCCGAAGAGCAGCGAAAGATGCAGTCGCAGATGCAGGGCACGAACCTCGTGCGCCTGCTCGACGGCGCGGAGCTCGCCGAGCGCGCGGTCTACGTCGAGCACGACCGTCAGGACGGCCGGAAGGAGGTCATCGTGCGCCAGGGCACGACGAAGTGGATCGCCACCGACGGCCGCGTCCTGGTTCGCTACGACCTCGAGAGCGACCCGCTCGAGCGGGAGCGCCGCGAGGATCCCGAGCTGCTCGCGCCGGGCCAGAAGCTGGTCGACGCCTACGTCGCCGCGAACGACGAGCTGCGCCGCCAGCGCGGCAACCCGCGTCCCACGGCCGTCGAGACCGACGACGCGACGATGAAGAAGCTGCGCGCCCTCGGCTACGTCGAGTGACGCCGGCGCCCCGTCGCCGCGACGCCGTCGGCCGCCGGTGAGCGGTCACCGCTCCCGGCGCTTCTGCCGCACCCCTGCCGCGTCCGGCGTCCGCGCCCCCGGCCGCGCTCGCGCCGCGCTCCCACGCCCGGAAAACGCGGTCGAAAGGCGAAAACCGCTTTGCTAGCGTCTTTCAAGATGACCGGAGCCGACGTCCGACGGGGTTTCCTCGAGTTCTTCCGCCGCCACGACCACCTCATCGTGCCCAGCGCACGCATCGTGCCGGAGAGCGACCCGTCGCTGCTGTTCACGAATGCGGGGATGGTCCCCTTCAAGAACGTCTTCCTCGGCGTCGAGAAGCCGCCCGCGCCGCGCGTCGCCGACGTGCAGAAGTGCCTGCGCATCTCGGGCAAGCACAACGACCTCGAGGACGTCGGGCGCGACGTCTACCACCAGACGTTCTTCGAGATGCTCGGCAACTGGTCCTTCGGCGACTACTACAAGGCCGAGGCGATCGAGTGGGCCTGGCAGCTCCTGACCAAGGAGTGGGGTCTCGACCCGAACCGCATGTACGCGACGGTCTTCGAGACCGACGAGGAAGCGGAGAAGCTCTGGCCCAAGGTGACGAGCCTGCCCGCGTCGCGCGTCCTGCGCTTCGGCGCCAAGGACAACTTCTGGGAGATGGGCGAGACCGGTCCCTGCGGTCCGTGCTCCGAGATCCACTACGACCGCGGCCCCGGCACCTGCGACCAGCCGCCGGGCCACACCTGCGGGGTCAACTCCGGCTGCGCGCGGTTCATGGAGATCTGGAACCTCGTCTTCATCCAGAACAACCGCGAGCCCGACGGTAGCCTGACCGACCTGCCGGCGAAGCACGTCGACACCGGCATGGGCCTCGAGCGCGTCACCGCGATCCTGCAGGGTGTCCAGGGCAACTACGACACCGATCTGCTGCGCGGCATGATCGAGGTCGCCGAGGAGCGCGCGAAGAAGCGCTACGAGGGCGGCACCAGCGACGCCGACGTCGCCTTCCGCGTGATTGCCGACCACGGCCGCGCGGTCGCGGTGATGATCGCCGACGGCATCACGCCGTCGAACGAGGGCCGCGGCTACGTGCTGCGCCGCCTGCTGCGCCGCGCCGCGCGCCAGGGCCGCGTTCTTGGCTTGACGGAGCCGTTCCTCGGCGCCGTCACCGACCGCGTGTGCGAGGTGCTCGGCGCCGGCTACCCCGAGCTGATCGAGCACCGCGACCGGATCCGCGCCGCGGTGACCGCGGAGGAGGAGCGCTTCGGCGAGACGCTCGAGAAGGGCCTCGGCCTCCTCGAGGAGGAGGTCGCGAAGCTGCGCCAGAGCGGCGGCACCGTGCTGCCGGGCGAGGTCGCCTTCAAGCTCTACGACACCTACGGCTTCCCGATCGACCTCACCGCCGACATCCTGCGCGGCGAGAAGATGTCGGTCGATCAGGCGGGCTTCGACGCCGCGATGGAGCGTCAGCGCGAGCGTGCGCGCGAGGGCGCGCGCTTCGTCACCGCCACCGCGGGCAGCTTCGCCGACGCGCACTCGAAGTTCGCCGGCGACCGCATCACGTCGCTCGAGTCGCGCGTCGTCGCGATCGCGTCGGCCGACGGCGAGGCGCGCAAGGAGGCCCGCGAGGGCGACGAGATCGAGATCGTCACCGCCGAGACGCCCTTCTACGGCGAGTCCGGCGGCCAGGTCGGCGACACCGGCAAGATCGTCCTGCCGGGCGGCGGGCTGATCGAGGTGGTCGACACCCAGAAGCCGCGTCCGGACCTGATCGTGCACCGCGGCCGCGTGGTGCGCGGCGGCGTCGCGCCGGGCGACCTCGTGCGTCTCGAGATCGACGCCGAGCGCCGCGACCGGATCCGTCTCAACCACTCGGCGACCCACCTGCTCCACGCGGCGCTGCGCCACCAGCTCGGCGAGCACGTCCGCCAGGCGGGCTCGCTGGTGACGCCCGAGCGCCTGCGCTTCGACTTCACGCAGGACAGCCGGCTCTCCGAGGAGCGCCTCGCCGAGCTCGAGGACGAGGTCAACGAGCACATCCGCCAGAACCTCGAGGTGTTCGCCGAGGAGATGTCCTACGACGACGCGCTCAAGGCGGGCGCGCTCGCCTTCTTCGGCGACAAGTACGGCGACCGCGTGCGCGTGCTGCGCATGGGCGACTACTCGGTCGAGCTGTGCGGCGGCACGCACGTCGCGCGCACCGGCGACATCGGCGTCTTCAAGATGCGCGGCGAGTCGGCGGTCGGCGCCGGCGTCCGGCGCGTCGAGGCGCTGACCGGCGAGGGCGCGCTCGAGGCGGTGCGGCGGCGCGAGCGCGAGCTGCGTCAGGTCGCGGAGCTGCTGCACGGAAACGAGGAGGAAGTCGCGGCCAAGCTCGAGAAGCTGCTCGCGCAGCAGAAGGAGCTCGAGCGCAAGCTCGCGGAGGCGCAGTCGAAGCTCGTCTCCGGCGCCTCGCGCGACCTGCTCGACGACGTGCGCCAGGTCGACGGCATCAAGGTGCTCGCGCAGCGGGTCGACCAGGTCGACGCCAAGGTCCTGCGCGACCTCGCCGACAAGCTGCGCGACCGCATGCGCTCGGGCGTCGTCGTGCTCGGCGGCAGCGACGGTCAGAAGGTGCTGCTGCTCGCGGCCGTCACCAAGGACCTGGTCGGACGCGTCCACGCCGGCGACCTGATCAAGCAGATCGCGCCGATCGTCGGCGGCGGCGGCGGCGGGCGACCGGACTTCGCGCAGGCGGGCGGCAAGGATCCGTCGCGCCTGCCGCAGGCGCTCGAGCGCGTCTACGAGCTGATCGGCGGATGAGCGAGGCACGCTCGGACGAGCAAGCGACGGCGGCGGCGCAGGGGCCGCAGAAGTCGATCCGCGTCGACGTCCCCGACCCGCAGCACCTGCACACGCTGCTCGGGCAGCACGACGAGAACATCAAGGTGATCGAGCGTGCGACCGGCGCCCGGGTGCACGTGCACAACGGCGGCTTCGAGGTGTCGGGCGACGAGGTGCAGGCGGAGCTCGCCGCGCGGGTGCTGCGCCAGCTGCGCGAGCTGCTCGAAGGCGGCTACCCGCTGTACGCGTCGGACGTCGATCACGCGCTGCGCATCCTGTCCGCCGACCGCAACGCGCGCCTCAAGGAGATCTTCCTCGACACCGTCTACATCTCGGCGCACAAGCGGACGATCGCCCCGAAGTCCATCAACCAAAAGCTCTACATCGACTCGATCCGCAAGTACGACATCGTCTTCGGCATCGGTCCGGCGGGCACGGGCAAGACGTACCTCGCGATGGCGATGGCGGTCGCGGCGCTGCTCAAGAACGAGGTCGCGCGCATCGTGCTGACGCGTCCGGCCGTCGAGGCGGGCGAGCGTCTCGGCTTCCTGCCCGGCGACCTCGCGGAGAAGGTCAATCCGTATCTGCGCCCGCTCTACGACGCGCTCAACGACATGGTCGATCCCGATCGCGCGCGCCGCTACATGGACCGCGGGACGATCGAGGTCGCGCCGCTCGCCTTCATGCGCGGCCGCACGCTGAACGACTCGTTCGTGATCCTCGACGAGGCGCAGAACACGACGCGCGAGCAGATGAAGATGTTCTTGACGCGTCTCGGCTTCGGCTCGCGCGCCGTGATCACCGGCGACGTGACGCAGATCGACCTGCCGTTCGGCAAGGCGTCGGGCCTGATCGAGGCGCGCGAGATCCTGAAGGGCATCGAGGGCATCCGCTTCGTGCAGTTCGACGAGCGCGACGTCGTGCGTCACCGCCTGGTGCAGCAGATCATCGCCGCTTACGACCGTGCCCCGGCCCCGTAGCGGAGCCGAGCGGCGACCCGCGCCGATCGTCGTCCGGGTCGCGGCGGAGCGCGGCATGGCGAAGCACGCGCCGCTCCTGCGTCGGATCGCGCGCGAGAGCCTGCGCCACATGGGCGAGCACGGCACCGAGCTCTCGATCGCGCTCGTCGGCGACGAGGAGATGCACCGCCTGAACCGCGACTTCCGCGGCAAGGACCGCACGACCGACGTGCTCGCGTTCGCGCAGCGCGAGGGCGAGGGCGTGCAGGCGCCGCTCGATGGCGCGCCGGCGCTGCTCGGCGACGTCGTCATCTCGCTGCCGACCGCCGAGCGCCAGGCGGCCGAGCGCGGGCACGCGCTCGAGCGCGAGCTCACCGAGCTGCTGGTGCACGGGATCCTCCACCTGCTGGGCTACGACCACGAGCGCTCGCCGGCCGAGGCGCGGCGGATGTTCGGCAAGCAGCGCGAGCTGGTGCAGGCGGTCGGCGGCGCGAAGTAGCGGGCGTCGGCATTCCCGCGCCAAGCGGCCGAGGCAGCTTTGCGTCCGCTCGTGCCGCCCGCTGACAGCGGTTGGCGGTCGTGTGCGGGACGGCGCGACGCCGACGCGGAGCTGGTGTTGCCCGGCGCCGTGGAAGATGGTTGATTCGCGCCCTGCGCGACGCGCAGCGAAGGCGCTCCCCCGTCTCGTCATGGCCGTGCAGACGTCGCCGCGCATCCCGTACGTCGCAGCTCTCGATGGCATCCGCGGCGTGGCGCTGGTCGCGATGCTCGTCTACCACGCCGACAAGAGCGTGGTCGGCGGCGGCTACCTGAGCGTCTCGACCTTCTTCACGCTCTCCGGCTTTTTGATCACGACGCTGCTGCTGGTCGAGACGGCGTCGAGCGGCCGGATCGACCTGGTGCGCTTCTGGGCGCGGCGCCTGCGCAGGCTGATGCCCGCCGCTCTGCTCGGCATCGCGCTTGCCGCCTGCTTCACGCTGCTCGCGGGGACCACGGATCAGCTTTCCCGCTTCCGCTGGGACGGCCTCGGGGCGCTGTTCTACTTCGCGAACATCCGCTTCATGACGACGGGGCAGACCTACTGGGAGATCTTCACCCGCCCGTCGCCGCTCCAGCACTACTGGAGCTTGTCGATCGAAGAGCAGTTCTACGCCGTCTACCCGCTGCTCCTCGTCGCCATGATGGGGCTCGCGCGCCTGCCGCTGCGGAGCCTGCGGCTCGTGCTGGCCGTGCTCGCGTGCCTGTCGACGGCGATCATGATCGGGCTCGCCACGAGCGGCGTCGCGCCCTCGCGGCTCTACTACGGAACCGACACGCGCGCTGCGGAGTTTCTCGTCGGCGCCCTCCTGGCGACGCTGCTGGTCCGCGACGGACGCATCCAGCCGTGGCGCGGACGTGGCTACGTCGCGATCACGGTCGCGGCCATCGCCTACGTCATCGCGTGCGTGCTCCTGGTCCAGGAAGACTCGCCGTTCCTCTACCGCGGAGGCTTCGCGCTGTATGCGCTCTGCAACGCCGCGCTGCTCAACGCGGCGCTGCAGCCCGGCGTCGTGTCGTCGGTGCTCTCGTGGGAGCCCTTCCGGCGCCTCGGGGTGGTGTCGTACGGCGTCTACATCTACCACTGGCCGATCTACCTTTGGCTTGACGAGAGCCGCACCGGCTTGGGCGGGCTCGAGCTGTTCGCGCTCCGCATCGGCGTGACCTTCGCGATCGCGGTGGTGTCCTACGTCGCGCTCGAGAGACCGGTGCGCGAGCGCCGCTGGCCGACGGGCTGGGTGGCGCGTCTCGCGGCCCCGGTCGCGGTCGCCGCGGTGGCCGTGGTCGTCGTCACGACGACGGCCGGTGCGCCCGGCGCGCCCCCGGCGAAGCGCGCTGCACGGGCGAGCAAGATGCCCCCGCTCGGGCCGCCGTTTCCCGAAGGCCCGCTCCGCGTGCTGACGGTCGGCGATTCCATCGCCCACAACGTCGGGATCGGCTTCGCGCGGCAGGCGAAGTTCTACGGCCGACCGGTGACGGTCTGGAACCTCGCCGAGTACGGCTGCGGCATCGGACGCTGGCCGAAGCCCGGCCCGCGCCGATCGGAAGTCTGCACCGATTGGCCCCAGCGCTGGCGGGACGCGGTCGAGCGCTTCCGCCCGGATCTCGTGGTGATCCACTCGGGGCTCATGGATCTGCGCAATCGGGAGTTTCCCACCGGGACGCACGCGCCGGGCGACGAGGTGTTCGACTCCTGGCTGCTCGGCGAGTACCAGCTCGCGGTCGACGTCACCTCGGCGCTCGGCGCACGCATCGTGTGGCTCACGACGCCCTGCTTCGGCCGCACGCAGAACTCGCCGCTGATCGGCACGGGCGCCCGCGATCCGCGCCGCGTCAAGCATCTGAACGACGTCATCCTGCCGACGCTCGCTGCTGCCCGTCCGGACGAGGTGACGCTGCTCGATCTGTTCGCGCGCCTCTGTCCCGGCGGACGCTTCCTCGAGGTCGACCCGCGGCTGGGACAGGTGCGGATGGACTCGATCCACCTCACGGCCGCCGCCGCGACCGACGTCGCAAGCTGGATCCTGGCCGAGACCTTCCCGTCCGTGCAGATGGCGCAGGGGACGGAAGCCGCTCCCGTCGAAGCGTCCCGCGTCGAGCGCGCGGCGGCGAACTGAGCGTCGTCGTCGCACCTGCCAAGGCCGCTCGCCCGTCCGCGCTCCCACGCCGCGCAGAGCCGTCCCGGAGAGACGGTTGCGGCGGCGGCTCGCGCAACGCTACATCTCGAAGATGCTTCTCTCCGAAGGACGTGAACGCCTCGCCGACCTCGAGACGCGCGTAGACGCGCTCGGGAGGCATCTTTGACGTCGCTCGGCTGAGCGAGCGCGCAAAGGAGCTCGACGAGCTCGCCGCGCGCGACGATCTCTGGAACAACGCCGAGAAGGCGCAAGCCATCCTGCGCGAGCGCGCCTCGGTGCAGAACAAGCTCGGCAGCCTGCGCCGGCTCGAGGAGGGGCTCGAGGAGATCAAGGTCTACCTCGAGATGGCGGCCGAGGGCGAAGAGGAAGCGCTCGCCGAGGCGGCGACGCGCCTCGAGCAGGTCGAGAAGGAGACCTCCAAGCTCGAGTTCGCCCGCATGCTGAGCGGCGAGCACGACGCGGCGAACGCGATCGTCACCATCCACCCGGGCGCCGGCGGCACCGAGTCGCAGGACTGGGCGGAGATGCTGCTCCGCATGCTGCTGCGCTGGGCCGAGCGTCACGGCTACAAGACCGAGATCGTCGAGGTGACGCCCGGTGAGGGCGCGGGCATCAAGAGCGCGACCTTCACCGTCGAGGGCGAGTACGCGTACGGCTACCTGCGCGCGGAGAGCGGCGTGCACCGCCTGGTGCGCATCTCGCCGTTCGACGCGAACGCACGCCGTCAGACGTCGTTCGCTGCGATCCTCGTCACGCCCGAGATCGAGGAAGACATCGAGATCGAGATCCGCGACGAGGACCTGCGCATCGACACGTACCGCTCGTCCGGCGCCGGCGGCCAGCACGTCAACAAGACCGACTCCGCCGTGCGCATCACGCACCTTCCGACCGGCATCGTCGTCGCCTGCCAGAACGAGCGCTCGCAGCACAAGAACAAGGCGATGGCGATGAAGATCCTGCGCTCGCGCCTCTACGAGCTCGAGCTCGAGAAGCAGCGCGAGAAGAAGGAGCAGATCACCGGCCAGAAGCGCGAGATCAACTTCGGCAGCCAGATCCGCTCGTACGTCCTGCACCCCTACCGCATGGTCAAGGACCACCGCACCGGCGTCGAGGTCGGCAACACGGACGCGGTGCTCGACGGCGACCTCGATCAGTTCATCGAGGCCGAGCTGCTGCGTCAGGCGGGCGGTCGGGAGAACGGCGCCGCGGAAGCCGACAAGGCGGGCGCGCGCGCCTAGCTGCGGCGGATCGCGCCGGCGGTCGTCGCGACCGCCTCGGCGCGCGACGGTCGCAGCTGCGGTTGGCGGTTGCTCTCCCCGCGCGTCGCAGGGCGCCATCGCGCCGTCGCAGGCCGCCCGGTCGGGCGTCGTCAGCCGAGCGCCGCGGCGATCGCCTGCAGCGCTTCCTCGACGTCCGCGTCGGGGATGCTGAGCGGCGGCGCGAGGCGCACCACGCGATCGTGGTGCAGCGTCCAGCCGAGCAGCACGCCGCGCTCGCGACAGCCGGCGACGAAGCGCTGCGTCGCCGCGGGGTCGTCGAACTCGAGGCCGATCAGCAGGCCGAGCCCGCGCACCTCGCGCAAGCCGCCGCGTCCGATCAGGGCGCGCAGGCGCTCGAGCAGCTCCGCGCCGAGGCGCGCCGCGCGCTCGGGCAGGCGCTCGCGCGCCAGCACGTCGAGGCTCGCGAGCGCCGCCGCGCACGACACCGGGTTGCCGCCGAAGGTCGTCACGTGGCCGAGCGGCGGGTCGTGCGACAGCACGCGCATCAGCTCGGGCGACGCGATGAAGGCGCCGAGCGGCAGCCCGCCGCCGAGCGACTTCGCGAGCACGAGCACGTCCGGCACGGCGCCCGGCCAGTGCTCGAACGCGAACCAGCGTCCGGTGCGCCCGAGGCCGGTCACCACCTCGTCAAGCACGAGAAGGGCGCCGACCTCGCGGCAGCGCGCCGCGAGACGCGGCAGGAAGTCCGGGTCGGGGATCCGCACGCCGGCTTCTGCCTGCACGGGCTCGACGAAGACCGCGGCGACCCGGTCGTCGATGCGGGCGAGCGACGAGCTCGCGTTCCAGCGCAGGTGCTCGACGCCGGCGACCAGCGGACGGAACGGCTCGCGATAGACCGGGTTGCCGCCGAGCGCGAGCGCGCCCGTCGTGTCGCCGTGGAACGCGCCCTCGAAGGCGAGCACGCGCTCGCGCCGCGTCGCCTTGCGCGCGAGCTTGAGCGCGCCTTCGATCGCCTCGGCGCCGCTGTTCGTCAAGTATGTCACGCCGAGCGACTCGGGCAGGAGCGACGCGAGGCGCCGCGCGACCTCGACCTGCGGCTCGAGCACGTCCTCGCCGTAGACCATCACGTGCGTGTAGCGCTCGGCCTGGCGCGCGACGGCGCGCGCGACGTCCGGGTGCGCGTGCCCGATCGACGCGACGCCGATGCCGGCGAGCAGGTCGATGTACGAGCGGCCGTCGGCGGTGAAGACCCGCGCGCCGCGCGCGCGCACCACCTCGAGCCCGCGCGGCTCGTCGGAGGTCTGCGCGACGTAGCGCCGGAAGTCCGCGGCAAGCCGGCTTCGTGGCTGATCCGTCGTTGTACTGGACGCAGTCGGCTCGTCGCGGTCGTCGGCGCCCGGCTCCACGGTGCTCCAGTCGAGCAGCGCCGCGAGCGGCGGCTGCCCGCCGCCGTGCCAGTCGGCGGGCGGATCCTGCATGCGGTCGAGCGCGCAGATCCGCGCCGCGCCGAGCGCCCGGCACTCCTCCGCGATCTCGCTCGCGACCTCGTCCGACGCTTCGAGCCCGACGCACTCGAGCAGGCCGCGCAGCGGCATGAGCGCTTCGCGAAGCTCGCCGACGTCCTGGAACGGGTGCAGGCGCACGAAGCGGTCGAGCGGCGTCGGCCGCAGCTTCGCCGAGCGCTCGACGACGACGGCCCACGGCTCGAGCACTCCACCGTGCAGCTCGAGACCGCTGCCCGCCGCGGCCTCGGCCTCGGCGGCGTCGACCGCGCGGCGAAAGGCGGTCGCGGCCTCGAGCGCGAGCCGCCGCCGCGGCCACTCCTGCTCGATGGCCGCGAGCTCGCTCGCCAGCGCGTGACCGAGCGCGTGACGGTCGAGGCGCGCGTCGACCAGCACCGCCTGCGGCGACAAGCAGCCGCGCTGGTCGAGGAAGGCGACCTCGCGCGCGAGCGCGCGCGCGTGACGCTCGGGAAAGCCGGGCAGCGACTCGCCGGCCAGCACCGCGACGCTCACCCGCGGTCCGTACGCGACGACGCGCTCGCCGACCCGCGCGCGCACCGCGGAGACGGTCTCGGCGCTGCCGTAGACCACGACGCGGCTCGCCGCCGCGAAGAGCTGATCCTCGACGGCCGCCGTGCCGCCGGGCCAGGTGTGCGCCTCGCACGCGGCGCCGAGCCGCGGATCGACCTCCGCGATCGAGCGCGCGAGCAGCGGCGCGAAGGTCGGCTCGCCGCGCGCCGACTTGACGACGATCGCCGAGCGCAGCCCGAGCGCGCGGAAGACGGGTGCGATCGCGAGCCCCGGGGTGTTCTGCGCGAGCAGCGTGACGACGAGGCTCGGCTCGGTCGCGACCCGACGCGCGCCACGCCGCGTGCGTCGCTCCGCCGGCACGCCGCGCGGCAGCACCTCGACGCCGGCGAGCGCCTCGTCGAACAGGCGATGGAGGTGCGGCGCGCTCCACGCGGCGAAGGTCCGGCGCAGGCAGGTCTCGACCATCGCCGGCGCGTAGCCGGTCGCGCTCGCGATCTCGCGCGCCGCGGCTTCGCGTCGCGGCGCGTCCTCGAGCCACAGCGCGGCGACGCGACCGAGCGCGTCGAGCACGTCTTCGCGATCGCGCCGTGCGAGCTCGCGCTGCGCCGCCTGCAAGCGCTCGAGCATCGCGGCGACCCCGGCCGCGGTGAGGTCCGCGCCAACCCGCGCTTGCTTCACGGCGCCGCCGCGAGCAGGTCGGCGAGCGCCAGCGCGCAGCCGCGCGGCTCCGCCCCGGGCGCCCGCCCGAGCAGACGGAAGCGCCCGTCGGCCTCCATGACCCCGACGTCCTCGGTCTGCACCGCGAGCACGGACCCCGCGTTCGCGAGGTCGAAGTGGCAGAGCAGGCCGGGCTCGCCGTCGGGAACCGGCGCGAGCGTCGCCGGATCCACCGCGACCGTCCGCGTCCACGCGGGGCCGAGCTTGCGGCGCGGACGGTTCTCACCGGCGAAGCGCGCGGCGAGCACGTCGTCGTAGAACTGCGAGCAGAGCTCGGTCATGCCGTACTCGTTGACGCAGTAGTACCCGGGCACGCCGACGACGTTCCAGCAGGCGGCGAGAAAGCCCGCGTCGGACAGCGTACGGCCGCCCTTGCTGCCGCCGGTGTCGACGACGCGCGAGCCCGCCGGCAGCTCGAGCACGCGCTCCTCGCGCGCGCACCATTCGAACAGGCTCGTGAACACGACGCGGACGCCGATCAGGCAGAGCGGGCGGCCGTCCGCGGCGAGCTGCTCGATCCGATCCGCGGCGCGCGCGGGATCGAAGCCGTGCTCGTCGACCAGGTACTCGCCGTCGCCGCCCGCGACGTCCTCGCGCAGCCACTCGACCATCTGGGTGAGCGACGAGTCGGGAAGCAGCTCGGGCGAGCCGAGCAGGCCGACCATGCGCGGGCATGCCCCGTCGGGCAGCACCATGCGGCGGAAGTGGACGAGCGCGCCCGTGCGGTAGAGGTCGAGGCGCGGCACCGGGTGTCGGCCGCGCTGCTCCTTGCCGCGGGTCGTGCCGCTGGTGAGGAAGACCTTCTCGGGCGGCGCGCAGGCGAGATCGAGCGTCTTGAACGCCGCCGTCGGCACCGCGGGGATGTCGCGCCAGCCCGCGACGGTGTCGGGCGTGCGCCGGCGCCGGTCGCAGAACGCGCGGTAGGCGGGATTCGCCTCGTACTGGAAGGCGAACGCCGCCCGCGCGAGCGCATCGAAGCGCGCCTCGGCGTCGGCTCCCCGCTCGCCGGGCTCCGGGTCGCTCGCCATCCAGGCGAGGACGTCGTGCGCGATGTCGTCGAGCGCGGGCAACGACGGGATCTTAGTCAGCGCCCCGCGCGGTCGCACCCCGCGCCGGCCGCTGCGGACGACGCGCGTCGCGGCGCCTCAGGTGAGGTACGGGACGAAGTTCTTCAGCGCGTGCAGCAGCGCCTCGAGGTCCGGGTAGTCCTCGAGCTCGCGGTAGAGAAACGCGTACTGGCTGCGCGCGCGCTCCCGATCCTGCTCGGCGCGCGCCACGCCGAGGGTCGCTTCGAGCTCCTTCAGCATGGGCTGCGTCTGGAGCTTGACGTCGACCGGGATGTCGTCCGAGGTCGCGATCAGCAGGCGGATGCGCTGGATGAGACGTTCGACGTAGTACTCGTCCGAGCGCTCCGGCAAGGTCAGCTCCCGTTCCCGTCCGCCTTCTTCTGCTCGGCGAGCTGACGCTTCCAGTCGAGGATCTTGGCCTTGGCCGCCGCCTCCTCGGCTTCCTTGATCATCCCCTTGCGCTGGTAGAAGGTCGACAGGCTGGTGAAGGCCAGGATGTCGTCCGGCACCAGCTCGCAGAGCCGCTTGCCGACCTCGATCGCCTCGTCGAGCTCCTCGAGCTCGGCGTGCGCCATCGCCAGCGCGTGCACCGCGTCGGCGTAGGTCGGATCGATCTCGAGCGCGGCGCGGTACTTCTCGATCGCGTCGCGGTAGCGGCCTTCGAAGGCGAGGTCGAGCCCCTCGTCGTAGAGCTCTTCCTTGGACGGCATGCTCGGACGTTATGCAGGCGCTTGCCGAGAGGCAAGGGCGCCGTGCGACGTCACGGCGTCGCGGTGTCGCGCTCGCGCAGCGCCTGGAGCTCCTTCTGCACCGCGTCGAAGCGCGTCTGCGTCACCTGCAGGACCTTCTGGCAGTCCTCGCGCTCGTTCTTGATGCGGTTCAGGTCCTCGTCGAGCTTCGCGACGCGCGCTGCGAGCGCCGGCTGACCCTGCTCGCCGGCTCCGTACATCTGGTAGCCGAGGAACCAGCCCGCGCCGAAGAGGAGCAGGGCGACGACGAAGCGCTGGGTGTAGACCCAGGCGGCTTCCTTGACCTGGTCTGCTGCGGACTTTTCTGGCTGCATCGCTTGTTCGCTCCCGTGGCTGATCGACGCCGCACCCCGGCATCGCGCCGGGCGAGCTGGCTCGCCGTGTTCGATTTTGCGCTGCCTTCGTAGCCCGGCTCGCGGGGGAAATCACGCCGCGCTGCGGCGCCACTCGGCTCGGTTCGAGCGGTGGCTACCAGATCAGTCCGAGCGCAGGTACCGCGCGACCAGGTGCGACGCCTCGCGCAGCGCTCGCTCGCGGCTGCGGAAGGCGCGCTCGGCGATCCACTCGCCGTTGCGCCAGGCGTCGAGCGACGAGTCGCCACCGAGGTTCAGCTCGACGATGCGGTCGCCGAACGGCTTGCCGGTGAAGATCGCGCGCACCGACGTGCCGGCGTCGACCAGCACCGCGCGCGCGCCGCGCGGCAGGCGGATCATGCGTCGCACGCGCTCGAGGTACTCCTCCGGCGAGCGCTGCGAGTTCATCGCGAGGTAGGCCCAGCCGTCCTCGGGCGGGTTGGCCTCGCGGAGCAGGTTGAGATTGAAGTCCGTGAGCCGCGCCCGGGCGCGGTCCTGATCGAAGTCGCGGCCGACGCCGAACAGGCGCTCGCCGACGATCGGCGGCGGGACGCGCTGGCTGGTCGGGGTCGGGCTACGACGCTTGCCGCTGGTACCGGTGTCGACCCACCAGCGATTCTCGACGGTCGGCTTGGCGCCGTCCTGCGCGCCACCGGCCGTGCCCGTCGACGGGTGATCGCGCGTTTCGGCCACTTATGCCGACGACCGCTTGCGCGTGGCTCGCGTCGCGGTGCGGGTCTTGCGCGTGGCGCGCGCCGGACGGCGCTTGCCGTCGCGCCGCGCCGCGACCGCGGCCAGGCCGACGCGGTCGACGCCATCCGCGACCGGCGGAACCAGCCGCAGGTTGGAGGTGCCGAGCCCGCGCACCATGCGCGCCGCGAAGGTGTCCGCCTTCCGCTCCGCGTCGGCCCACAAGATGTAGTGCCCCATCTCGTGGTAGAACGTGTTGATCCAGCGACGCTCGGAGTTGTACTTGCGGCCGCGCTTCCAGTTCTCCGGGTGCACCAGGTGGATCTCGCCGTTCTCGTAGGTGCGCCCCGCCGTCTTGCCCCAGTCGAGGTACTCGAACCAGGTGATGCGCGGGGTCGGCAGACGGTAGAAGCGGCAGAGCATCACCAGGGCGCGACGGAACAGCGGCTCGCGATGCAGGTGGAAGAAGGCCGACAACAGCCGGTCGATCTGCCGCCGCTCGCGGACCGAAGGAAGGATCATTCGCATCGCTTGGAAACCCTGGGTGGGAGGTGCATGGGCGACGTTAGAGACGCCCGCCCTGCAAGTCAATTCAAGGTCTCCCGCGGGAGCCAAGTGTGCGATTTGACTATGGAATCGGTCCGTCGTCAGGGCGAATGTAGGGCGAAGCCGTGGTCGCGAACGGGGCGTTCCCCGCAGGTTCCTTGCGGGGCTCCGCAGCACCTGGGCGGACCCGTGCCACCACCCAGGTCCCGAACTCCGCGATGCGCTTGAGGTGCGCGGGCGACGGCTGCTCCTCGGCGCGCGCGCGCATCGTGCGGAAGTCGTCGCGCGGCACGATCACGTAGTCGAGCTCCGCGAGCGCGGGATCGCCCGAGAGCGGCTCGATCGCGCGGTTGCCGTAGAAGGTGAAGCGGTGCGCGGCGCGCGGGCTCGCGGCGACGCGGCGGTCGGGCGCGATCACGCGGCCGACGAAGCGTCCCGCCTCGCGGATCGCCCAGCGGTCGATCGCCTGCGCTTCCGACGTCGCCGGCGTCGCGCGCCACAGCGCGAGCGCGATCCCCGCGGTCGCCGCGACCGCCGGCCACGACCAGCGGCGCGACGCGTGCTCCCAGCCGAGCAGCGCGACCGCCGACAGCAGGAAGAGCACGGCGACGTCGGCGCTCGCCGCAGCACCGGTCGCGGCCCAGGTCGCGCCGGCGAAGGCGAGCCACAGGAAGAGGAAGCGGAACGGCATGCTGCGCAGCCACTCGAGGCGCAGCGTGAAGAGCCCGAGGAGCACCATCGGCGCGAGCGGCAACAGGTCGCGCGCGACCCTGCGCCGCTCGAGGAGCCCTTCGTCGAGGAAGGCGAGCGTGCCATTGCTCGGCAAGAGCGTCGCGCTGCTCGATGCGAGCAGCCAGCCGCCGACCAGCGCGACCGCGGCGCCGAGCACCGTCGTGCCGAGGACGACGCTCGCGCTGCGCGCGTTCAATCCCTGGTGGACCCGCAGCCAGACGAGCGCCAGCACCGGCAGCCAGAGGCCATCGACGCCGCCGAGCGCGATCGCGACGCCGCTCGCGCCGCCGGCGAACACGGCGGCGATGCGCGCCTCCGGCATGCCGCGGATCGCGAGCAGGGCCGACAGCATCGCGAGCAGGAAGAACGGCTCGACGCTGAGCTCGGCGCCGAGCAAGCTGCGGCCGCTCGGCAGCGCGAGCAGCAAGCTCGCGGCGAGCACGCCGACGCGCGGCGCGAAGAGCCGCGTCCCGAGCCGCACCGCGACGCCGACCGCGAGCGCGCCCGCGAACATGCCGGCGAGGCGCAGCTGCAGCTCGCGATTGCCCGCGAGGCGCGGCATGCGCGTCACCGCCGCCATCGCCGGCGCCGTCCACTCGCCGGACGCACGCGGCGCCGCGGCCTCGCCGGCGCGCGGCCGGCGCAGGTCGACCGCGAGCGCCGCTTCGCGCTCGGCGAGCGGATGCCGCGCGGACTCGAGCCGCGGCAGGACGACGATCGCGATCAACGGCAGCAGGAGCGTCGCGAGCGTCAGGCGAAGTCGCGCGCGGTGCCGTGGACGGACGGGGCGGAGGCGGTAGCGCACCGGAGTCGCTAGAGGGTGATCACCAGCCCTGGAGGAAGCGGTCGACGAGCAACGCCTTCTGCACCTTTTGCGTCGAGGCGGTCCGCGGTAGCTCGTCGACGAAGCGCACCCAGCGCGGCTTCTTGAAGCCGGCGAGCCGCTCGCGGACGAACTCGATCACGTCGCGCTCCTCGAGCGCGACGCCCGCACGTGGCACGACGACGGCGAGCACCGATTCGCCCCAGTCCGGGTCGGGCACGCCGACCACGGAGCACTCGGCGATGCCCTCGTGACGCAGCAGCACCGCCTCGACCTCGGCGGGGTACACGTTCTCGCCACCCGTCTTGATCATCTCCTTCAGCCGGCCGACGACCCAGAGGAAGCCGTCGTCGTCCCACATGCCCTGATCGCCGGTGTGCAGCCAGCCGCCGGCGAACGCCTCGGCCGTGGCCTCGGGCATGCGCCAGTAGCCGAGCATGGTGAAGTCGCTCTTGACGACGATCTCGCCCGGGACGCCGGGCGGCACGTCGCGACCGTCGGCGTCGATCACGCGGACGTCGACGTCGTTGACCGGCGTGCCGACCGAGCCCGCCTTGCGCAGCAGGTCGCGCGGTCGCAGCGCGGTCACCGGACCGGCCTCGGTCTGACCGTACAACACCACCATCGAATCGACGCCGAAGGCCCGCAGGATGCGCTCGATCTGCTCGGGTGGCATGTAGGCCGTCCCGCCGCCGAGCAGACGCAGCGACGACAGGTCGAAGCTTTCGAAATCCGGAAGGGCGAGCATCGCGTTGTACAGCGTCGGCACGGCGTAGAGGTAGGAAACCCGCTCGCGCGCGACGGCCGCCAGCATGGCACGCGGGTCGGCCTTGCGCATGATCACCACGCTGCCGCCGATCGCCCAGGTGCCGAGCGGCGTCGCCCACCCGCCCATGTGGAACATCGGGAACATGCTGAGGACGACGTCGCCGTCGGTGAGGCCGGTCATCGACTGGGTGAGGCCGGCCTGCAGGAAGTAGCTGCGCTGCGAGAGCAGGGCGCCCTTGGGAACGCCGGTCGTGCCGCTGGTGAACAGCATGACGTGCGGGTCGCGCTCGTCGGGCGAGTCTGCGGGCGCGGGCTCGCTCGTCGGGGCTTCCGCGAGCAGCGGCGCGAGGCGCGCGAACGGCGCGTGTCTCGCGTCCGGGCGTGCGTCGTCGATCAGCAGCACGTCCTCGACGTGTGGCAGGCGACCTGCGCGGCGCAGCGCCGCGACCTCGTCCGCGAAGTCGGCGCCAACGAGCGCGACGCGCGGCTCCGCGAGCTCGATTGCCTGGCGGATCTCGTCCGGCTTGCTGCGCGTGTTGAGCGGCACGACGATCGCCCCGAGCTTGCAGCACGCGAAGTACGTCCACGGGTACTCGACGCAGTTGTGCGCGAGGATCGCGACGCGGTCGCCGCGTCGCACGCCACGTGCGGCGAGCACGTGCGCGAGACGGTTCGTGCCCTCGTCGAGCTCGGCGTAGGTGACGCGCTCCGTGCGCCCGTCGGCGTGATCGAGGACGTACGCCAGGCGCCGTCCTCGGTAGCGTGCGTGGCGACGAACGATCTCGCCGAGCAGCAGCACGCTACGTTCTCGCCACCGCGTCGTGCTCGAGTCAAACATGCAACCGCGGCGCGTTGACCTCCCCGGCGAGCGCTGTTAGCCGACGCGAAACGACGTCAACCTAAGCGAAAGGAAGCTCATGCTGCTTCAAGGCAAGGTCGCAGTCGTCACCGGATCCGGACGTGGTATCGGCCGCGGCATCGCGCTCGCGCTCGCGCGCGAGGGGGCTGCCGTCGTGGTGAACGACGTCGGCGCGTCGCTCGACGGACGCGGCTCCGACCAGGATCCCGCGGCGCAGGTGTGCCGCGAGATCGAGGGCTTCGGCGGCAGGGCGGTGCCGAACTACGATTCGGTGTCGGACTACAAGGCCGCCAAGAACATCATCCAGACCGCGCTCGACACCTTCGGTCGCATCGACATCCTGGTGAACAACGCCGGCATCGTCCGTGACCGCTCGATCATGAAGATGACCGAGGAGGACTTCGACGCGGTCATCGCGGTCCATCTCAAGGGCAGCTTCAACTGCGGGAGCCACGCGATCCCGCACATGCGCGAGCAGGGCTTCGGGCGCATCATCAACATCACCTCGAGCGCCGGGCTGCGCGGCAACTTCGGCCAGACCAACTACTCGGCGGCGAAGGCGGCGCTGATGGGCATCACCTTCACCTGGTCGATCGAGCTCGCGAAGTACGGGATCACCGTCAACGCGCTCGCGCCGTCGGGGATGACGCGCATGGTGAGCAGCATGCCGGGCATGGAGAGCCGTCCGGTGTCGCCGGAGATGAACCCGGATCTGAACGGTCCGCTGGTCGCCTTCCTCGCCTCGGACCGCGCGGCGCACGTCAACGGCCAGATCTTCGGGCGTCGCGGCTACGCCTTCACGATCTTCCAGACGCCGCGCCCGATCGCGTCGATGTACAAGGAGGGCGGCTTCACCGCGCAGGAGATCGCCGACCAGTTCGACGCCTCGCTCGGCGAGCACCTGCAGCAGATCGGCATCCCGCAGACGCGGCGGGACACGTCGGGGGGAGCGGGCGCGAAGAAGTGAGCGCTCCGCGCGTGTGAGCGCTGCGTGCGCTGCGAGGAGGGACGCGGCGCACGCGGCGCGCGCGCGAACCGTCGGCGCGCGAACCTCCGGCGCGCGCCGAGAACGCGACTCGGTCTCGAGCCGAGAGCGCTACTCCGTCTCGAGCTCGAAGCCGATGCTCGCGACCATCTGCTGCGCTTCGGCCACGGCCTGACCCGGCGTCGTCAGGTAGCCGTTCACGAAGATCGAGTTCGCCGGGTAGAGCGCCAGCGCCTGCCAGTCGCCGAGCGTGTGCTCGCGTCCGCCCGCGGCGCGGATGTCGGCCTCGGGGTTCAGGAAGCGCATCAGGCAGAGCGCGCGCAGCGCCCGCGTCGGGCTGGTCTTCGGACGGCCGCCGAGCGGCGTGCCGTCGATCGCGTGCAGGAAGTTGACCGGCAGCGAGTCGACTTGCAGCTCGCGCAGCGCGAAGCCGAGGTCGATCACGTCCTCGTCATCCTCGCCCATCCCGATGATGCCGCCGCAGCAGGTGTTGAGGCCCGCACGCTTCGCGGCGCGCACGGTCGAGACGCGGTCGGCGTAGGTGTGCGTCGTGCAGATCTTCGGGTAGAAGCGCTCGCTGGTGTTCAGGTTGTGGTTGACCCAGCCGACGCCCGCCTCCGCGAGACGCTGCGCCTGCGAGTCGTCCATCAAGCCGAGCGACACGCAGATCTCGAGCTCCGGGTAGCGACGCTTGATCTCGCGCGTCGCGGCGCAGAGCTGCTGGATGTCGCGCTCGCTCGGACCGCGGCCGCTCGTCACCATGCAGTAGCGGCGCGCGCCGCGCGCGACCGCGGCCTCGGCGCCGCGCAGCAGCTCGTCCTGCGGCAGCAGGCGGTAGGTGTCGATGTCCGCCGCCGACACCTTGGATTGCGAGCAGTAGCTGCAGTCCTCGGGGCAGAGGCCGGAGCGCGCGTTCTGCAGCACGCAGAGCTTCACCCGCCGTCCCCAGTAGCGCTCGCGCACGACGAAGGCGGCGCGCAGCAGATCGGCCAGCAGCTCGTCCGGGGTGGCGAGGACGGCGCGCGCCTGCTCCCGGCTCAGCGCCTCGCCGCGCAGCGCGCGCTCGGCGAGCTCGGTGAACGGGGACGCCGCCTGCCCGGCGTCGTTGCTGCTGACGATCGACATGGCCGGACGCTGTACCAGAGCGGCCGGACCGCTCAACCCGGCGCGGACCCGCCGGGGGTGGGGCCTCGAGCCGGGGCGAGCGCCTGCAGGGCCGCGGCGGCGGCGCGGGCGAGGCTCGGGTCCTCGGAGCGTGACGCCCGCTCGAGCGCCGCGAAGACGCCCGGATCGGCGACGCCGAGCTTGCCGAGCGTCGCGGCCGCCGCGCGCCGGACGCCGGCGTCCGGGTCGTCCACGAGCAGCGCGGCGATCGTCGCCGCCGCCTCGCGCGCGAGCTCCGCTCCCGACCCCGCGCGCAGCACGCACGACAGCGCCGCCAGCCGCACGCCCGCGTCGGGATCGCGCAGCAGCTCGTGCGCGAGCCGAGGTGCGTCGGGCGCCTCCAGGTCGCGCAGGCAGTAGAGCGCCATCTTGCGCAGCGTCGCCGATGCGCCACCGAGCGCCGCGCGGATCTCGTCGAGGACGCTCGGGTCGCGGCGCGCGATCTTGCACGCGAGCTCCGCCGCGGCCCAGCGCTGGTCGCCGTCGTCAAGCATCATCGTCTCGAGCGCCGCCGGCCAGAGCTCGGGCGTCGCGTCGAGGCCGCGGCCGAGCGTGTACGCGACGCCCCAGCGCAGGCGCGCCGAGGGCGAGGCGAGCGCCGCGCGCAGCGCAGCGCAGAGCGTGTCGGACAGCGGCAGCAACGGCGCGATGACGTCCGCCGCCCCGCGCTGGTCGGTGCGGTGCGCGGCGCCGAGCGTGTCGGTGAGCGCCGCTGCGAGCTCGTCCTCGATCAGCGCGCCGATGGTCTCGCGCGGCAGCGCGGCGATGCGGGCGAGCGCTTCTCTGCGCGCCGCGGCGTCGCCGCGCAGGCCCTGCACGAGCTCGCGCCGCAGCTCGTCCATCGCTGCGCTCACGACGCGCCCACCCCGCGCGCGACCAGCGCGTGCAGCTCCGCCGGGCGCAGCCCGAGGAGGTAGTTGCGCCGTCCGTCGAGGACGTCGCGCAGTGCGTCGGCGGCGGCGCTCGCCGTCGCGGGACCGCCGATCAACCGCTGCGCGAGCTCGCGGATCGCGGAAGGCGGCGCGAGGAAGTCGCCGGTCAGCGCGAAGTCCGCGACCACGCCGTGCTCGACGTGCGCGGCCGCGGTCACCGGTCCGAGCAAGCCGTGCGCGACCTCGACCCGCGCGTCCGCGGCGAGCGCGCGTGGCACGTACGCGAGCGGTCCTGGATCCTCGGCGAGCATCAGCTTCGTGACCTCGTCGTCGAGCTCCTCGGTCTCGAGGTCGAAGACCTCGGCGTAGGCGGCTGCGATCTGCGCCGCGATCGCGGCGAGATCGATCTCCCCCTGCGCCTCGGTCCCCTGCAGCTCGGCGAGCGTCGTCACCTGCGAGCTCGATAGCAGGTGCGCGGGCACGACGCCCTGCGGATCGACGCGGTCGAGCAGCGCGGGCGTGGTCGCGAGCGACGTGCGCAGCGCGACGATCGCCTGGAACAGCGTCGGCCCCGCCTCGCCCTCGGCGAAGCTCACGTGCGCGAGCGCACGTCGCGACGCGGTCACGAGGTCGAGCCCCGGATAGACCGGGTCGACGCCGAGCTTGCGCAGCCACGCGAGAAGCCCGCGCACGCAGCGGTTCATCACCTGCTCCGGCGCGAGCGCCCAGCGGTCGTCGGCGACCAGCGCCGAGCGGTGCGGCAGCCCGAGCGTGACCAGCAGGAAGCCGTCACCGGCCGCGATCGCGCGCCCGCCGGTCGATCGCCGCCAGAGCAGCGCCGTCCCCGGCTCCCCGCGCGGGCCGGGCTCGAGGTGGAAGGCGCCGAGCCCGAGGACCTCGCCGGCGAGCGTCGACGCGTGCAGGTGAAGCTCGCCGAGGGCGCCGGCCTCGAGCAGCGCACGCTCCCGTCGGCGCTGGACGTCCGGGGTCGCGCCGCTCGCGTGGCTGATCAGCAGGGAGCGCGCGCTCACCGGACGGCAAAGCAAGCGGCCGGCGCGGGGGATCCGCGCCGGCCGCCGTGCGGAGCGTGCTCCGCGTCAGCCGAGGATGGTGGGATCGTAGTAGTAGCGCTCGCGGACGATCTTGCCGTTGCGGATCTCGTGGATCGCCACCTCACGGAACAGCGTCTTGCGTCCGCCGCGCAGCGTGAGCTGCGCCTCCCACTCGATGATCACCGTCTGCCCGTCGCACCACAGGTTGCGCGCATGCCAGCGGGCATCGGACACCATCTTCTTCCACTGCTCGTTCTTCTGCTTGATGGCCTCGATGCCGTAGGTCGGCATCTGCCCGGCCTCTTCGGACTCGACGCTGTCCGCGTACAGCGACAGCATGCGCTTCTCGTCCGCCACCGACGTGGCAGTGACGATCGAGCGCGCGATGCGCCGCAGGTCGGCAAGCGTGGGCGCTCCCTTCGGTCCCGCTGCTGCGGCCCTGGGCTTCGTCTTCTTCGCCTTTGCGGCGGTCTTCTTAGCTCCAGAGCCCCTCGTCGTAGCCATGTCTCCTCCCCGAACGAATGTAGCCTCGCTCAGCTCCCCACGAGCCGGCGCGGCGTCTTGCTCGTACTTCTCTGAGTTTCCTTATGCTTGCCCAACGAGCCGTCCCTCTCGTCGGGCACTACGAGCGGGCCCGGCAAACTGCTCGTCTGCGGACCCGCTGCGCCTCTCCCTCCAGACGCGTGGAGCGTCGTCGCGAGCGACCGAGGAAGGTCGTAGAGCGAAAATCTAGGCGCAGTTCTTTTTGGACCATGAAAAGAGGCCGGTAGCAAGGTCGTGTGAACGCGCTAGCCGCGGCAAGAGGCCGCAGTCCGAACGACTTGCGCCGGGACCCGTGCGGCCGATACACGATGTGAACGGAGAGCACCACGATGTCGGTCGACCAAGGCACGGCGCAAAGGCCAACGCGTTCGGCGAACGCTCCGAGTGCGGAGGACACCGGCTGGCCGGTCCTGCACCTCTTCCAGCGCATCGACCGCGCCCGCTGGCAGAGCCTGTCCGAGGACGATCGCGCTCGGGCGGTCGAGGAGTTCTCGACGCTGCTGCAGAACGCCCAGGCCGAGGAAGGCCTGCAGCTCATCCCGAGCGGCGTCATCGGCAAGGCCGACCTCGCGGTGATGGCCGTGCATCCCGACCTGCGGCGGATCCAGCGATTGACCCAGGAGATCGCCGCGACGCGCCTCGGGTCGTGCCTGTCGACGGTCTACTCGTACCTCTCGATCTCCGAGAAGAGCGAGTACATGTCGACCGCGGGCGACCACGCGCGCAAGCTGATCGACGAGGAAGGGCTCGCGCCGGACTCGCCCGAGTTCCAGAAGCAGGTCGCCGCCTTCGCTGCGCGCATGAGCGCGTATGCGGAAGCGCGCGTGCACCCGCAGCTGCCGGGCGCGGACTACCCGGTGCTGTGCTTCTATCCGATGAGCAAGGCGCGCGGTGAGCGGCGCAACTGGTACGCGCTGTCGTTCCAGGAGCGCAAGCGGCTGATGGGCTCGCACGCCGAAGCCGGACGACGCTTCATGGGACGCGTGCTGCAGCTCATCACGAGCTCGACCGGACTCGACGACTGGGAGTGGGGCGTGACGCTGTTCACGCGCGACCTCAAGTCGGTGCGCGACATCGTCTACGAGCTGCGCTACGACGAGGGCAGCGCGCTTTACGGTCTCTTCGGTCCGTTCTACATCAGCGTGCGATTCGCGCCGCAGGAGCTGCGCGACGCTCTGCGTCTCTGATCGCTTCACCGGACGGCTGCCCGCGGCGTGAAGCGCGTGGTTCTCTACGCCGACGGCTCGTGCCACGGCAATCCCGGGCCGGGCGGCTGGGCCGCGATCCTCGAGTACAACGGCCACGTGCGTGAGATGTCGGGCGCCGAGCTGCGCACGACCAACAACCAGATGGAGCTGCGCGCCGTGATCGAAGGTCTGAGCGCGCTCACCGAGCCGTGCGAGGTCGAGGTGTGGAGCGACTCGCGCTACGTCATCGACGGCGTCAGCAAGTGGCTTCCGAACTGGAAGCGTCGCGGCTGGGTGACGGCGGACAAGAAGCAGGTGAAGAACGTCGAGCTGTGGCGCGCGCTCGACGCCGCCGCCTCGCGTCACAAGACGTCGTGGCACTGGGTGCAGGGCCACAGCGGTCATCCGCAGAACGAGCGCTGCGACCAGCTCGCGAACGACGCGATCCGCCGCCTGCTCTCAGAGCGAAACCAGGCTTAGGCCGAAGAACACCTGCAGCGCGGAGAGCAGCAGCGCGAGCATGCCGAGCAGTGGATGCGCTTGGCGCGCCGCGGCGCTCTCGCCGACGCGACGCGACAGCAGCGCGGCGCTGGTCAGCGCGAGCGCGACCGCGACGCCGATCCAGAAGTGCGCTCCTCCGGCGAGCTCGAGATCGTCGCGCCAGAGCCAGGTCGACGCGAGCCCGAAGGCGAAGTTGAGGAGCATCGCGCCGTACGCCCACGGCGCGAGCCGCGCGTGACGCTCGCGCAGTGGCGCGCCGCCGCGCTCTCTGCTGCGCAGCCCGAGCGACGCAGCCCAGGCGAGGAGTGCGAGCGCGACCAGCGCCGTGATCGGGTGCAGGAAGGCGAGCAGACGCTCGGTCCCGGTCGGCGGCATCGCCCGCCTTGTCGTCTACGCGGCGCGCGTCGGCAAGCGGAGCGGCGTGCGCGCGTCGCTTGCCGTCGAGGTCGCGCGTCCGCTACGCCGTCGGCATCGACCGAAAGGAGGCGACATGATCTCGGTGATCGCGACGCTGCCGGTGCAGGAAGGCAAGACCGACGAGTTCGAGAAGGTGTTCGCGGAGCTCGCGGACAAGGTGAAGGCCAACGAGCCCGGCTGCCAGCGCTACGAGCTGTGCCGCTCCACGGTCAATCCGACGACCTACGTCGTCGTCGAGCGCTACGCCGACAAGGAGGCGCTCGACCACCACGGCAAGACGCCGTACTTCCTCGAGGCATTCGGCAAGCTCGGTCCGCTGCTCGCCGGCGCGCCGCAGATCGAGCTGCTCAAGCCGATCGGCTGAAGCGCGCGCCGAGGAAGCGGCGCGCGTTCGTCTCGAGGACGAGGAGCTTGTCGGGCTCGGCGACGTCGTCGCGCTCGGTGAGCATGCGCACGCCGCCGGGGAAGACGGCGTCCCAGTGCGGGTAGTCGCTCGCCCACAGCAGATTCTCTGCGCCGAGCGCGCGGATCGCCGCCGGGAGCTCCGCTTCCTCGGACTCGACGCCGACGTAGAAGCGTCCGCAGCGCGCCATCTCCGACGGCTTCACCGTGCAGCGGAACTCGTCGGGGCGGTGCTCGAAGTGCTCGTCCATGCGGTCGAGCAGCGACGGCAGCCAGCCGCAGCCCGACTCCAGGATCGCGATGCGCAGCGCGCGGTGTCGCTCGAGGAGCCCGTTGCCGAGGATCGCGGTCGTGTTGAGCATGCCCTCGAACGGCCCGCCGACGACGTGCGAGAGCGCGTACTGGTCGGTGAAGCGATCCGCGCCGCAGAGCCCCGCGCCGACGTGCACGCCGACCGGCACGTCGAGCTCCTGCGCGAGCTCGTAGATCGGGTCGTACGACGGGTGGTCGGCGTTCTGCCCGGCGACGTTCGTGCCGATCATCAGCGCGACGAAGCCGAGCTGCTCGACGCAGCGCCGCGCTTCGGCGACCGCGAGCTCGATCATGTGCTCGCGCATCGGCAGCGCCGCGACGCCGAACAGCCGCTTGGGATCGGCGGAGCAGTAGTCCGCGAGCCAGTCGTGGTAGGCGCGGATGATCGCCATCCCGAGGTCGGGGTCGGGGAAGTGCGGGAAGCCGAGCGCCATCGTGCCGTAGAGCACGGCGACGTCGATGCCCTCGGCGTCCATGTCGCGTAGCCGCGCGTGCGGGTCGACGCCGCCCGGACGCTTGCACATCGCCTCGGTCACGCCCTCGGGCTGCCACTGGCCTCGGCCCTCGGGCGTCGGGAAGAGCTGTCCGTAGAGCTCGAAGCGGTCGGTGCCGCGCCGGTCCTTGGCGATGCGCGGCAGCCGGTCGTGGTACTTCTTCGGCATGTAGCGCGGCCAGATGTCGGCGGCCTCGAAGACGTGTCCGTCGATGTCGATCACCATCGTGCGCCCTCCACCGAGCTCGCGCTCGCCGTGCTTTTCCTGCTTCGCAGGCCCGTGGTAGCACGGGTCACACCCGACGGGGCACACCCCGAGAAGAGGAAGCGCCGATGCAGATCGTCGATGCCGATGCCCACGTCGCCGAGGGGGCGTCGCTCGCGCTCGCCGCGATGGAGCGCTGGCCGGAGTTCATCAAGTTCCGCGACGACGGCCGTCCGAGCCTGATGATCGAGGGGCGACACTACCCCGAGGACCAGGGGCCGGGTGCAGGCTGTCCGCCCGAGCACGGTCTGTCGCGCGCCGAAGGCATCGACTTCTCGACCGCGCAGAGCGTGCTGCGCGACGCCGATCGCGACCACATCGACGTCATGGTGCTCTACCCGAGCTTCGGTCTGTGCGCGCCGAGCCTCGAGAACCGCGACTTCGCCGTCGGCTTCGCGCGCATGTACAACCAGTGGATCGCGAACTACGTGCGCTCGAGCGGCGGACGGCTGTACGGCGTCGCGGTGACGCCGATCGAGCACGGCGCGGTCGCGATCGACGTCATGCGCGAGGCGAAGGAGCTCGGCCTCGTCGCGACCATGATCCCGCCCGCGCTCAAGACGCGGAACCTCGACCATCCGGACCTCGACGCCTTCTACTCCGCGGCCGAGGAGCTCGACATGCCGCTCGGCGTGCACGGCGCGCCCGGCATCCACCTGCCGAAGATCGGCGTCGACCGCTTCACGAACTACATCCAGGTGCACTGCATCAGCTTCCCGTTCGACCAGATGACGGCGATGACGGCGATGGTGAGCGGCGGCGTATTCGATCGTCACCCGAAGCTGCGCGTCGCGTTCCTCGAGGCGGGCGTCGGCTGGGTGCCGTTCTTCATCGACCGTCTGCACGAGCACTACGAGAAGCGCGGCGACTGGATCCCGAACGGCTGGAAGCGTGACCCGCACGAGTACCTGCAGGCCGGCAACATTTGGGTGAGCTGCGAGCCGGAGGAGCCGATCCTGCCCGGCGTGGTCGACGTGCTCGGCGCCGACTTCATCATGTTCGCGAGCGACTACCCGCACTGGGACGGCGACTGGCCGGAGAGCACCAAGAGTCTTCGCACGCGCACCGACCTCGCCGACGAAGCGCGCGTCAAGATCGCCGGCGAGAACGCGAAGCGCTTCTACGGCCTCGCCTGAGGCGCGCTCCGGACGCGGCCAGGGGCGCGCGAGCCGCGTAGCGACGGGCGGGGACGTCGTGCGGCGACGCCGACCCCGTGCGTCCGCGCGTCGCGGAAGACGCGCCGTTTCCGCGACGGCTCTTGCGTATATTCGATATGTCGAATATTCACGAAGCCGTGGTGACGCGTCAGCGCACGCGCGCCGGGCGCGACAAGAGCCCGGCGCTCGACGACAAGCGGCTCCGCCAGGCGCTGCGCGAGTTCAAGGCCGAGATCTTCCAAGCGCTGGCGCACCCGACGCGGGTCGCGATCGTCGAGCTGCTGCGCGGCGGCGAGCTCTCGGCGGGCGAGATCCTCGAGCGTCTCGAGGTCGAGCAGGCGAACGCGTCGCAGCACCTCGCGGTGCTGCGCGCGAAGCGCATCGCGGTGAGCCGCAAGGAGGGCAATCAGGTCTTCTACTCGCTGCGAAACCCGCTGCTGATCGACGTGCTCGACGTCATGCGCCGCTACTTCGAGGAGGATCTCGCCGCGACGAGCGCGATGCTCGAGGGGCTCGCGCAGGAGGAGCGGGTCGCGAGCGCCGCGACCGGAACGGCCGTCCGCCGTGCTTGACGCGTCCGTGAGGTGGTGGCTGTGGAGCTGAACGTTCGCGAAGCGGCCCGCTTGCTGCGCGTCTCCGAGCGGCAGATCTACCGCTGGATCCACGACGAGGAGATCCCGTTCTCCCTCGTGCACGACAAGCCGCACTTCAACCGCGCGGAGCTGCTCGAGTGGGCGACGCGGCGCAAGATGCCGGTCGCGGTCGACGCCTTCACGCCGTCGGGCGCGACGCGCACGAGCGCACCGGGATTGGTGGACGCGCTGCGCGCGGGGGGCGTGCACGCAAACGTCCCCGGTGACGACCGCGAGTCGGTGCTGCGCGCGGTGGTGAATCTGCTCGAGCTGCCGCCGTCGGTCGACCGCGAGTTCCTCTACGAGGTGCTGCTCGCGCGCGAGGCGGCGGGCTCGACCGGGATCGGCAACGGCATCGCGATCCCGCATGTCCGCAACCCCGTCGTGCTGAACGGCGCGCCGGCCTCGATCACCGTGTGCTACCTCGCGCGCCCGATTCCGTTCGACGCGATCGACGGCCAGCCGGTGCACACGATCTTCTCGATGATCAGCCCGACCATCGAGGGACACCTGCAGCTCCTCGCGCGGCTCTCGTGGGCGCTGCACGACGACGGCTTCAAGGCGCTGATCGCGCGGCGCGCGGACGCGGACGCGCTGGTGCAGGAGGCGGCGCGCATCGAGGCGTCGCTGCCGGGAAAGCGCTGAGCGCGTGGAGCCGTTTCTCGTCTCGCTCGCGCTGCTGCTCGGCAGCGCGCTCGTCGCGTCGTTGCTCGCTCGGGCGGAGCGCGTCATGTCCGCCGTCGCCGCGGCGGGTGCGGTCGCAGGCTGCGTCGTCGGACTCGTGTTGGCGGTGCGCGTGCTGCTCGGCGCGGAGCTCGCGCCGCTCGCGCTGCCGTGGGACGTGCCGTACGGCACGCTGGCGCTCGCGCTCGATCCGCTGTCGGCGCTCTTCCTGCTGCCGCTGTTCGTGGTCGGCGCGCTCGCGGCGGTCTACGGCCGCGACTACTTGACGGCGTTCCGCGGCCGCAAGCGCCTCGCGGTGCCGAGCGTCGCGCTGAACGTGCTGCTCGCGAGCATGGCGCTCGTCGTCGCCGCGCGCGGCGTCGTGCTGTTCCTGGTCGCCTGGGAGGTGATGACGCTCGCGTCCTGGGTGCTCGTCGCCTTCGAGCACGAGGCGGCGGACGTACGGCGCGCGGGCTGGGTCTACCTGATCGCGGGCCACGCGGGCGTCGCCTGCCTGCTGCTGCTCTTCCTCCTGCTCGGACGCGAGGCGGGCAGCTTCGACTTCGCGGCGTTCGTTGCGGCGTCGTTTTCGGCCGACACCGCGACGCTGCTGTTCGCGCTCGCGGCGCTCGGCTTCGGCCTCAAGGCGGGCTTCGTGCCGCTGCACGTCTGGCTGCCCGAGGCGCACGCGGCGGCGCCGTCGCACGTCTCGGCGCTGATGTCGGGCGTGCTGGTCAAGCTCGGGCTGTACGGCTTCCTGCGCGTCTTGACGTTCCTTCCGCCCGCGCCGTGGTGGGGATCTCTGCTGATCGTGCTCGGCACGCTCGGCGCGCTCGTCGGCATCTCGCTCGCGCTCTACCAGCGCGATCTCAAGCGCGTGCTCGCCTACTCGACGATCGAGAACGTCGGCATCGTCGTGCTCGGGATCGGCGTCGGCTACTGGGCGGCGGTGCGCGGCGACGCACACCTCGCAGCGCTCGCGGTCGCGGGCGGGCTGCTCCACCTGTGGAGCCACGCGCTGATGAAGTCGCTCTTGTTCTTCGCGGCGGGCGGCGTGCTGCACGCGACCGGCACCAAGGACCTCGAGCGTCTCGGTGGCCTGATGAAGGTCATGCCGTACACGGGGGCCGCGATGCTGCTCGGCGCGGTCGCGGCCGCGGCGCTGCCGCCGCTGAACGGCTTCGTCGGCGAGTGGCTGATCTACCTGGCGCTGCTCGGCTCGGGACAGGCTCCGCACGGCGTCACGCCGCTGCTGATGATCGCGGTGCTCGCGCTGGTCGGCGCGCTCGCCGCGGCGTGCTTCGTGCGCCTCGTCGGCGTGACGCTGCTCGGCGCGCCGCGCAGCGCCGCGGCGCAGCGCGCGCACGAAGGCTCCACCTGGCTCGTCGTCCCGACGTGGCTGCTGGCGCTCACGTGCGTCGCGATCGCGCTCGTGCCGGGACGCGTGGTCGAGCTGCTGGCGCCGGGCGCGGCGCAGCTGCTCGGTTCGAGCGCTGCGTCCTTCGACGGCGCGTCCGCCGCGCTCGCGCCGCTCGCACGGGCGAACCTCGGCGTGTGGCTCGTCGTCGCGGCGCTCGGTGCGGTGTCGTTCGCGGCGCAGCGCGGAAGGATCACGCGCGAGGTCACCTGGGACTGCGGCTACGCCGCGCCGACGCCGCGCATGCAGTACACCGCGCGCTCGTTCTCCGAGACGCTGACCGAGCGTCTGCTGCCGTCGCCGCTGCGTCCGCGCTCGCGTCGGCCGGCGGCGTCGGGGCTCTTCCCGGGGCGGATGGCGTTCGCGACGGACTATGCGGATCCGTTCACGCGCGCGGTCTACGAGCCGTTCTTCGCGCGCTGGGCCGCACGCTTCGCGCGCCTGCGCTGGCTGCAGATCGGCATCCTGCAGGTCTACGTGCTGTACGTGGTCGTCGTCGTCGTTCTCGGGCTCGCGTGGATCGCGCTGCGCGGCTGGGTGCTGCAATGACGGACGCGCTGCTCCAGCTCGCCGTGGTGCTGCTGCTGCCGCCGGTGCTGCTCGGCGTGATCAACAAGACCAAGGCGCTGTTCGCAGGTCGCGTCGGACCGCCGGTGCTGCAGCTCTGGTTCGACCTCGTCAAGCTCATGCGCAAGGACACCGTGCTGAGCGGGACGACGAGCTGGGTGTTCCGCGCCGGTCCGGTGGTCGGGCTCGCGACGACGCTCTTCGCCGCGCTGCTGGTCCCGATCGCGGGACGCGCGCCGCTCGTGTCGTTCGAGGGCGATCTCGTGCTGTTCGCCTACCTGCTCGGGCTCGGACGGTTCTTCACCGTCGCGGCGGCGCTCGACACCGGCTCGTCGTTCGAGGGGATGGGCGGCGCGCGCGAGGCGACGTTCGCGTGCCTCGCGGAGCCGGCGCTCTTCCTCGGGCTGCTGGCGCTCGTGCGCACGTCCGGGTCGACGTCGCTCGGCGGCATGCTCGGCGACTCGCTCGTCGCGAGCTGGTCGATCGGCGCGGCGTCGCTGGTCGCGGTCGTGGCGAGCCTGATGGTCGTGCTGCTCGCCGAGAACAGCCGCATCCCGTTCGACGATCCGAACACCCACCTCGAGCTGACGATGGTGCACGAGGCGATGGTGCTCGATCACGGCGGACCGTCGCTCGCGATGATCCTCTACGGCGCCGCGATCAAGCTGTTCGTCATGGGCGCGATCATCGTGCGCATCGCGGTGCCGTACGAGGGCGTCGACGCGTGGTCGGGTGTCGCGGCGTTCGTCGCGGGGATGGTGCTCCTCGCGGTGGTGGTCGGCGTGGTCGAGTCGGTGATGGCGCGGCTGCGGCTGCTGCAGGTGCCGAGCCTGCTGGTCGCGGCCTGCGTGCTGTCGGGATTCGGCGTGGTGCTGCTCGGGCGCTGAGAGCGAGAGATGACGCAAGCCGTAGACTCCCTGCTGGTTGTCGTCCTGCTGCTGAACTTCGCGATCCTCGGCACGAGCAGGCTGAAGGCGGTGATCGAGCGCTCCGCCGCGCAGGGCGTCGTGCTCGGCGCGCTGGTCGTGCTGGTGCACGGCGGGCTCGGGCTCAAGACGGCGATCGTCGCCGGCGCCACGGTGCTGATCAAAGGCCTCCTCATCCCGATGCTGCTGCAGCGCGCGATGCGCGACGCCGAGATCCGCCGCGAGATCGAGCCGCTCATCGGCTACGTCGCTTCGCTCGTGCTGGGCGCGCTCGCGACCGGCGCCGCGCTGCTCTTCGCCCGCGCGCTGCCGCTCGCGCCCGGTCACGTCGGCTCGCTGCTCGTCCCGACGTCGCTCGCGACCGTGCTGACGGGCTTCATCGTCGTCTGCACGCGGCGCAAGGCGATCAGCCAGGTGGTCGGCTACCTCGTGCTCGAGAACGGCATCTTCGTGATGGGGCTGTCGCTCCTCGACGCCATGCCCTTCCTCGTCGAGCTGGGCGTGCTGCTCGACCTGCTCGTCGGCGTGTTCGTGATCGGCATCATCATCAACCACATCAGCCGCGAGTTCTCGTCGCTCGATACCGCGCGCCTGCGCGCGCTGCGGGAGTAGCGGATGGCGCTCGCGCTGTTCCTCGTTCCGCTGCTGCTCGCCGGCGTCGCGTTCGCGCTGCCGTCCGAGCGCTGGCGCCCGTGGCTCGTGACGCTCGGCGGCGCGCTGCACCTGGTGATGGTTCTCGTCGTGCTCCAGCAGCCGGGCGTCAGCGCGTTCGACGGCTGGCTGCTGCTCGACCCGGTGGGACGGCTGATCCTCGCGCTGGTGAGCGTGCTGTTCTTCTTCTGCTCGCTCTACGCGCCGGGCTACCTGGCGCTGCGTCCGGAGCGCTCGAATCGCGTTTTCTGCGCTTGTCTGCTCGCGTTTCTCGGCACCACGACGCTGATGACCGAGGCGCACCACCTGGGGCTCATGTGGGTCACGCTCGAGGCGACGACGCTCGTCTCGACGCCGATGCTGTACTTCAACCGCAACCGGCGCTCGCTCGAGGCGACCTGGAAGTACCTGCTGATGGGCTCGGTCGGGATCGCGCTCGCGCTGCTCGGCTCGCTGTTCCTCGCCTACGCCGCCTTCTCGCAGGGCCTCGAGACGTCGCTGCTGTTCGAGGACCTGGTGCGCGAGGCGCCGCAGCTCTCGCGGCCGTGGCTCGAGTCGGCGTTCCTGCTGCTGCTCGTCGGCTACGGCACCAAGATGGGGCTCGCGCCGATGCACACCTGGAAGCCGGACGCGTACGGCGAGAGCCCGGGGCTGGTCGGCGCGCTGCTCGCGGGAGGTCTCACGAGCTGCGCGTTCCTCGCGCTGCTGCGCTTCTACCAGATCTGCTCCGCGGCCGGCGGCGTCGAGCTCGTGCGCCAGCTCATGGTGGCGATCGGGCTGCTGTCGATCGCGGTCGCGGGCGTGTTCATGGCGCGCCAGCGCGACTTCAAGCGCATGCTCGCGTACTCGAGCGTCGAGCACATGGGCATCCTCGTGCTCGGGATGGGCATCGGTGGGGCTGCGGTGTTCGGCGCGCTGCTGCACCTCGTCAACAACGCGCTGACCAAGGGCGTGCTCTTTCTCTCTGCGGGCAACATCCACCGCGCGTACGGCAGCAAGCTGACGGTCGGCGTGTCGGGCGCGCTGCGGCGGGTGCCGGTGTCGGCGGCGCTGTTCGTCGCCGGCTTCTTCGCGATCACCGGCTCGCCGCCGTTCGGTCCGTTCCTGAGCGAGCTCACGATCCTGCGCGCCGCGGTCGACGGCGGCTTGCTGACCGTCGCGGCGCTGCTGCTGGTGCTGCTGTTCGTCGTCTTCGTCGGCATGGGCGCGACGGTGCTGTCGGTCGTGCAGGGCGAGCCCTCGCCGGCGGCCGCCGACACGCCGTTCCGCGACGGTGCTTTGACCGTCGGCCCGGCGATCGCGCTCCTGCTGATCGTGCTCGTCCTCGGGCTCTACATCCCGCCGCCGCTCGACGCGCTGCTGCGCGACGCGGCGCGCTTCGTCGAGGGGACGTCGTGACCGCAGCGCTCGTCCTGCACAACGGCGTCGCGACGTCGCGCGACGCGGTGCCGCGCCTCGAGCTCGACGCGTTCCGCAGATCTGTGATTGACGGAACGACGAGCGGAAGGCGGCTCGCCGCGCTGTTCGCGGTGCCGGAAGGATCCGGGCTCGAGCTCTACGTCGTGCTCGCCGACGACGAGCAAGGGACGCTCGAGGCGGCGCGCACCCTGCTCGCGACGGACGCGTACCCTGCGCTCACTCCGGAGTGCACGCAGGCGCACCTCTTCGAGCGCGCGCTCGCCGAGCAGTGGGGCGTCGTCCCGGTCGGCCATCCGTGGCTGCAGCCGGTGCGCTTCCAGCCGCCGCGGCGCGGCGACGGCGGCTCGCGGAACCGTCGCGCGGACGGCGCGTCGCGCGCGCTCGTCGGAGTCATCGAGCCCCACCGCGTCGAGGGCGAGGAGATCCACGAGGTCGCGGTCGGACCGGTGCACGCGGGCGTCATCGAGCCCGGACACTTCCGCTTCCAGTGCCACGGCGAGAACGTCTTCCAGCTCGACGTCTCGCTCGGCTACCAGCACCGCGGCGTCGCGCGCGCGCTCGTCGGCGGACCCGACAAGCGCACGATCCACTACATGGAGACGCTCGCCGGCGACACCACCGTCGGCCACGCGCTCGCGTACTGCCAGGCGATCGAGGCGCTCGCCGAGACGCGCGTCCCGCCGCGGGCGCACGCGCTGCGCGCGATCGCGCTCGAGCTCGAGCGGCTCGCGAACCACACGGGCGACCTGGGTGCGCTCGCGGGCGACGTCGGCTTCCTGCCGACGGCGTCGTACTGCGGGCGTCTGCGCGGCGAGTTCCTGAACGCGACGGCGCTGCTCTGCGGGAGCCGCCTCGGGCGCGGCCTCGTGCGTTCCGGCGGCGTCGGCTTCGACGTCGATGCGGCGCTCGCCGCGCAGGTGCTCGAGCGCGTCGAGGCCGCGTGGCGCGACCTCGTCCCGGCGGTGGATCTGCTGTGGGAGACGGCGTCCGTGACGGGACGCTTCGAGACCACCGGACGTGTCGACGCCGAGGTCGCGCGCGAGCTCGGGCTCGTCGGTCTCGCGGCGCGCGCCTGCGGGCTGCGCCGTGACGTCCGCACGACGCACCCGACCGGCATGTACCAGTTCGTCCACCTGCCGATCGCGACCTGGGAGTCGGGCGACGTGTTCGCGCGCGCCTTCGTGCGCTGGCTCGAGATCGAGCGCTCGGTGGAGTTCGTGCGCACGCAGCTGCGGACGCTGCGCAGCGGGGTCGCGCGCGTCGCGCCGTCCGCGCTGCGTCCCGACGCCTTCTGTGTGTCGCTGGTGGAAGGGTGGCGGGGCGAGATCTGCCACGTCGCGCTGACCGACGCGCAGGGACGCTTCGCGGCCTACGAGGTCGTCGACCCGTCGTTCCACAACTGGAGCGCGCTTTCGATGGCGCTGCGCGGCCAGCAGATCTCCGACTTCCCGCTCTGCAACAAGAGCTTCAACCTGTCCTACTGCGGACACGACCTTTAGATTGACGATGCTCGACCTCCTCGCCACCCGGCTGCGCCAGGGCCACCGCACGGCGCGCTATCCCGCCGAGCCTCCGACGCTGCCGGAGCGCTTCCGCGGCGCGCCGCTGCTCGACGCGAGCAAGTGCGCGGACGGCTGCCGCGCGTGCGTCGAAGCGTGCCCGACGGACGCGATCGCCGCGGACGCGGGCGCGCTGCAGGTCGACCTCGGACGGTGCCTGTTCTGCGTCGATTGCGCGCAGGCCTGCCCCGAGGGCGCGATCGCCTACACGCGCGAGCACCGTCTCGCCGTGCGTCGCCGCGAGGACCTCGTCGTGCGCGGGGCGTTCGAGCCGCGCGCGAAGGCGCTCGACGAGCGCATGCGCAAGCTCTTCGGACGCTCGCTCAAGCTGCGCGTGGTGAGCGCCGGCGGCTGCAACGGCTGTGAGGCGGAGGTCAACGTGCTCGGCACCGTGGTCTTCGATCTCGCACGCTTCGGCATCCAGTACGTCGCCTCGCCGCGCCACGCCGACGGCCTGCTGATCACCGGCCCCGTCACCGACAACATGAAGCTCGCGCTCGAGAAGACCTACGCCGCGGTGCCGCCGCCGAAGATCGTGATCGCGACCGGCGCGTGCGCGATCTCGGGCGGTCCGTACGTCGGTCATCCCGAGGCGCACGACGGCGCGAGCTCGGTGGTGCCGGTCGACCTCTACATCCCCGGCTGCCCGCCGCATCCGTACACGATCCTCGACGGGCTGCTCGGCCTCCTCGGGCGTCTCGAGGAAGGCCGTCGGCGCGCCTGAGCGCGCTCACGGCTTCGGGATGCGCAGCGTCTTCGAGATCATGGCGCTGCCGCTCACCGCGTACAGCAGCACCAGCGGGTGGAACGTGCCGCCCAGGATGCGGAGGCGGCCGAGCGGCAGCGCGTCGTCGATGCGGCCGAGCCAGGTCAGCACGGCGAGCAGCGCGACCAGCACGACGCTCGTGGGGATCGGCGTGCCCTCGTAGTACTTGACCTTGCCGCTCTCGTCGGCGAGCGCCTCCGCGGTCACGTTGTAGCGCGCGAGGCGCGACAGGCCGCAGCTCACGAAGTAGACCAGCACCACCGCGTCCCAGGCGCCGCGCAGGCCGACCGCGAAGCCCAGCACCGCCGGCGCGACGCCGAACGAGATCAGGTCGGCGAGCGAGTCGAGCTCGCGGCCGAGCGGCGACGAGCGGTGGCGCCAGCGCGCGACGCGGCCGTCGAGGAAGTCGAGCAGCATCGCGATCGGCGGCAGCGCGAACGCGAGCCACAGGATGCGGTGGTCGCGCGTGTCCATGTACTGCAGCGTCGCCAAGATCGAGCCGGTGCCGGCGAAGCCGTTCGACAGCGTGATCAGATCCGCGAGCGAGAAGTCGCGGATCATCGAGAAGTGGCGGGGCTTGTTGTCGGGGCGCTCCACGCAGGTGGCTCCATGCCACACTCCGCGCGGCATGGCGAAGGCGCGAGCGCGTGGCGCGTGGCCGCGCGCGACCGTCGGACCGACGAGCGACCGGCGGAAGCGCGCGCGACCGAAAAACGCTGCGGGCGACGGCGTCACCTCCGCCGTCGCCCGCAGGTCGACTACGCCGCTCGCCGCCCGTGCGCTTGGCGCACGGGGTCGACGAAGCGGGCTCGGATCTCCGTCAGAGGACGATCAGCTCGGCGCGGCGGTTCTGCGCGCGGCCGTCGGCCGTGTCGTTGCTCGCGACCGGCTGGCTCTCGCCCTTGCCGACCGCCTCGAGCCGGCTCGCCGCGATGCCGCCGTCGATCAGGTAGCGGCGCACGGCGTCGGCGCGACGCTGCGACAGCCGCAGGTTGTACTGCTCCGTGCCGATCGAGTCGGTGTGGCCCTCGATCCGCACGCGGATGTCGGGCTCCTCCTTCAGCACGCGGATCGCCTCGTCGAGGATCGGCCGCGCGTCCGGACGAATGTTCGACTTGTCGAAGTCGAAGTGGACGCCGCGCAGGATGATCTTGCGCTTGGTCACCGGCGCGGGCGGCGGAGGCGGCGGCGGGGGCGGAGGAGCCTCGACCGGCTCGGGCTCGAAGTGCCAGTTCACCTGGATGCCCGACATCACCATCTGGCGGTCGTCGCGGTCGTTGTCGCGCGCCGCGGACGGCCGCAGGAAGACCTCCTCGAAGCGCACGAACACGCCGACGTTGATGCCGGCGCCGACGTTGCCGCCGAGCACGGCGTGCACCGCGAGACCGCCGCCATCCTCGTCGAGCGGTCCGCTGATGTCGTCGAAGTAGCCGCCGAGCAGCGCCACCGAGAGCTCGGCCTTCTCACCGGTGATGGTGAACTTCGGACCGGCGGTGAACGACCACGTGCTCGTGATGTCGTCGCTGTCGTCGCAGCTCGTCACGAGCGGCCCCGAAGGACAGCTCTCGGAAGGGAGCAGCGTGAACTGCGGGCCGCCGATCAGCGAGATCGCGCCGTTCTCGGTCAGCTGCCAGCGGTACCCGCCCTGGGCGCCGATCACGCCGCCGATGTCGGCGGTGTCGTTGTAGTGCCCGATCGGGAATCCCGCGCCGAAATACCCCCCAGCCTCTGCACCGTCGCCGCGTGCGGTGCCCGGTGTTGCGAGCAGCGCGAGCGCGATCAGCGCCACCGTCGACCTGACTCCCTGCAGGAAGAATTTCATGACTCCCCCTCCCCGAGTCGTGATGCTTCGTTTTCAGAGAACCGCCGGTCGTTTGCGCTTATCCGGATTCGCAAGCTCGCTCAAGAGGATACGGGGTAGACGCTGGTTTGCGACATTCTTTGATTGCCGGGCTTCGCCGCTCTGCACACGACGCGCCGACGCACTACACGCGACGCGCGCGATCCGCTATCGGGCATGCCGATGGCCGGCCCCGCGTCGAACGGAGCGTCCCGCAGGACCGGGCGACGGCTGCGGCGCCTGTTCCTGCTGTCGCCGGCGCGCGTGAACGGCGTGCGCGCGGGCTACCTGCTGAACCCGGACGCGAGCTTCGCGCTCGCGCGCCAGTTCCACCGCGACGGTCTGCCGCTCGCAGAGGTGTTCAGCTTCACGAGCGGCCTCTACTTTCGCGGCAAGATCACCTATGCACGGCGCTTCGCGAGCGAGCCCGACTGCGCGATCCGCGTCATCACGCCGAACGCGGGTCTGCTCGATCCATCGGTCGTGCTGACGGCGTCCACGCTGCGGACGTTTGGCGAGGTCGACATCGACGCCGACGATCCGCGCTACACGGAGCCGCTGCGGCGCGACGCGCGCGCGCTCGCGCGCATGCTCGCCGAGGACGGCGTCGCCGTGCTGCTCGGCAGCATCGCGACCTCGAAGTACCGTGACGTGCTGCTCGACGTGTTCGGCACGCGCCTCGTCTTCCCGCGCGACTTCGTCGGACGCGGCGACATGAGCCGCGGCGGTCTCTTGCTGCGCTCGGCGCGCGACGGCGTCGAGCTGCCGTACGAAACGGTGCTCGGCGCGACCTTGCGCGGCACGCGTCCGGCGCGCCTGCCGCCGCTACCACGCACGCGCTGACGCGCGTGCTCGCGGTTGCGCGGCACGCGTCCGGCGCGCCTGCCGCCGCTACCACGCACGCGCTGACGCGCGTGCTCGCGGTTGCGCGGCACGCGTCCGCCGCGCCTGCCGCCGCTACCACGCACGCGCTGACGCGCGTGCCCGCTCGACGCAAGCGCGCGCTGCGCCACGCACTCTCTGCGCTGCGAGCGCGCGGACTCCGTGCGCGTGGATGCGTGCGGTTCACGCGACGTCAGCGCGGCACGATGCGGTAGACCTCACCGTCGCGGTCGAGCAGGTAGAGCTCGCCGCGCGCGTCCTCGCCGAAGGACACGATGTTGTTGAACCGTCGGCCGCCCGTCGGTGTGAGCTCCACGGTGCGGTCGCGTGGGTTCTGCGCCACACCGCCCGCGACGCCGCGGAACGTTCGGACGAAGCTGCTGCAGAAGTCCGAGTAGACGTACGTGCCGTGCAGCTCGGGGATGGCGCAGCCCCGGTAGACGAAGCCGCCGGTCACCGAGCAGCCGGCGGCGTGCGTGTACTCCGCGACCGGGAAGGTGAAGCTGCTCGGCCCCGGGCACCCGCTGGCGCTCGGCGGCTCGAAGCACGACGACCCTTCGAAGATGTCCCAGCCGTAGTTCTCGCCGCCGGTGCTCGACGCAGGAGCGAAGTTGATCTCCTCGATCTCGTTCTGCCCGACGTCGGCGACGTAGAGGTCGCCGGTCAGACGGTCGAACGAGAAGCGCCACGGGTTGCGCAAGCCGAGCGCCCAGACGAGGCCGCGCTTCTTCCCCGCACGCGGGTTCGGATTGGTCGGCGGGACCGCGCGATACGGCGGCGTCTCGACGTCGACGTCGATGCGCAGCAGCTTGCCGAGCATGCGCGTCGGGTCCTGCGCGTTCTCGTCCGGATCCCCGCTCTGGCCGCCGTCGCCGGGGCCCATGTAGAGGTAGCCGTCCGCTCCGAAGGCGATCTGGCCGCCGTTGTGGTTGGTGCGCGGGTGCGGGATGCGCAGCACGATGCGCCTGGTCGACGGGTCCGCGCGGTCCGGGTCGAGCGCGCTCGCCTCGTAGCGCGCGAGCACGAGCCGTCCCCGGTTGTCGGTGTAGTAGACGAAGAAGCGGCGATTGCTCGCGTAGTCCGGGTGGAAGGCGATGCTGAACAGGCCGCGCTCGCCGACGAACGAAACCTTGTCCGTGATGTCGAGGAACGGGATCGGCAGCAGCGCGCCGTTGCGCACGATGCGCACCCGGCCCTCTTGCTCGACGATGAACAGGCGCTGCGTGTCGAGCGGCGGCGCGGCGAGGTAAACCGGCGACGCGAGTCCGGCGACGACGAGCTCGCTCGCGATCTCGTCGCCGATCGCGCGCGGCACGCCCGCGCAGAGCCCGCGCGAATCGGTGAGCACGCACTGCGGGGTGCAGCCGTCGCCTGCGTTCGGGTTGCCGTCGTCGCAGCTCTCGGTGCCCTCGACGACGCGGTTGCCGCAGCGCACCGTGCGCGCAAAGCACAGCTGCGGCGCCGGCGCGTTGCGCGCGAGCGTCCGCCCCGGACCGTTGGCCGCATAGGTCGTCGAGCGCGCGCAGAACGCCGCGTCGCCGATCGTCAAGCGAACATTGATCGGACCCTGCGCCTGCGTGACGCGGTACGGCCAGGCGCGCGAGACGCCGACGACCCTCAAGCTCCCGACGTTCCGCGTGGTGCGGATCTCGACGCGCCGGATCCCGGACGGCTTCGCAGGATCGACGTAGCGGTAGCCCGAGCCGGGCGGGTCGAGCGGCTGCCATCCGGATGGCGGGAGCGGGATGATGCCGCTCGCGCCGTCGCCCGGCCCGTTGCCGACGATCTCGAGCGTCGCGCCGCTCACGCGCGGATCGGGCACGTTCGCGCTCGCGAGCGCCGGCACGTTTACGGCGCGGAACACGACGCGCGCTCCCTTGGGATGCGTCTGGTCGCGCAGCAGCAGACGCGTCGTCGCGATCGGACGGTCGACGGCGTTCGCTGGGTCTGGGGTCGCGAGCACGGCAGCGGCCGATGCGACGAACAGCAGAGCGATCTGCAGCAGCATGTGAGCCCCCACGGCTGCGCGCGTAATGCCGCGTTTCGTTCGGCGTGGCGGCGAAGCAAGCTCCGCGCCCCGCGACTCATCGTGCGGAGGTGTGCGACTCGGGTCAACGCCACCTGGTGACGCGTGTATGCACTTCATGCGAAACGCAGCCGGGGATTGATCCGCGCGAGGCCGCGTTCATAGATGGCCGTCATGGCGGCGCAAACCGGCGGCGGTCGGTGGCATCCGCGGATCGTCGTCAACCAGGCCTCGACGCTCCGGCTGCCGCTCGCCGAGGACCTGGCGCTCTATCGCGAGCTCGGCGTCGAGCGCGTCACGCTGCTGTCGCGCAAGGTGGACGCCGCAGGCGATGACGAGGCGCTGCGCCTCGTGCGCGACGCTGGAGTGACGGTCGACAGCCTGATGGTCGGTCCGCTGCTCGAGCTCGCGCGTCCGGAGCAGTGGGAGGAGGGCAGGAGCGCGCTGCGGCGGATGCTCGCGCGGGCCCGACGCTTCGGCGCCGACTGCGTGGTGATCACGAGCGGCCCCGCCGGAACGCTGACCTGGGAGGACGCGGCAGACGCGCTCGCGACCGCGCTCGAGCCGGTGATCGCCGAGGCGCGCGCGGAAGGCATGACGATCGCGGTCGAGCACACCAACAACCTGCGCTTCGACCTCGGCTTCCTGCACAACCTGCGCGACACGATCGACGTCGCTCGCCGGATCGGTCTGCGCGTCTGCATGGAGGTGAACAGCGTCTGGGGCGAGCGCGCGCTGCGCGACACGATCCGCGCCGGCGTCGATCTCCTCCGCATCGTGCAGGTGAACGACTTCGTCGTCCCGACGACGTCGACGCCGGACCGCGCGGTGCCGGGCGACGGCGTCATCCCGCTCGCGCGCATCGTCGGCGAGCTCGAGGCGGCGGGCTACCGCGGTCCGTACGAGATCGAGATCGTGGGACCGCGCATCGAGGCGGAAGGCTATCCGAGCGCGCTGCGGCGCAGCCTCGAGCACGTCGATGCGCTGCTGCGCGGGCTCGCGTAGGCTTCGCGCCGCTCAGGCGCCGGGGCGCGCGGTCTCGCTCTGCAGCCGGTCGCTCAGGATGCGCGCCAGGTTGCGGTAGAGCTGCGCCGCGGTGCGCGGGTAGCGACGCTGCACGCGGGCGAGCGCGCGCTCGTTGACCGTCAGCACCTCGAGCGGCTCGGTGGCGATCACGTCGGCGGTGCGCTGGTGGCTGCGGATCAGCCCCATCTCGCCGAACACGTCGCCGCGTCCGAGCTCGCGCACCATGCGCTCCTGGCCGTTCACGTGCACGCGCACCTCGGCCTTGCCGTCGATGATGACGTACATCTGGTCGCCGACCTCGCCTTGACGCACGACGTGCTGGCCGCGCTCGTGGGTCTCGAGCCCGGCGAGCAGCGCGACGAGCCGCGCCTGCGACGGACGCAGGTTCTGGAACAGCGGGATCGTGCGGTGCGGGTCGCGTCCGAGCTTGACGCCGAGCAGGTCCCACAGCGTGATGATGCGCGTCGTCGCGAGCAGCGCCGGGAAGAGCGCGAGCTCCGTGACGATCGCCGCGAGGATCGTGATCGCCGACAGCGCGCCGAACTGCTGCAGCGGGACGAAGGTCGAGATCGCGAGGCTCGCGAAGCCGAAGAAGAGCAGCAGCGAGTTGAACAGCGCCGGCTTTCCGACGCTCGAGAACGTGCGCACCATCGCCGTTTCCTGATCGGCGGTGCGCTTGATCTCCGAGGAGAGCCTGCTCATCAGGTGGATCGTGTCGTCGACGACGATGCCGAGCACGATCGACGCGATGATCGTCGTGCCGAGGTTGAGCGGCGCTCCCGTGAGGCCCATCAAGCCAAAGAAGACGATCACCGGCACGAAGTTCGGCACCATGGCGATCAGGCCGATCCGCGCCGAGAGGAACATCAGCGCCATGACCGCGAAGATCGCGACCGTCGCCATGGCGAGGCTCCCGATCTGACCGCTGACCAGGTCGCTGGTCGTCTCCATCATCAGGATCAGATTGCCGGTCGCGCGGGCGCGCAGCTCGGGCGGGAAGGTCTGCGCGGCGAAGCGGTGGATCTGGCCGACGAGGCGCTCGATGTCGCTCGAGCGCGCGAGCGTCGTGCGCACCAGGATGTGCGTGCGCGAGAAGTCGGAGTTGACGACGCGCTGGAACGACTTCGGGCTCGAGGCGACGAGCTGCAGCACGGAGTCGAGCTGCGCCGGGTTCTCCCAGAAGGTCGTCGGCGCGCCCGCCGGCGCGCCGCCCTCGGCCGCGCCGCTCTCGACCACGTTGCCGTGCTCGTCGATGATGATGTCGCCCTCGGCGCCGGCGCTCGCCTGGTTGCCGCGGTCGAGCAGCTCCGCGTAGTCGACGAAGGAGATCGTCTTGTCGACGCCCGGCAGCGAGTCGATGTGCTTCTGCAGCGCGCGGATCCGCTCGAGCGTGTCGAGCTTCTTCATCGTCCCGGGCGCGTCGGCGTCGATGGCGACGTAGAACGCCATGCTGCCGACCAGGTTCTCGTTGATCGCGTCGGTCGCCTTGCGCACCGGGTCGTCGGGACCGAAGAACGAGCTCAGGTTGTTGTCGACCTGGATCTTCGGGATCTGCGTCAAGCACACCGCGCAGAGCACGGCGGTCGCGAGGATCACGGTCGTGCGCCGCCGGATGCTGAAGGTCGCGATGCCGGCGAGGAAGCGGCTCACCGTTGGCGAGTAGTCCTCGCGCACCGTGCGCGGCAGGGACAGCAAGGCGAGGATCGACGGCACGACGACCAGCGCCATCACGAACGCGATCGCGACGCCGATCGCCGCGTAGATGCCGAGCTGTCGAATGCTGACGATCTGGTTCGTGACCAGCGACAGGAAGCCGATGATCGTCGTGATCGCCGTGATGACGATCGGCATGCCGGTGTCGCGCAGCGTGTGCAGCGCGGCCTCGCGCGGCGATCCGGCGGTCGACGTGGCTTCGTAGTAGTCGGCGAGGACGTGCAGGCAGTAGGCGCCGGCGAGCACCAGCAGCAGCGGCGGCAGGGCGAGCGTGCCGAGGCTGAGCGGCGTGTCGGCGAGCGCCATGATGCCGAGCGTCCACACGAGCGTGACCGAGATCGCGGTCAGCGGCAGCAGCACACCGCGCACCGAGCGGAAGCAGAGCGCGAGGGTGACGACGATGATGCCGAAGGCGATCGGCACGAAGCGCGACAGGTCCTTCCACATCGCGTCCGCCGCGTAGACCTTGAAGTGCGGCAGCCCGGTGTAGACGACCTGCTCCGGTCCGTTCGCGCGCGCGACGATCTCCTCGATCTCTTGGTCGATCCCGCGACGCGCGAACTCCTCGTCGCTCATCTCCTCGAAGAAGACGTTGAGCGCAGCCGCGCGGCCGTCGGGGGAGACGAGGTTCTTCAGGTAGATCGGACGCTCGGCGAGCTTCGCCTTGAGCTCGGCGATCTCTGCGGGCGAGCGCGGGATCGTCTCGATGAGCGGCGGCGGGTCGAGAACGTCGGCAACCGGGTCGACGGCGTTCGTCAAGCTCACGACCTCGGCGACGCCGTCGATGGCCGCGATCTCGTCGGTCAGGCGGCGGATCTTCTCGAGCGTCTCCGGCCGGTAGACGTCGTCGGTGATGACGCCGACGACGCCGATCTCGTCGCTGCCGAAGAGGCGGCGGATCTCGTCGTAGTACGCCTTGTCGGCGTCACCCTCGGCGAGCAGGGTCTCGACGGAGGCGTCGAGCCGGGTCTCGCGCGCGTGCCAGGCGAAAAATACCGTGGCCGCGGCGACGACCAGCAGCACCGCCTTCGGCCACTCGACGATTGCGCGATAGACCCGCTCCATGACCCGCTCCGGGTGAATTCCGACAAGATTTCCCGGAAGCGGTTCTTCTATCGAGCCTGGCTGGCTGTCAAACCGCTGCTGGCTCCGAAGACGCGTCGGACGCGCTCGACGCGAGCTCCTCGCGCGGCGCGAGCGGCCGCGCCGCGACGATGCGTCCGCGCATCCACAGACCGCCGTCCGGATCGCGCAGCACCTCGCCGACGCGCGCCGGGTGGTGAATTTCGAGCTCGACGGGCTCCTCGCGCGCGAGCAGCTCCTCGTCGACCGGGTTCATGCCGCCGAGACGCTCGGCGACGAGGTGCGCCGGATACGAGAAGCGACGGCGGATGGTGCGCGTCGGTCCGACGCGCGGGCACAGCGCCTCGTCGAGCTCGAGCAGCTTCATCGCCTGCCCGACGAGATCGCCGCGTCCTGCGTCGACGAACCACTTCGCGGTCGCTGCGCGGATCACGCGGTAGGCGCGCTCGCGGTTCGACAGCAGATCGATGTAGAGGTCGGCGCGGCTCTCGTACGCCGCCATGCGATCGACCTCGCCGTTCGCATCGAGGCTGAAGCCGAGCTCGCACAACAGCTCGCGCAGCACCGCACGCAGCAGCCCCGTCGTCGACACGCCACCGGCGAACGCCGTGAAGCGCGCGGTGATCGGCATCATCTGCCCGCGCGCGAGCATGATGTACGCCGTGATCAGGAAGTAGCCCTCGCAGCCCTCGTCCACCGTGAAGGTGTGGCAGCCGACGACATACTCGCCCTTGGCCTTGCCGTAGCCCGCGACCGGCAGCGTCTTGAGCTGGTATTCCTCGCGGCGCTCGTAGAACTCGGTGCCGGGCAGCAGCGTGTAGCCGAAGATGTTGACGTTCGGGAAGATCGTCAGCAGGTGGTCGAGGTTCGCCTCGAACTCCTGCAGCGTGTCGCCGGGCAAGCCCCAGATCAGCTCGGCGCAGATCGGCACGCCCTCCGCCGCGAGCTCCTTGACGACCGGCTCGTAGTCGTTGGCGCGCATGTTGGTGCGGTGGCTGAGCTCGAGCGCGCGCGGCGTCAGCGTCTGCAGCGCGAAGTTGTAGTGCGGCAGAAGGCCGTTGGCGTGCATCAGGCGCACGATCTCGCGCACGCGCGCGTTGTGGTTCTTCGACCAGGAGGTCGCGAAGGTCTGCGGCAGCCCCGTGCGCTGACGCAGCTCGACGATCATCTTGGCCTTCTCGAGGTCTTCGCGCAGCGCGCCGAAGTTCGAGTCGCAGAGCCAGATGTCCTGGATGCCGCCCGCGACCATGCGCTCGAGGTCGCTGCGGATGCGCGGCAGCGAGAACTGGAACATCTTGGTGCCGATCGCGCCCGTGCCCCACTCGCAGAACGAGCAGCGGTACGGACAGCCGCGGCTGGTCTCGTAGGCGACGTGCGCGTAGAGCGGCTTGCCGTCCTCGTCGCGGAGCTGGATCACGTCGAGCGCGCTCGGCAGCTCGTCGAGGCACGTCGTGCGCGGCCGATCCGGGGTGCGGCGCGGCTTGCCGTCCGCGTCGAGGAACGCGCAGCCCGCGATGCTCGGCCACGCTTCGCGTCCCGGTGCGTCGAGGATCTCGGTGAACGTCTTCTCGCCCTCGCCGAGCACGATGAGATCGATGCCGTCCTCGAACAGGAAGTCCTCGGCGCGCTGCACGTGCGGTCCGCCGGCGACCACCAGCGTCTGCGGCGCGTCTTGCTTGACGCGGCGGGCGAGGGTCAGGAACTCGGCGACGTTCCACGTGTAGCAGCTGAGCCCGATCACCGGCTCGACGCCCGCCTCGAGCGCCTCGCGCACCCGCGGCAGGACGCGCTGCGGCCACTCGGTGTCGAGCCAGCGCGGCACGTCGGTCGCGTCGCGGAAGTGCACGAGCTCGACGTCGGTGTGGGCGGCCGTGGCGCCGTGCGCTCGGAAGTAGGCCTTGAGCCCGCCGGTGGTCATCGGCGGCCCGAAGAACTGCTCGGTGTCGAGGCTGAAGAGGTAGACGGGACGGCGCATGGAGGTCGGGCGTGCCATGCGAGGGGCCGAGCCGCAACCGCGCGGGGCGATTTTGCCCGACGAGTCGGCGTCTCGTCCGGGGCGGCCGGCCGCGCGGCGACGCAAGGCTCCGCGCCGCCGACGCGGCGGCCGCCGCTCAGGGCACCGGCGGCAGGAAGGCGCGGTCCGCCGCGAGCTCCTCGACCAGCCACGGCCCGAGGCCGACCCGCAGCGCGGCCTCGATCCGGTCGCTCCGCCAGTGCAGACGCTTGGTCGAGAACAGCGGATCGGGATCCGACTGCCACTCGCGGAACGCTTCCAGCGCCTCGTGGGTGGCGCGCTGGACGCTGCCGCGCTCGCGCATCCGCCCGAGCCAGGCGGCGAGGCGCGGGTGCTTCGCCCCGTCGATGCCGTCGCCGACGAGCTCGGCCATGATCAGGTGCGGGACGACCGCGATGTCGGCCCGGGTCAGCGTCGCGCCGGCGAGGTATTCGTTGGCCCCGAGCTCGTGCTCGAGCTGCGCGTGGCAGCGCTGCAGGACCTCGCTGGCCGTGCGCGCCGCCTCGGGGTGGCTCTGCACGAGGTCGGGGCGGAACGCCTTCATCACCCCGAGGACGAGCACCGCGCCGTCGAGCGGTCCGTCGGCGAACTTCTCGAGCAGCCGGACGCGTGCGCGCGCCGCCGGATCGTCGGGCAGCAGCGACGGCGGGATGCGGTCGTCGAGGTACTCGCAGATCACCGCCGAGTCGTAGAGCACGGCGTCGCCGTCGCACAGCGCGGGCACCTCGCCGCGCGGGTTGATCTCGAGCAGCCGCTCGCGATCGGCGTGCGTGCGGATCTCGTGCTTGTCGAACTTGATGCCCTTCTCGTAGAGCGCGAGCCGCACCTTGAACGCGTACGGGCTCATGATGTTGTCGAACAGCTCCATGTCGGCTCCTTCTGATTGACCCCGTGCTCGGGCGCTGACGTGTCCGCCGGAGTGCTCGCAGCGAGCTTCGTGCCGCGTCGGTGGGCCGCGTCGTCTCGTGTGCGGCGACGCTCGTCGCGTGCCGCACCTGCTGCAGCCTTGCAACGCGCGTGGCGGTGAAGCAACGGGCGCGCGCGCACGCCGCGCGAGAGCCGTCCGTGCGGTGTCGCGGCGCTTGCGCGTGGTCGCGCGCTCGCGCCGCGTGGCCCCGCGCTTGCTGCGTCAAGCGACGGAAGAAGGAGCGTCTCGTGGAAGCGTTGATGGAACTCTCGTGGCGCCTCTATCCGGCGACGGTGCTCGGCTGCGTCGGCGCCGTGCTCGTCGTGCGCGGCTGGCGCACGTTCCTCCGCGTGCGGACGCAGGGCCGCGACCCCGAGCGCGCGCTGCGGGTCGCGCGCGCCCTGCGCGTCGTCATCCTCGGGATCTGCGTGACGACCTTCGCCGCGGCGTGGCTCGCGCAGCTCGGCTGGCTCGCGGGGCTCGCGCTGATCGTGGTCGGCGAGGAGATGCTCGAGACGAGCTTGATGGTCGCGACGCTCGAGGACGGACGCCGGCGCGAGCTGCGTCGGCAGGCGATCGCGACGTGAGCCGTCGATCCGCAGCGCGGGCGCTGCACGCGTCCGCGCCACGCATCGCGGCTGCGCGTCTTGCGGTGGCTGTGGGGATCGTCGAGGATCGAAGGACATGCCCGACGCATCGTTCGACGTCCTCGTCATCGGCGGCGGCCCGGGCGGCTACGTCGCGGCGATCCGCGCCTCCCAGCTCGGCTTCGCGACCGCGGTCGTCGAGCGCGAGCACCTGGGCGGCATCTGCCTCAACTGGGGCTGCATCCCGACCAAGGCGCTGCTGCGCGCCGCCGAGATCGCGCACGTGCTGCGCGATCAGGCGAAGGACTTCGGCTTCGACGTCCCGAGCTGGAAGCTCGACATGAAGCGCGTCGTCGCGCGCTCGAGACGCGTCGCGGACCGCCTGTCGCGCGGTGTCGCGGGGCTCATGAAGAAGCACAAGATCCGCGTCTACGACGGCAGCGGCGCGCTCGCCGCGCCGGGTCTGGTGCGGGTCGCGAAGCCCGGCGAGCGCGACTTCGAGCTCGGCGCGCGCCACGTCATCCTCGCGACCGGCGCGCGCCCGCGCACGCTGCCCGGCCTCGAGCCCGACGGCAAGCGCATCTGGACCTACAAGGAAGCGATCGTCCCGGAGGATCTGCCGGCGTCGCTGCTGGTCGTCGGCTCGGGCGCGATCGGGATCGAGCTCGCGAGCTTCTATCGCCAGCTCGGCTCCGAGGTGACGGTGGTCGAGGTGCTGCCGCGCATCCTGCCCGCGGAGGACGAGGAGATCTCGACGCTCGCGCGCCGCATCTTCGAGAAGCAGGGCATGAAGATCCACACCGGCGCGAAGGTCGGACCGCTCGACGCCTCCGGTGACGGCGTCTCGGCGGAGATCACGCTCTCCGACGGCAAGACGACGCGCGTGAGCGCGGACCGTGCGATCCTCGCCATCGGCATCACCGGCAACGTCGAGAACATCGGCCTCGAGGGCACCGGCATCGTGGTCGACAAGGGGCACGTCGTCGTCGACCAGTGGCTGCAGACCGGCGAGCCCGGGATCTACGCGATCGGCGACCTGGTCGGTCCGCCGTGGCTCGCGCACAAGGCGATGCACGAGGGCGTGATCTGCGTCGAGCACATCGCGGGCGAGCCCGTCGAGCCGCTCGACACGACGCTGATCCCGGGTTGCACGTACAGCTTGCCGCAGATCGCGAGCGTCGGCCTCACCGAGGCGGCGGCGCGCGCGGAAGGTCGAGAGATACGGGTCGGACGCTTCCCGTGGCTCGGCAACGGCAAGGCGATCGCGCTCGGCGAGACCGAGGGCATCGTCAAGACAATCTTCGACGCGCGAACCGGCGAGCTGCTCGGCGCGCACATGCTCGGCCCGGAGGTGACGGAGCTCATCCAGGGCTACGTCGTCGCGCGCGGTCTCGAGACCACCGAGCACGAGCTCATCCGGACGATCTTCGCGCACCCGACGCTGTCCGAGGCGATGCACGAGTCGGTGCTCGCGGCGTACGGGCGCGTGCTGCACGTCTGAGCGGCGCGCGCGGCGTTTCCCGCCACGCTCCAGTTTTCCCGCCCGGCGGCCGATAGCCATCGAGAGATGGGGTCGGTGTCGCCATGGGAAGCATGAGCGCGAGCCCGCAGGGCGGGACGGAGACGGCGGCGAAGCCGAGCGCCAAGTTGCTCATCATCGATGACGACCCGGTCATCACCTTCCTGCTGCGCAGCGTCCTCGAGCGCGCCGGCTACGAGTGCCTGGTGGCGCCGGACGGCGACAGCGCATGGCAAGTGCTGTCCCCCGACGTCTCGCTCGTCCTGCTCGACATCATGATGCCGGGGCAGAACGGGCCCGAGATCCTGCGCCGCATGCGGCTCGATCCGATGCTCGCCGACATCCCGGTGATCTTCGTCACCGGACGCTCGGACGCGGCGACCCGCATCCAGTGCCTGGCGATGGGTGCCGCGGGCTTCGTCGTGAAGCCGTTCCACGCGCGCGACGTGCTGAACCAGGTGCGGCTCGCGCTCGAGCGTCCCGAGGTCGACGACGCGGCGGACGACGACGCGACCGATCCGCTCGAGACCGCGCTCGAGGCCGAGCTCGCTCCCGCATCGGGTCTCAACGGCGATCTCACGCCGAGCGACCTCGAGAGCATGCCGGTGTCGCAGCTGCTGCGGAGCTTGCTCGCCGAGCGGCGCGCGACGCGGCGCTCGCTCGCGAGCCACCGCCGCCTGGTCTCGGCGCTCTTCCGCCTCCACCAGGCGATGAGCGAGGGCGAGAACCCGCGCGAGCTCGCGCAGTCGATCGTGGCGCTCGCGCAGAAGGCGCTCCGTGCGCGGTGCGCCGAGCTGTGGGTACCGGAGGACGGTCACCTCGTGCGCCTCGCGGCGCTGCCCGCAGAGGGCCACCGCGGAGACGGCTTCGCGCTCGACGGCGCGGAGCCACCGGCGCGCGCCTGGCGCGAGTGGCTGACCATCGAGAGCACGCCCGACAACGGCGAGGAGATCGAGCTGCACTTCCCGCTCACCGTCGGCACCGATCGCATCGGCGTGCTGTCGATGTGCTTCACCGCCGCGGACCGGCCGTCGGAGAGCCTCGCCGGCTTCTTCTGCGCCGAGGTGGCGCTGGCGCTCGACTCGGCGATCCGTCTCGAGCACGCGCGCAGCGAGGCGCTCACCGATCCGCTCACCGGCGTCTACAACCGCCGCTTCCTCGAGACGCGTCTCGCCGACGAGCTGCGTCGCGCGCGCGAGATCGGCACCTCGACGAGCGTGCTGTTCATCGACATCGACCGCTTCAAGTGGTTCAACGACACCTTCGGGCACGAGGTCGGCGATCGCCTGCTGCGCTCGGCGGCGGAGGCGCTCGCGGCCCAGCTGCGCAGCGTCGACGTGGTCGCGCGCTTCGGCGGCGACGAGTTCGTCGTCATCCTGCCGGACACCGACCGCGCCGGCTCGGCGGTGGTCGCGGCGCGCTTGCAGGACGCGCTGCTGCGCATCGCGAACGACGCGCTGCCGCCGGGCAACGAGCTCACCGTGACGATCGGCGGCGCGACCTCGCCCGAGGACGGCGTACGTCCCGCCGAGCTGCTCGCGCGCGCGGACTCCGCGATGCTGCGCGGCAAGCGCGCCGGCCGCAATCGCATCGAGATCTTCGGACGCAGCGCGAAGCCCGCGTCCGACACGAAGAGCCGTCGGCGCGAGGAGAGCATCGTGCTGCGGACGCTGATGGCGGCGCTGCACGTGCGCGACCCCGACACCGCGCGGCACTCGCTGGCGGTCGGCGCGCTGGCGACGCGCATCGCGCGCAAGCTGGGCTGCGACGCCGAGCAGGTCCGCCTCGCCGGACAGACGGGGCTCTTGCACGACATCGGCAAGCTGCACACGCCGATCAACATCCTGCTCAAGCCAGGCCCGCTCGACGAGGCGGAGCGTGCGCTCATGAACCTGCACGCGGAGATGGGCGCCGAGCTGATCGCGAGCCTGCCAGCGCTGCGTCACCTCGCGCCGGCGGTGCGCGCGTCGCAGGAGTTCTTCGACGGCAACGGCTATCCAGACGGGATCGCCGGCGACGCGATCCCGCTCGCGGCGCGGATCGTCGCCGTCGCCGACGCGTACCACGCGATGCGCAGCAACCGGCCGTACCGCGCCGCGATCACGCACGAGGAGGCGGTCCAGGAGCTGCGCCAGTGCGCCGGGACGCAGTTCGACCCGGTGGTCGTCGAGGCGCTGCTCGGCCTGCTCGAGAAGGACGAAGCCGCGCGCCTGCAGGCGTCGCTCTTGGCCGCGACCACGGACGGCGACACGGCGACGCAGCCGGCGTGAAGGCGACTCGGCCGGCGTGATCGCGCTCGGCCCGCGTGACGGCGGCTCAGCCGACGTGACGCCGGCTCACCCCGCCGCCGGCTGCCGCTGCTTCGCGAGCTCCTCCTCGACGAGCGCGCGCAGCTTCGCGGTGTCCGGTCCGATGACCCGCCGTCCGTTCACGAAATAGGTCGGCGTGCCGCCGACTTTGTTCTTGCGCGCGATCTTCTTGTCCCAGGCGACGGACCGGCTCGCCTGCGGCGCGGCGCGATCGCGATCGAAGCGCTCCATGTCGAGCCCGAGCTGCTCCGCATAGCTGCGCAGGGTCTCCTCCGGAATGGTCGTCGTGTCGCCGGCGTAGATCAGCTCGTACATCTCCCAGAACTTGCCCTGCTGGTGCGCTGCCCAGGCAGCGGTCGCAGCGCCCCACGCGTCGGCGTGGAAGCCGAGCGGGTAGTGCTTGAAGACGAAGCGCACCTGGTCGGGGAACGCGGCGACGAGCTCCTTCGGAAAGGCGGCGACGGACTTGCAGTACGGGCACTGGAAGTCGGCGAACTCGACCACGGTGACGGGCGCGTTCTCGTTGCCGAGCGTCGGCGACGCTCCGATCGGGATGTCGGCCGCGTCGTCCTGCTTCGTGTCCTGCGCGGCGGCTTGCGCAGCGCCCTGCGGAGCGGCTTTCGCGGCGTCTTGCGCCGGCGCGGTCGCGAGCTTGCGACGCGGCGCTTGCCGCGCGGCGGGCGGCTGCGTCGCCTGACGCTTCTCGAGGTCGGCGAGGCGCTGGACGAGCGCTTCCTGAGCGCTGCGCAGCTCGGCGAGCTCGCGGCGAAGCGCCTCGATCTCGTCGCTGGAATCGCCGGAGCAGCCGGCGACCAGCGCGAGCGTGCAGACCAGGAGCAGGGAGCGTGTGCGTGGGAACGAGCGAAGCACGGTGAGCCTCCGTGGAGCGGGAAGTGCGAGAATCGCACACGCGTCCGGAGCCATCAAACCTCGCGGCGGACGCTGCGGAGGCGGGGAGGAGAGCCGGGCGTCGGCTTCGGTGCTCACGCGCGGGCTGCGCGGAGGGGCGCGCCTGAGCGGCGCGCGTCTCAGCGCGTGTCTTGCGGCACGGGGCTCTCGCGGAGCGCGTACAGGCTGATCGTCGGCCCGCGCCCGACCTCGTGCGGCGTGAAGCGCTTCACCAGGCGACCGTTCTTCAGCAGCGTCTCGTAGAACGCGACCTCGCGCGGGTAGCGCCGCCGCTCGCGCAGGTAGCGGCGGTAGATCGCGTCGCTGATCATCACGTAGTCGTAGCCGGCCTTGCGGTAGTCCTCGAGGTCGCCGTCGGCGGCGAGCGAGAAGTGGTAGTCCGCGTGCAGCTGCGTGTCGTGCAGAGGCGCGGTGTAGAGGTCGGCGGCGATCGTGCTGCCGGGCGGCAGGTTGGCCTCGATCCACTCGCGCGCGACGATCCGCGTGCTCGGGATCGCCTGCTGCGCGCTGAAGCGGAAGTAGGCCAGCGCAGGCTGCGCCGAGACGACGACCGTCAGCAGGACGACGAGCGCGACCTCGAGGCGGCGTGCGCTCGGAAGCAGCGCCGCGAGCGCGCGCGCGAGCGCCACCAGCGCGCTCGCGGCGAACGCCGCGAGCAGCGGCACGATCTGCACGAGCCAGCGCTGCCAGTGCAGGCTCGCGGTCGAGATCGCGACGAGGAACGTCACGATCGAGAGCAGCACGAGCACGGCCGCAACGTTGCGCCGCCACGCGGCGAGCGCGGCGCCTGCCGCCGCCGCGACGAGCCAGACGGCGGGCATGCTCGCCGGCAGCGCGTCCGTCAAGTACCAGACGAGGTTGCCCGCAAACCCGAGCCCGTCCGCGCCGAGGTGCTCCTCGCGCATCTCGTGTCCGAGGTTCGCCCACACCGCGTCGAAGTGCAGAACGAAGTACGGCGTGGTGAGCGCGAAGCCGACTCCCACGCAGACGAGGCCGACGACCGTCGCGCCGAGCAGCCGACGCTGCTCCTCGCGCCGTCCGCGCAGGCGTGCGAGCAGCACGACGTCGGCGCACAGCAGCACCGGAACCAGGGTCGCGAGGAAGTAGCGCGTGCCGATCGCGGCGCCGATCGCGAGCCCGGCGAGCGCGTGCGCGACGCGATCCGGACGGTCGAGCACGCGCAGCACGAGCCACAGGGCGAGCAGACCGAAGAACACGCCCGCGGAGTCGGTGCGCATCATCTGCGCGAGCTCGAGCGCGAGCGGCGAGAGCAGCGCGAGCCAGGTCGCGACCACCGCGGTCGTCGCGTCGAACGTCCGGCTCGCGACCGCGTAGAGCAGCGGCAGCGACGCGACCGCGTAGAACACCGAGATCAGCCGTCCGAGCAGGAAGTACTTGCCCGGGTTGCCGCCGACGCGCGCGGCGAGCCCGGGGTCGACCTGCAGCAGCGGCAGACCTGCCTCGAGCGCGTTGCCGACGTGGAAGAGCAGCGCGAGCGGGTAGAGCAGCGTCGAGCCCGGGTGTCCGAACCAGTGTGGGTTCGGGTCGCCTTGGGTCGCCATGCGGATCGCGATCACGGCGAAGCGCCCCTCGTCGCTGGCGTAGGCCCAGGGCAGGTCGCCGCGGATGCCCCACAGGTGGCTCCACAGCGCGAGCACGACGATCGCGGCGAGGATCAGCCGCGGGACGGTTTCGCTACCGGTGGCGCCGCCCAATCGAGACGATCTTCGCCGACGTCGGCACGGCGATGGGGGGCTCGGGGAGCGCGTTCGGCGGCACCTCGGCCTCGGTCGTGGCGGGCTCGGTCTTGCGCCCGGTGCGCGAGCGCGCGCGCTCCTCGGCGCGACGTCGCAGCGCGATCGTGCGCTTCGCGTCGCGGTAGCCGGCCTCCATCAGGTTGCGGTTCTTGCGCGGGTAGGCCTGGAAGACGGCGAGCGGGCCGAAGCCGCTCCACTGCTCGCCCGGCTCGATCACGGTGACCGGCACGCCGTTCACCTTGCCGTCGACGATCGGCGCGTAGATGTAGCCCATGTTGCCGATCGTGCGCCAAAGCACGTCGGCGACGCGCCACGCGAAGTCGTAGAACGAGTGGAAGCGCGCCTTGTACGGCAGCTCGCTCGCGATCGGCGCGAGCACGTAGATCTCGCTCGGCTTGAGCGACAGCGCGTAGTCGAGCGGCACGTTCCACGCGAAGCCGCCGTCCGCGTACCACTCGCCGCGGAAGCGCACCGGCGGGAACAGGAACGGGATCGCGTAGCCCGCGCGCATCACCGTGCGCAGCTCGCGCCAGTCCGCGCAGTCGTCCTTGCCGTGCATCTCGCCGAGCCCGCGCGACAGGTTCAGCAAGATGAACTCGAGGCCCAGGTGCGAGTCGAAGATCTTCGGGAAGTCGACGTGCTCCTCGATCGCGCGCTGCAGGCGGTCGGCGGAGAACAGCGAGTGGCCGAAGACCGGGTTGTGGCGCAGGCTCGGCGTCACGATCAGCGGCAGGGAGCGGAAGGTGCTCCACGCCTCCTCGAGCGCCGGCACGCCGCCGGTCGCGTAGACCGACGCGTTGATCACGCCGATCGAGCTCGCGACGATCACGTCGGGCTTGATGCCCTGCTCCTCGAGGTACTTGAGCGCGCCGACCTGATGCGCGCCGAGCGCGGCTCCGCCGCCGAGGATGAAAACTCGCTTGCGTCTCGCCATCAGAAGAAGATGCTCCTCCGCCTGCGGAGCCCGGCCTCGATCATCGAGCGGATGCGCGCCTTCACCTGCTCGACCTTGGCGCCGATCACCTGGTCCTCGTCGTTCGGGTTGCCGCGGAACTCCATCGGCTCGCCGAAGTAGATGTGGTAGCGCACCGGGAACGGGAACGGCGTGATCACCAGCGGGAACGCCGGCATGCCGAGCAGCCGCGCGAGCGGCTTGAAGTTGCCGAACGACGGCGCCTGCTCCTCCGAGCCCACCACCGCGACCGGCACGATCGGCGTGTTGGTCTGCAGCGCGAGCCGCATGAACCCGTAGCCGAACTCCTTGAGCTTGTAGCGCTCGCTGAAGCTCTTGTTCATGCCGCGCACGCCTTCCGGGAAGGCCATCACCGCCTCGCCGTGCTCGAGCAGGTCGATCGCGTTCTTCGGCGTCCCGACGACGCTGCCGACGCGCACCATCAGGACGTTGAACAGCGGCAGCGTCGGCAGCCAGTACTCGCCCATCGCGCGCAGGATGCGCGGCGGCTCGCCTTCGAGCACCGCGGCGGTGCCGATCATCGCACCGTCGATCGCGATCTGTCCGGCGTGGTTGCCGATCACCAGCACGCGACCTTCCGGCAGGTTCTCGATGCCGTACGTCTGGACGCGGAAGTAGTAGCGGTAGAACAGCGCGCTCACGAACAGCGCGCGCCGCGCGACGTCCGTGTTGAAGCCCCACGGATCGTAGCCGTAGGAGTTCAAGTCCATCGGGGCGCGCGCGATCTTCTCGCGCACCTCCTCTTCGAGCTCGCGCAGGACGCGCGGCGCGAGGCCGTCGAACGTGCCGGCGGCGAGCCCCGAGAGCGCGTCGCCGAGGACGTCGAGCAGCGACGTCTCGCGCTCGGGCTCGTCGAGCCGTCCGATCGCGGGCACGGGCTCGGGGACCGGCACGGGCTCCGGACGCCGGCGTGCGATCGGCACGGTGCGCGGACGCCTGCGCGGCACCGTCGTCGCGCCGTTGCGCTGGTTCTTTCTCGACTCGCTCCCGGGCTTTGCCACGTGCTCGCTTCCTTCGCTGCTCGTCCGCGTCACCGCCGGACGCTGCGCAGCGTCTCCTCCAGGCTGAACAACGGCTTGAAGCCGGTCGCCTTGCGGAAGCGCCGGCCGTCGATGGTGCACGGGTACTTCGCGAAGTCGATCGCGTCGGCCGGCAACGGGTAGAGACCGTAGCGGAAGAGACGCGACACCGCCGCACGCGCGACGGGCTCGAGCAGCGGCACCGGCGTGCCGCCGGTCTCACGGATCGCGCACTTGAGCGGCACGGCGCCCGGACCGGTCACGTTGAAGACGCCGCGGACGCCGGTCTCGAGCGTGACCGCGATCGCCTCCGCGAGGTCCTCTTCGTGGATGAACTGCATCATCGGGTTGAAGCCGAACACGGTCGGGACGTAGCGCAGCTTGAGATACGCGCCGATCGTGCTGTGCACGTAGTAGCCGAGCGTGCTCACCGGACGCAGGATGGCGGTCGCGATCTCCGGGTAGCGCCAGAGGAACGTGGTGGCGAGCGTGTCGACCTCGGCGAGGTCGCGGATCTCGGGATAGTGCCGGCTGACGTTCAGCGCGGTGTCCTCGTCCATGTAGAACGCGTTCTCGGGCAGCGCGCCGTAGACGTACGAGCTCGACAGCACGACGACCTTCTTGACGCCGTAGGTCGCGCAGTACTCGAGCAGACGCTTGGTGCCGACGACGTTGACGTCGTGCCGGAGCTCCGGGTCGAAGCGGTGGCGCACGAAGCCCAAATGGACGACCGCGCTCGGACGCTCGCGGCGGAAGATGTCCTCGACCTTCTTGCTGCGCAGGTCGGCCTGGTGGAAGGTCACGTTGCGCGAGTGACCCTCCCAGCGCGCGCTGTCGACGCCGCTGATCTCGTACTCGCCGGCGAGACGTTTGGCGACCAACCGTCCCTGGCCACCCGCGATGCCGGTGATGAGCAGGCGCTCCATGCGTGGTCCAAGCTCGCTACTTCACGCGCATTCGGCTCGCAACAGCGTTCGCGCTACTCCGCCGGCGCCGGCACCGCGACCGCGGCCCGCTGCACGTCCTCGTAGCGCACCTTCGAAAGATCGAACGACTCGATGTTTTCTTTAAGTTTCGTGAACGTCTGCTGGAACGACGGCAGCGTCTTGCGGGCGCGCGTCAGCGGCGTGGTGCGGGCGAGGAGGAAGTTCTTGACGTAGGGGTGGTTGATGCCGCGCTTCTTGAGCTTCGCGACCGCGGCGCCGAGCGCCTCGTCGGCCTCGCGGACGAGCTCGGCGCGCTCCTGCCGCTGCGGCAGCGTCTTGGCGAAGTTGCCGGGGAGGAACTTGTCGACCCGCTTCAGGATCGGCGCGAACGCGCCGCCCGCGAAGCGCTTGTTCTCCTCGTAGAGCAGGCCGAGCGTGATCAGGTGCGGCGACTCGAACTGGAAGGCGAAGTCCTCCTCGCCGGCCTGCGGCGCTTCCTCGGCGAGGACGCGGTACATGCGGATCACCTCGAGCGACTTCTCCTTCAGGTTGTGCGCCTTCTCGGTGTTGAGCGCGAGGATCTGGAAGGAGACCTCCGCGTCGGGCACCAGCACCGCGGGGATGGTCGTGCGCTTGAGCTTGACGAGCGCCATGCGTCGATGGTTGCCGTTCGGCGTCCAGTAGACGCCGGGACGCGGGCTCGTGACCAGCACCGGATCGACGAAGCGGTCGAGCTTCTTGACGACCTCCTGCAGGCGCTTCGCGTGCGTCGGGCTCAGATCGCGCTGGTAGGGCGTCGCCTCGACCTTGTCGAGCGGCAGGATGCAGAAGATCTGCCAGTGCTTGCCGACCGGCTCCTGGTAGATCGCGAGCACGTGCCCGCCGTCGCTCTCGACCTGGGCGGCGAGGTCGAGGACGTTCTGCGGCGGCTTGCTGCCCTCCGGGTAGGTCGTCCAGCCGTCGTGCGCCATGGGCTGCGGTTCTACACCAAAGCGCGCGGCGAGCGGTACGCGAGCCTGCGGTGCGACGCGCGCGACGCGTCGCCGGCGGCGACGATCGCTCCTTTCCCCCGCGGGTGGATTCCGGCACCATGCTCCGCACGAGGTCGCGACGAGCCATGCAGCCCCACGAGGTCGCCCCGACGGAGGGCGCGCAGCGCACGCGACGGTCGCCGGTGGTGGCGATCGCCCTCGTGGTCGCGGTGGTCGCGGGGCTCGCGCTGCTGTTCGCGACCCTGCCGATCGCCGAGTGGCTCGCGCGCTTCCAGGGCTGGGTGCGCGGCCTCGGGCCGTCGGGCTACGTGCTGTACGCGCTGGTCTATGCGGCCTGCGTCGTGCTCTTCGTCCCGGCGTCGATCCTGACCCTCGGGGCGGGCGCGATCTACGGCGTCGCGGTCGGCGTCGGCGTCGTGCTGGTCGGCGCGTCGCTCGGCGCGACGCTCGCCTTCCTGCTCGCGCGCACGCTGCTGCGCGACCGCGTCGAGCAGATGACCCGGGACAACGCGCGCTTCCGCGCGCTCGACCGGGCGATCGCGAAGGAGGGGGCGAAGATCGTCTTCCTCGTCCGTCTCGCGCCGATCTTCCCGTTCACCTACATCAACTACGCCTTTGGCTTGACGGGCGTGCGGACCCCGGCCTACGTGCTCGCGTCGGTGGTCGGGATGATCCCCGGCACCTTCGCGTACGTCTACCTGGGCGCGACCGCCGCGACGGCGGCGGGGGCCGTCGGCGGCGGTGCCGACATGACGCGGACGGTGGTGCAGGTGGTCGGCGCGGTGGCGGCCCTGGTGGTCGTCGTTCTCGTCGCGCGAGTCGCGACGCGCGCCATCAGGACCGCCGGCGTACCGGCCGAACCGTCGTCGTGAGCGTCAGACGCGCTCGATGATGGTGGCGATGCCCATCCCGCCACCGATGCACAGCGTGACGAGACCCGTCGTCTTATCTTGACGCTCGAGCTCGTCGAGGATCGTGCCGATCAGCATGGCGCCGGTCGCGCCGAGCGGGTGGCCGAGCGCGATCGCGCCGCCGTTCACGTTGACCTTGTCCTCGGGGATGTTCAGGTCCCGCATGGTCTTGAGCGGCACCACGGCGAACGCCTCGTTGATCTCGAACAGGTCGATGTCCGAGACCTTCATGCCCGCCTTGCCGAGCGCGCGCTCGGTCGCGGGTCCGGGGGCGGTCAGCATGATGACCGGCTCGGAGCCGACCGTCGCGGTGGTGACGATCTTCGCGCGCGGCTTGAGGCCGTGCGCCTTGACGTAGCGCTCCGAGGCGAGCAGCACCGCGGCCGCGCCGTCGACGATGCCCGACGAGTTGCCGGCGGTGTGCACGTGGTTGAGCGGCTTCGCGTTCGGGTAGCGCTTGTAGACGCGCTCGCCGAGCGTCAGGCCGTCGCCCGGCTCGGGACGGAAGTCCATCGCCGGGGCGAAGGACGGCTTGAGCTGCGCGAGACCCTCGAGCGTCGTCTCCGGCCGCGGGTACTCGTCGCGATCGAGCAGCAGCTTGCCGTCGAGGTCGTGGACGGGGACGAGGCTCTTCTTGAAGCGCCCCTCCGCGACCGCGCGCTGGCACTTCTGCTGGCTCTGCCAGGCGAAGCGGTCGCACTCCTCGCGGCTGATGCCCTCGATGGTCGCGATCAGGTCCGCCGAGATGCCTTGCGGGACGATCGGGTGCATCTCGAGGAGGTGGGTGTTGTTGCCGTCGAGGCCGCCGCGGTCCGAGCCCATCGGGACGCGCGACATCGACTCGACGCCGCCGCCGACCACCAGGTCCTGCATGCCGCTCGCGACGCCCATCGCGGCGAAGTTCACCGCCTGCAGACCCGAGCCGCAGAAGCGGTTCAGCGACACGCCGCTGACCTCGGTCGGCCAGCCGGCGGCGAGCGTCCCCATGCGGCCGATGCAGGCGCCCTGCTCACCGGTCTGCTGCACGACGCCGCAGACGACGTCCTCGACGTCGCGCAGGTCGACGCCGGTGCGCTTGAGCCCGTTCAGGGCCTGCGCCAGCAGCTCCTGCGGGTGCAGGTTGGCGAGCGCACCATCCTTCTTGCCCTTGCCGCGCGGCGTGCGGACGGCATCGATGATGTAGGCGGTTCCCATTGGCGGATCTCCTTCGCTGCTTTCGCGGAGCGGATCGAACCCGCGCACGTTACCGACGTCCCCGACCACCGGCAACCGGCGGCGTCGGGCGTTGACGGCGCGCGGCGTCGCGGTGCATGAGGGAGCCGAGCCCCGCGGCGAGCTCATGCGGTCTTGCAGAACGTCCATCCGCGGTGCGGAGAGCGAGCATGGAACAGGTGCGGTCGTTCTGGAAGCACTGCAGCACGTGCAAGGCGGAGATCCCGTTCGGGGCGCGCTACCAGGCCTGCAACGTCTCGACGTGCAACCGCGGCAACACGGCGCTCGCCTTCTGCTCGGTCGAGTGCTGGGACGCGCACGTGCCGCTGCTACGCCATCGCGACGCGTGGTCGGTCGAGCAGCGGGCGCCGTCGCGCGACGAGTGGCTGCGCGAGCAGGCGCGCGAGCGTGAGGAACGCGAGCGCCGCGAGGCGCGCGCGTCCGCGCCGCAGCCGGCGTCTCCGGCGACGGCGTCTCCAACGACGCCGCAGCCGCTGCGCAGCGCCGACGAGGTGCCGCGCGACATCCTGATCGTCGCCTCCAAGCTCAAGGCGTACATCCGCGCCCGCTCCGGCATGAACACATCGGACGCTGTCATGGAGGTCCTCTCCGACGTGGTGCGCGGCCTGTGCGACCGCGCGATCGAGAAGGCGGCGCAGGCCGGACGCAAGACCGTGCTCGACCGCGACTTCTGAGGAGGAAAGATGCTCAAGCTGCACCATCACCCGCTCTCGACCTTCTCGCGACGCGTCCGCATCGCGCTGATCGAGAAGCGCATCCCGCACGAGCTCGTCGAGGTCGACATGGCGGCGCGCAAGCACCGCGAGCCCGAGTACCTGGCGCTCAATCCGTACGGTCGCGTGCCGACGCTCGAGGAGGACGGCTTCGTGCTCTACGAGTCGACGGCGATCCTCGAGTACCTCGAGATGACGCGTCCCGATCCGCCGCTCGTGCCCGCCGACCCGCGCGGCCGCGCGCTGGTCGCGATGCACATGAAGCTGTGCGACATCCAGCTCGCGCGTCAGACCGGCATCATCATCTTCCCGAAGCGCTTCCTGCCCAAGGAGCGCTGGGACGAGAAGGCGATGGAGCAGGCGAAGAAGGAGATCGAGAAGCACCTCGAGATCCTCGAGCGCCAGCTCGACAAGAAGGAGTACCTGGTCGGCGACCGCTACAGCCTGGTCGAGGTCTGCTACACGCCGTTCGTCGAGTTCTTCCCGCTGATGGAGATCACGCCGCCGCCGGCGGTCGCGGCGTGGACGGAGCGCATGCTCGCGCGCGAGAGCGCGCAGCAGACCAAGCCGGCCATGTGAGGATGAGGGGAGCGCGCGCCGGTGTCACCCGACGCGCGCTCCCCTCAGCGCTTGTCGCCCGTCTGCGTGCGCAGGAGCCGGATCAGGTCCTCGACCTCGCGCACCGCGCCCGGACGCGCGACGATCAGGCGGCCGAGCTCGATGCCGAGCCCGAGCACGAGCAGCGCGTGCGTGTGCGCGAGGCGCTGCGTCGCGCGGGTCGGACGGCGCGGCGCCGCGGCGGTCGTCGCCAGCACCGCCGCGATCTCGTCGATCAGGCGGACGTGGTTCTCGCTGCCGAGCGACGGACCGCCCTCGAGCAGGAGCTTCGCCCGCGCCAGGTCGGCGCGCCAGAAGTCGACCGCGAGGCGCAGCGCGACCTCGGCGCTCTCCGCCATCGGCGTGCCGGGACGCAGCGCCGCGCGCCACGAGGCGATGAGCTCGTGCGCCGCGCGCTGCGCGAGCCGCTCGTAGGCGGCGCGCTTGTCCCGGAAGTGCACGTAGAAGGTGCCGGCCGCGACGTCGGCGGCGCGCGCCATCTCGGCCGTCGTCGCGCCGTCGTAGCCGCGCGCGAGGAACACGCGCAGCGCCGCGTCGAGCAGGCGCTCCTCGGTCTCGCGCTTGCGACGTGCTTGACGACCCTCGGGCGCGGCCTCGCGACGCCGCGCCGCGAGGTCGAGCTTCACGGTCGTCATGCGCTCACTCGTCGGCGCGCTCACGCGGAGATGCGCCGGACGATCTTGCGCTTGGTGGCGTTGATCGCCCGCAGGCTCTCGATGCCTTCCTCGGCGATGTCGTCGCCGACCATGCGGTCACCCTCGGCCGCGAGCTCGTCGAGGTCGACCCACATCGCGTAGCTCGCGCGCGTGCGCTCGGTGATGATGCCGGCCTTGAGCAGCGTCTTCGCCAGCGTGCGGAAGACGTTGGTCGACTCCTTCATCGCCTCGCGGCGCTCCTCGTCGCCGAAGGCCTCCATCACCGCGCTGCGGACCCACTGCCAGTCGAGCCCGAACTGCGGATACATGAGCCGCTTCTGCTCGGCGTTCACCAGGTTGAAGAGCAGCGTGTTGAAGCACTCGAGCGCCCAGTCCTCGACGGCGTCGTGCTCCTCGGGCGGCAGCTCGGGCATCGTGATGCGCGCCCAGATCTTGCCGAACTTGTGGTGGAACGCCTCGTCGGTCATGACGAGCTGGCAGAGGCGGCGCAGCGTCGGGTCGAGCGCCTTGACGTGCAGCGTGCTGAAGGCGCCCATCGCGACGCCCTCGATCAGCATCTGCATGCCGACGATCTTCTTGTAGACCACCGGCGTCGAGACCAGCTCGCGCAGCAGCTTCCCGATCGTGTCGCCGACCGGGAAGATCTGCCCGTCGAAGCGCGACTGCGTGTACATCGTGAACGCGTGCACGTGGCGCGCCTCTTCGCGCACCTGGTTCGCCGCGTACTCCTGCGCGCCCGGATCGAGGAAGATGTCGCACAGGCTCGCCGACAGGTTGAGCGCGCCCTGCTCGCCGTGCAGCAGGTTCGACACCATCCAGCGCGCGGACTCGTTCGCGAAGCGGATCTTCTGCCCCTCGTCGAGCTTGTCCCACACCGCGGTGTGCGACTCGATGATGAAGTCGAACGGCAGGATCGGCTCGTCGCGGAACCCAGGCGTGCGCAGGTCGATGTAGTCCGGATCCTCCGGATTCCAGAAGTGCTCCTCGGTCCGCGCGATGATCTCCTCGAAGTGAGGCGAGCGCTGGGCGTAGCGCCCGACGTCGAGCATCGCGGGGAAGTCCTCACGGGACACCGTCCGATACGCGGGATCGATCGCCATGCCGTGCTCCTTGCTTTTGCTGCTTGACTGCTGGGGGCCGCAGAGCGTGCGGCCGAGAAACTCTCATTACTGAGAGTTTCTCAGTCAGACAAGCAGGACGGGCGGGTCACGGCACGCAGGGCGTCGCGCTGGCGAAGAGACGGCCCTCGGGGTCGACGCAGGCGAAGCGGGTCTCGCCGGTCGCGAGCGCCTGCGACGCGATCGCGCCGTCGGGACCGACCGAGAAGCCCGGCGTGGCGAGCGCGGGCCCGGAGAAGGTCGCCGCGCGGAGATCGATGCCCGTTTCGACCCGGCCGAAGCCCGGGTGCACGCGCAGCAGCGCGTCGGTCACGGCGGGTCCGCCGGGGTGCGAGCGAAACGCGATGCCCTCGCGGAAGCCGCCCGGCCCGGACGGGTCGGGGAAGGAGAGGATGCCGAGCGCGACGTCGGCCGGCACGGGACCCATCGCGAAGACGTTGATCCCGGCCACCGGGACCCCCGGCGCCGCGCCGAAGTTGCCGACGTCGATCTCGAGCCCCTGCACCGAGCCCGAGGTCATGTCGCTGTGCGCGAAGGCGAGGATGTTCGCGCCCCACACGCCGCCGATCGGTCCGTGGCCGTCCATCAGCGCGTAGAGCGCGGCGGTGTCCTCCTTCGAGCTGCGGTTCTCGCTCGCCACCGTGAGCGCGAAGTGGCGCGTGCCGTCGTCGGGCACGATCTCGGCGATGCCGAGGCCCGCGCTGATCGGCGGCGGACCGGCCTGCGCGAGCATGTCCGCGAGCGACGCGCCGCCGAGCTCGAGGAGCCGCATCACGGCGGCGATGCCGTCGCTGCCCCCGCCGCCGCACGCCCAGCCGGCGACGAAGGCGAGCAGGGCGAGGGTGCTGCGCTTGAAACGCGTCATGGCGACCTCCTCACGAGCGACAGCGCTCGTCTCACCAGACGACGCGCGCGGGCGATCCTTTCGTCGCTTGCTCGGCGCGGGCTGGCGCGAGGCGAGCGGCCCGCGCCGCCGCTCAGCGCTCGCGCGCCGCCGCTCAGTGCTCGCGCGCCGCCGCTCAGCGTTCGCGCGCCGCCGCGGCGACCGGGTCCGCGAGCTCGGCCGCGACGATCGCGTTCATCTCGGCCGCGTAGTGCCCGAGCTTCTCGAAGCCGTCCTCGCGGGCCTGCTGCATCGCTGCGCTCGGATCGACGACCCGGTGCCGCGACGCGATCTCGCGCAGCAGCTCGGCGTACCAGGGCTCGCCTCCGGCGTGCATCGTCGTGAGGTCCTCGCGCCGCGGCAGGTGCACGACGACGAACGCGGCGCCGCTCTCCGTGACCTCGCGCGCGAAGCGGTCGATCAGGGCGCGCGCGAGCGTGCGGCTCTCGTCGTCGAGGCGAAAGGGATCGGCGAGGTCGTTCGCCGCGATCGTGACCAGCAGCGCCAAGAGCTTGCTGCGCAGCCACCAGTGGTCGAAGTAGGGCGGCGCGTAGCGGTCGTACGCGGCGAGCGGCTGGCGGTCGAGGTCGGCGAGCGCGGCGAGCATGTCGCGCGGTGCGATCGTCGGCTGTCCGATCGCGCGCAGCGCGCGGTCGTCCGCGCCGCCTTCGAGGAGGAAGCGCGGCTTCTGCAGCGGCATGTCGGTCGCGGCGAAGTAGAGCGCGCGAAAGACGTTCAGGTTGCGCAGCGCGTTCTCGGGCTGGAAGCCGTAGACCACGACGTCGGGCGCGAAGCGACGGCCGTCGCGTCGCCAGCGCAGGTAGGCCTGGTCCGTGCCGTAGCCGTTGACGCCGAAGTTCAGCACCTCGGCGGCGATGCCGTGCTCGGCGAGCGCGCGCTCGAGCGCCACCGCCCAGGTGTCGTCGTCGCCGACCTCGTCGCCGAAGGTGAAGGAGTCGCCGAACACGGCCACGCGCAGCACGCCGGGTGTGGGCGCGAGCGCGGTCGGTCGGACGCCGCGGATGCCGTCGTAGCCGACGTGCGCGAGCCCCGACGCGCTGGTCGCGTTGCGACGCGGCGCCCAGCCGAGGTCCGGATCCCAGGCGAAGAACGTCCGCCCGTCCTCGAGCGCGGCGAGGCGCTCGGCGATGCTCGCGAGCGGCAGCCGGAAGGGGCGCAGGCGACGCTCGCCGATCCACTCCTGGCCGTCGGCGTCGCGCCGCACGACGGCGCGCACCACCAGCTCGCACGCGCCGAGCGAGAGCAGGACGACGGCGAGCGCGGTGAGCAGCCGCGCGCGCCGCCGCCGGGCGGTCGACGTCGTGCCCGGCGGCGGTGTCACGCTCGCGGCGCTCGGTATGTGCGACGTCGCCGCTTCAGAGCTTCGCGTCGCTCAGGTTCCAGGTGATGTCGCCCTTCTCGAGCGGCGCGATCTTGGTCGGCACGAACTTGCCGTCGACGAAGCGGTACTGGCGCAGCTCGCCCTGGTCCTCGGAGGCGACGTAGATCTCGAGCGTACCGTCGGCGTCGAGGTCGGCGAGCAGGACGGGGTGCTCGAAGCCCGACGAGTTGGCGTCGATCTGCGTCTTCTTCCAGCCGTCGCCGTCGCGCTCGAAGAGCCACAGGCCGGACGAGAGCCCGCCCGCGACCAGGTCGATCTTGCCGTCACCGGTGACGTCGCCGGCGGCGATGGCGCGCATCAGCCGATCCGGGACGCTCGCGACCTCGGTGCTCTGCCACGTGCCGTCCCTCTGTAGACGGTATTGCTTGACGGTGACCGGACGCAGCAGCGTGCCGCCCTGACCGAGCGCGCCCTCCCAGACGATGTACAGCTCGCTGATCCCGTCCTGATCCACGTCGGCGACCAGGATCTCCTTCGCGTGCGTGTCGCCGGGCGCGTCGACGATCGACTTCTGCCAGCCCTCGGGCGAGCTCTTGTACATCGTGACCTCGCCGGGCTGCTCCTGATCGAGCTTGTTCGGCTTGCTCGGCGTCGCGAAGAACTCCATCTTCCCGTCGCCGTCGACGTCCCCGATCTCGATCTCGTGCACGAACATGTTGGCTTGACGATCGACCTCCTCGACGCGCCAGTTCTCGTCGGGGTGGACGATCGCGACCACGCCCTGGTCGTGGGTCGCGATCACGAGCTCGTCGGTGCCGTCGTGATCGAGGTCGCCGCGCTCGATGTCGCGCAGACGGTCGTGCTTGCCGCCGAACTTCGGGTTCCAGTGCGTCTGCTGCTGCCACTTGCCGTCGGCGAAGCGCCAGGTCTTGAGCATCGCCTGGTTGCCGCCGATGGTGAGGAACCCGTCCTCGTACGCCATCGCCTTGTGCAGCACGTTGCTGTCCGGGTCCTCGAGGATGCTGACCGTCCAGCCGTCGCCGGTCTTGCGCACGATGGTGAGCTTCGCCGGGCCGGGCACGGGCCGGGTCTTGCCGTCGGGGCCTTTCTCGTCGACGAACTGTGCCTGCGCGACGAGCAGCGCTGCGACTTGCGGCCCTTCGATCGGATCCTGGCGCGGGGCCTGGGCGGCCGGTGCCGCGGACGCTTCGGGTTGCGGCGCGGCCGAGCTCGGTGCGGGGCTGGACGTCGACGTGGCGGCAGCCGTCGCCGTCGGCGCGCTCGCGGCGCGCTCGCCGGCCGGCTGCTCGCTCTGACATGCAGCAGCGGCGAGCACGATGCCGAGCGCGGCCAGCGTGTCAACCACGGTGTGCGAGAGTCGCGATCGGTTCTCCATCGGTCGCCATGACAAGCAGAGGCCTCCGAAACGAGCAAGCCACATTGCGCATCGTCGCGGCTCGTGTCGGCGACGCCATCTTCGTGTCGTCCGGCACGTTATTGGCTTGACCCGCGCGAAACCCCCCGGCTACTGCTGCCTCCAGAGGTTCAAATGAAGCCACCGTCCACCGTGTCCCTCCGCTCCCGCTGCGCGCTCGTCGCGGCGTTGCTCATCGCCGCGCCGACCACGGTGACGGCACAGTCGGGCTCGACGCTCACGCCCGATCGGCTCACGTACCTCGTGAGCAAGGACGTCGGCAGCGAACGCTGGACGATCAACTTCAACCTCGCGACGCTCGATCCGCCGCGCACGATCAACGTCACGGGCAACGTGTACAAGAGCGACGGCTCACCACCGAGCTTCGTGTGGTGTCAGGAGCGCGAGGACTCGACGGGGACGCTGTCCAATCCGGACAGCGTCTTTCGTCTGCGCTGCAGCGGCGCGAGCACGTGCGGCGATACGGCGACCGGCTGCGCGCGCAACGAGTGGCAGACGATCGCCGACCTGATCGAGATCCCGGCGAGATTTTTTCTTCCTGAAGGACGCAACGCGCTCGCGGCCGCAGCGGACGGAAAGCTTCCGTCGCTCGACCTCGCCCGCGCGACCTCCGCACCGCCCGCCGCCCCAGCGGGCGTCGCGGCGCGCGGCGCCAACCTGCCGCCCGACGGCTCGAACTTCCTGGTCAACAAGGACCTCGCCGGGCTTCGCTGGTCGATCTCGCTCAACATGATCCCCGCGCATCGCGGCGACGGCGCGGTCTCGACCTGCGGCGACCGGCCGGACTGCATCATCAGCAACCGCGTGCTGAACGTCACCGGCAACGTCTATCCGGCCGACGGCAGCCCACCGCAGTTCGTCTTCTGTCAGGAGCGCCAGGACTCGACCGGCAACCTGCAGGACCCGTCGAGCGAGTTCCGCTTCGGCTGCCTCGGCGCAGCGCCGTGCGATGGAAGCGCCGAGGAGTGCGCCGAGCGCGACTGGCAGCCGATCCCGGGCGGCGGCGACGTGCGCTTGCCGGCGAGCTTCTTCCTGCCGCCGGGCGGGCTCCCCGCGACGCCGCAGTCCGATCCCGAGATCATCGTCATCGGCCGCACGTCGGATCCGCCCGCGGTGATGACGCCGCTCGGTGCGGGCGTCACGGCGCCCGACGGGGCGACCGTGCAGGGTGGCTGCGCGGAAGGTGCTGCGTGCAGCGTCGGCATCGGCAGCTGTCCGTCGGTGCAGGGCCGGATTGTGCTTGACGCGAACATCGGCTGCGCGTGCCGCGTCGACGACGTGCCGCCGCAGTGCATCGTCTGCGGCGACGGCGCGACCGGCACCTGCGGCGGCGACTGTCAGTACCAGGTCGGCGGCGCGACGGCGCGCGGCCAGTGCCTGCCGTTCTCGTCCACCAGCGGCCAGTGCGCGTGCTACGCGGCGGAGCAGGGCGACCAGGTCGCGATCAGCATCTGCGGCGGCTCGCTCGGCAACGGGTGCCCGGCCGGCAAGTGCTGCACCGACGACATCCGCGACGGCTGCGACCCCGCGGCCGGCGACGAGAACTGCCCGGGCCTCTGCGTCGACTCGGGCGGCTGTGATCCGACCACGAGCCTCTGCGGCTCGTGCTTCGACCAGCGCGATCCGGCGACGCTCTTCTGCGGAACGCTCGAGGCGCCGCCGGGCGCCTCGTGCTGCGAGGACTGCCCGGACGGTTCGATCAACTGCTACTGCGACCCGGGCCGCGTCTGTAACCTCGAGTCCGAGGGCGGCGGCTGCTGCCCGACGAACCGTCCGGACCTCTGCAACGCCTCGATCTGCATCCCGTCGGGCGCGAACTGCTGCGTCGACTGCCCGGACGGCGGCAACAGCTGCTACTGCGCGGCCGGCTCGCTGTGCGTGCTCGAGGCGGAGGGCGGCGGCTGCTGCCCGCTCGAGCGTCCGGTCGCCTGCAACGGGCTGTGCCTCGAGCCCGGTCTCGAGTGCTGCGCCGACTGCCCGCCGGGAGAAGACGCCTGCTGGTGCCCGCAGGGCATGCTGTGCGTGCCCGAGAACCGGGGCGGCGGCTGCATCGCGTGTCCCGCGGAGGCCCCCGTCAATTGCAGAAACGAGTGCCTGCCCGCCGGCACCGACTGCTGCTACGACCAGTTCGGCGGCTACTGCGAGCCGGGTTTCGAGTGCGTCCTGGGCTCGAACGAGTGCCGGGCGCGCGATGGTTCGGCGGCGCTCAGCACGGCGCAGTCGCGCCCGCGCACGCAAGGCGACGGCAGCGCACCGGGCGCGGAGCCGCGGCGCGCGCCGAAGCTGTCGCAGCAGTAGGCGACGTCGTCACGAATGAAGCCGCGAGCGCGCGGCGCCGGCCTCGGAGGTCCCGAGCCGGCGCCGCGCGTCGTCTCGTCCCGCGCAGCGCGCGTCGCTCCTCCCGCCTCGGGGCAGCTCGGGCGGCACGCGTCGTGACCGCCGCGGTGTGCTCGACGCGTCGCCCTCGGTCGCGCGGCTGGTCGTCGGCCGCGGCGTGTGCTCCCCCGTCCCGCTCACCCGACGCAAGCGTTGACTAACGAACGTTCGTTGGCTAGCGTCGAAGCCTCACGAGCACCGCGTGTCGCAATCCTTCCTGCGGTGCGCCGCCCGCGCACCGCACGCGACGAGGAGGTCGAAAATGGAGCTCCACGAGGTCGACCTGGTCAACCCGGACATCTGGGTCGAGGGTGTTCCGCACGAGGCCTTCCGGCTGCTGCGTCGGAAGGCGCCGGTGTTCTGGCAGGAGATGCCGGGGAGCCGCGGCTTCTGGGCGATCACGCGCTACGACGACGTCGTCGCCGTCTCGAAGGATCCGGCGACCTTCTCCTCGTACAAGGGCGGCACGATCCTCCGGGATCTCCCCGAGGAGGACCTGAACAACACGCGGACCATGATGCTCAACATGGATCCGCCCCAGCACAGCAAGTACCGCAAGCTCGTCAGCCAGGGCTTCACGCCGCGCAGGACGGCGATGCTCGAGCCGCGCATCCGTGCGGCGACGACCGCGATCCTCGACGCGGTCGCCGAGCGCGGCGAGTGCGATTTTGTGCGTGACATCGCGGCCGAGCTGCCGCTGATCGTGATCGCCGAGCTGATCGGCGTCCCGCTCGAGGACCGGGAGAAGATCTTCGAGCTGTCGAACCGTCTGATCGGCTTCGACGATCCCGAGTTCCAGAACTCGGAGAACGACGGCAAGGCGGCGGCGATGGAGATGTGGATGTACGCCAACCAGCTCGCCCAGGAGCGCAAGAATGCGCCGCGCGACGACCTGGTGAGCCTGCTGATGACCAGCGAGGTCGACGGCGAGAAGCTCTCGGAGATGGAGTTCGACTCCTTCTTCCTGCTGCTCGCGGTCGCGGGCAACGAGACCACGCGCAACCTGATCTCCGGCGGCATGCTGGCGCTGATCGAGCACCCCGACGAGCGCCGCAAGCTGATCGAGAACCCGAATCTCATCCCGACCGCGGTCGAGGAGATGCTGCGTTGGGTGTCGCCGGTGAGCCAGTTCCGACGCACCGCGACGCGCGACACCGAGATCCGCGGTCAGAAGATTCGCGAGGGCGACAAGGTCGTCATCTACTACCAGTCGGCGAACCGCGACGAGGACGTCTTCCCCGATCCCTTCAAGTTCGACGTGACGCGCACGCCGAACAACCACCTCGCGTTCGGCATCGGCGAGCATTTCTGCCTCGGCGCGAACCTCGCGCGGCTCGAGATCCGCGTCATGTTCGAGGAGCTGCTGCGCCGCATGCCGGACATCGAGCTCGCCGGGCCGGTGCGTCGCCTGCGCTCGAACTTCATCAACGGCATCAAGGAGATGCCCGTGCGCTTCACGCCGACGCGCAAGCTCGCCGCCGGTTGACAGGACGGTCCCCGGCAAACGATGAGGAAGGCATGAAGGTCATCGTCGATTACGACCGCTGTGAGGCCAACGCCGTCTGCATGAAGATCTGTCCCGAGGTGTTCGAGGTGCGCGACGACGACAACCTCTACCTGCTGGTCGAGGAGCCCGACGAGAGCCTCCGTCCGAAGGTCGAGGAAGCGGTCCGGCGCTGCCCGCGCCAGGCGCTGTCGATCAGCGACTGACGGAGCCGCTTGCCGCGCACGCGTCCTTCACGAGCCTTCGGTTTGCAGGAGGTTCGTGAAGAACGCGGTCGCGCGCTCGACCTGATCGAGCGCGACCCACTCGCGCGCGGTGTGCGCCTGCGCGATCGAGCCGGGGCCGAACACCACGCCCGGTAGCCCCGCCTCGGCGAACAGCCCGGCGTCGGTGCTGAACGCGGCGGTCGTCGTCTCGGTCGGTAGCCCGAGCGACGCGAGCGCCGCCTGACACGCACGCACCGCGGGCGCGTCGTCGTCGGTCTCGAGCGCCGGCTTCTCGACCGCGCACGACGCGATCTCGACGTCCGCGACCCCGCGACGCTCGAGCGCGGATTCGATCTGCGTGCGTACGCGCTGCTCGTCCTCGCCGGGGAGCAGGCGGCGGTCGGTCACGAGCCACGCTTCCTGCGGCACGATGTTCGCCGCCTGACCGCCGCCGATCAGGCCGACCGACAGCGTCGCGCGCCCGAGGCGCGGATGCTCCATCTGGCCGATCTCCTCGCCGAGCGCTTCGAGCGCGAGCACCGCGCGCGCGAGCGCGACGATCGCGTTTCTTCCCGCGCGCGGCTCGGAGCTGTGGCACGACACGCCGTGCGCGACCAGGCGGACGAGCGCGATGCCCTTGTGCGCGGTGACGATCTCGAGGTCGGTCGGCTCGGTCGCGATCACCCAGTCGGGCTTCTGCTTGCCGAGGCTCGCGAGCACGTCGCGCACGCCGACGCTCGCGCACTCCTCATCGGCCTCGCCAACGAGCACCACGTTGCGCCGCAGCTTGCCGCGCTCGAGCACGTGCTCGAGCGCCGCGACCGCCGCGGCCATGCCGCTCTTGGTGTCGCAGGATCCACGGCCGTAGAGACGCCCGTTCTCGATGCGCGGGTCGAACGGATCGATCTCCATGCCGTCGACCGGCACGGTGTCGAGGTGCGAGGCGATCATCACGGTCTCGCGCGCGCCGCGCGCCGTCGCGTGCGCGATCACGCTCGCGCGCTCGCCGGATCCCACCAGCTCCGCGTCGACCCGCATGCGGCGCAGCTGCTCGAGCACGTGGCTCGCGTAGCGCCGCTCGCCGACGAGCTCCGGCGGGATGTCGCTGCGGCGCATGGGATTCACCGACGGAATCGCGACGTAGTCGCGCAGAAATCGGACGCTCGACGGGTAGGACATGACGACCTGGAGCCATGCAACCATCGTCGAGCGCTCCAGTCCAGGCGCTTTCGCGTCTGGGGGGATTCTGTTACCGCTTGCCGTGGGTGGTTTGGCTCGGCGCGATCGCGCTTCTCGTCATTTTTGGCTCGGTGCTCGCCATGGCGGAGGCGTCCATCACCCGCATGACCAAGGTTCGGCTGGTCGCGCTGCGCGAGGAGGGGCGGCGGAACGTCGACGTCCTCGAGAAGATCGAGAGCGACGTGCCGCGCTATCTGAACGCCGTCTACCTTTCGGTGATGTGCGTGCAGAACGGCTCGGCGATTTTGGTCGCGATCTACGCCGAGCGTCAGTGGGGACAGTTCGGCGTCACCGTCGCGTCGGTGCTGTTCACCGTCGGCTACTTCGTCGCCGTCGAGGCGATGTCGAAGACCTTCGCGGTCCTGCACAGCGACCGCGTCGCGCTGGCGCTCGCGCCGGTGGTGTGGGTGCTCGGCCGCATCCTGCACTGGCCGACGCGCGCGCTGATCGGTCTCGCCAACGTGCTCCTGCCCGGACGCGGGCTCGAGCAGGGACCGTTCGTCTCCGAGCAGGCGATCCGCTGGATGGCGCAGCTCGGGCACGAGCAGGGCAGCATCGCCGAGCAGGAGAAGGAGCTCATCCACTCGGTCTTCCACTTCGCCGAGACGGTCGTCCGCGAGGTGATGAAGCCGCGCCCCGACATCATCGCGATCGAGGTGAACCAGCCGCTGCGCGCCGCGCAGGAGCTGATGATCAAGCACGGTCGCTCGCGCGTGCCGGTCTACCGCGGCGACCTCGACCACATCGAAGGTATGCTTTACGCGCGCGACCTGCTGCGTGCGCTGCACGAAGGCGCTTCCGACAAGAGCGTCGCCTCGCTCGCGCGCCCGGTCGTGTTCGTCCCCGAGTCGAAGCGCGTCGGTGAGCTGCTCACCGAGATGCAAATCCGAAAATTCCAGATCGCGCTGGTGACGGACGAGTACGGCTCGGTGTCCGGGCTCGTGACGATGGAGGACCTGCTCGAGGAGCTGGTCGGCGACATCTCCGACGAGCACGACCGCGAGGAGCCGCGCATCGAGCTGGTCGACGAGTCGACCTTCCGCGTGAACGGCCGCGTCTCGATCGACGACGTCAACGAGGCGCTCGGCGTCGAGCTGCCGCAGGACGAGTGGGACACGGTCGCGGGTCTCATGCTCGGGCTGCTCGGCCACATCCCGACGCAGGGTCAGGAGGTGCGCTTCGACCACCTCAAGCTGAAGGCCGAGAACGTGGTCGGGCGGCGCATCAAGTCGGTGCTGATCACGCGCGAGCCGCCCGAAGAGCAGGCCGGCGAGGGCGAGCGCGAGCCCGACGCGAAGGCCGACAAGGCGTGAGGCGGCCGGTGCGCGGGGCTCGAGGAGCATCCCGAGGAACGTCCTCGGATGCGGCGCGAAGCGAGAGCTCCCCGTTTCTCGACGTCCGCAAGCACGGCTTCGCGCGCGTCGCCGTCTGCGTGCCGCGCGTGCGCGTCGCGGATCCCGCCTTCAACGCCGACGCACACCTCGCCGAGCTCGAGAAGGTCTACGACGCGGGCGCGCACTATGCGCTGTTCCCGGAGCTCGGTCTCTCCGGCTACACCTGCGGCGACCTGTTCTTCCAGGAGACGCTCCTGCGCGAGGTGCGCGACGCGCTCGCGCGTATGCTTGACGCGTCGGCAGACTGGAACGTCGCGGCGTCCGTCGGCCTGCCGCTCGTCGTCGACGACCTGGTGTTCAACTGCGCGGTGACCTTCCGCCGCGGCCGCGTGCTCGCCGTGGTGCCGAAGTCGTACCCGCCGAACTATCGCGAGTTCTACGAGGGACGCTGGTTCCACGCCGCGGCCGAGGCGCGCTCGCGCGAGGTCGAGCTGCTCGGGCAGACCGTGCCGTTCGGCACCGACGTGCTGGTCCGGCTGCCCGATCTCCCGCACTTCGTCCTGCACACCGACGTCTGCGAGGACCTCTGGGTGCCGGTGCCGCCGAGCACGCTCGCCGCACTCGCCGGCGCGACCGTGCTCGCGAACCTCTCGGCGTCGAACATCACCGTCGGCAAGTGGGAGTTCCGCCGCGAGCTGGTGACGTCGTCGGCGGCGCGGAACATCGCGGTGCAGATGTACAGCGCGGCGGGCTTCGGCGAGTCGACCGCCGACCTCGCTTGGGACGGCCACGGGCTGATCGCCGAGCGCGGCGTGCTGATCGGCGAGACCGAGCGCTTCAGGACCGATGGCGGCTCGGTGGTGGTCGACGTCGACCTCGAGGCGGTCGTGCAGGACCGCATGCGCCAGACCTCGTTCGGCCAGAACCGTCGCGCGCTCGGCGGCGAGTTCCGCTGCGTCGAGAGCGAAGCTGCGCGCGAGGCGCGCGACGTGCGCGTCTTCGAGACGCTGAACCGCGCGGTCGATCCGCACCCGTTCGTGCCGTCCGATCCGGCGCGTCGCGATCACCGCTGCCGCGAGGTGTTTCTCATCCAGGCGACGTCGCTCGCGCGTCGTCTCGAGTCGCTGCCCGAGCACGCGCGCCGCGTGACGGTCGGCGTCTCGGGCGGTCAGGACTCGACGCACGCGCTGCTCGTCGCGGCGCACGCGCTCGACCTGCTCGGGCTCGAGCGCTCGCGCATCACCGGCGTCACCATGCCGGGCTTCGGCACCACCGAGCGCACGCGACGCAACGCGCACCGCCTGATCGAAGCGCTCGGCGCGACGCACCGCGAGATCCCGATCGTCGACCTGAGCGAGTCGGTGTTCGCCGCGATCGGACACCCGCCGGAGCAGGAGAACGTCACCTTCGAGAACGTCCAGGCGTGGCTGCGCAAGCTCCTGCTCTTCGCCTCGACGTCGCAGACCGGCGGCATCGACCTCGGCACCGGCGACCTGTCGGAGATCGCGCTCGGCTTCGCGACCTACGGCGGCGACCACATGTCGCACTACGCGGTGAACTCCGGCGTGCCGAAGACGCTGATCACCTTCCTGATCCGCTGGGCGTCGGAGGTCGTGTTCCGCGACGAGCCCGGCGTGCAGGAGGTGCTGCAGGACGTGATCGCGACGCCGATCAGCCCGGAGCTGCTGCGTCCGTCACCGACCGGCGAGATCAAGCAGCGCACGGAGGACATCGTCGGGCCGTACGAGCTGCACGACTTCTTCCTCTATCACCTGCTGCGCTTCGGCTCCGGGCCGCGGCGCATCGCGCGCCTCGCGCACCACGCGTTCGCGGGACGCTACGAGCTCGCCGAGATTCGCCGCTGGCTGATCGTCTTCGTGCAGCGCTTCTTCGCGAGCCAATTCAAGCGCGACTGCATGCCCGACGGGCCGAAGGTCGGCTCCGGTGGCGCGCTCTCTCCGCGCGGCGACTGGCGCATGCCGCCCGACGCGTCGCCCGACGCCTGGCTCGCGGAGGCGCGCTCGCTGCCCGAACGCGTCGTCGCGGCGCGCGGCGCGGTGCCGCGCGTCCAGGCTCGCGCGGCGGCGGCTCGGCGGCGAGCCGCGCGGTCGTGAGCTGAAGCTCGGCGCGCGGCGCTGCGGAATGGCCACCGCGTTGCGCGTCGTGCGCCGTCAGGCGGGCAGCTCGCGCTCCAGCAGCTCGAGCGCGCGCTCGGCCTCCGCGGCGCGCATGCGTCGCTTGGTCGTCGCGTAGGCGTCGCGCGACAGCGCGGCGAGCGCGCTCTTGCCGTCGTCGAGCGTGATGCACGCGACGCGGTCGCGGATCTCGTAGCGCATGCGCTCCATGCGGAGCTCCTTTCAAGCCGCGGCGCGCGGCCACGGACCCGTGATCGCGAGCGTGATACCGGGCTCGTAGATGTTGACGAACAGCGTCGAGCCGTCGGGCGAGAAGGTCGCGCCGGCGAGCTCCGACGAGTTCAGCGCGTTGCGCGCGAAGGGATGCAGCTCGCCGTTCGCGTCGACGACGCGCAGCAGCTGCTCACCGCTCCCGTCCTCGCAGACGATCAGCTCGCCCCACGGCGCGACCGTCAAGTTGTCGCCCATGTCGAGCTTCTCGACGTCGTTCGGCTCGACGAAGAGCTCGAGCGTGCCGGGCTCGTCCTTCTCGCGCGGCGTCCCTTCGTACGGGCTCGGGACGTAGCGGAAGATCTGTCCGCGGCGCGCCTCGCCGCCGTTGGTGCACGCGAAGTAGATGCCGTCGGCGCCGCGCCACATCCCCTCACCGCGCGCAAAGCGCGTCGCGCCGAGCGCGGCGCCGCGCTTGCGCAGATCGTCGTGCGGCGACTCGACGTCGTCGAGGTCGACCCACTCCGCGTCGATGAGCTCGCCGATCGCCAGCTCGCTCGCGCTCCAGTTGCGCACGTCGATGCCGCTCTTGCACTCGCAGGTCTTGAACGCCTGCAGCTTGCCGCCGGCGGTGAGCCGCGTCCGGTCGTTGGGCACGAAGCGGTAGAACAGGCCGTCGGGCAGATCCTCGGTCTGGTAGACGCAGCCCGACGCCGGATCGAAGGCGACCGCCTCGCGGAAGAAGCGTCCCATCGCCTCGAGCGGCACGGGCTGGATGAGCTGCGGCGTCGCGGTCGGCGGGACCTCGAAGGCGAAGCCGTGCGGACGCGCGTAGTTTCCGTCGGGCGTGACGACGCTCTCCTCGCAGGTGATCCACGTGCCCCACGGCGTCGGGCCGCCGGCGCAGTTGCGCACCGTGCCGGCGAGGCTCAGCCACTGCGCGACGAGCTCGCCCTTGCGCGTGTCCCAGACGAAGGTCGTCGTGCCGCCCATCGCGGGCACGCCTGCCGCGCCGGGGTCGTAGACGCTCTTCAGATCGACCTTGTCGAGGAGCGCGTTGCGCGCGCCGTACGGGCCGAGGCTCGCTTGCTCGATCACCAGCTCGTGGTTGCGCACGACGATCGTCGTGCCGTTCGGGCCGGGGAACGCGCCCATGCCGTCGGCCGCGCCCGGCACGCGCAGCCCGTCGGCCATCGTGTCGCCGGTGCGCGAGACGACGCGATAGGAGAAGCCCGCCGGCAGGTCGAGGATCCCGTTCGGATCGCGCTGCAGCGCACCCGGACGCAGGCGGCCTGCGACCGCGTCGGCGCCGCGCGCCGTGCTGCGCCGGAGCGTCGCGAACGCGAGCGTCACGGCGAGCCCGCCGCGGAGCAGCGAGCGACGGCTCAGCGCGCGATCGAGGAGCTGCGAGGCTTGCGGGACAGGGGCCACGACGACGTCTCGTAACATCCGCCGCACGACGTAGACAGAAGCGGGCCGATCGGGCAGGACGGACTCATTCCGGCGCTGCGTCCGCATCCCCCGCCGTCGCGCCGCGATTCTCGAGATGTCCGAAAGCGCGCCCAGCGAGCCGCGAGTCTGCGACGCCTGCGGGACGTCGCTGCGTCCGAGCGCGCGCTTCTGCGACGCCTGCGGGCACCGCCTCGGCGAGCCGCACGTCGCACAGCCGGGCGCCGTCTCGAGCTACACGCCGCGGCACCTCGCCGAGGACGTGCTGAGCCGCCGCTCCGCGCAGCAGGGCGAGCGCAAGCTCGTCACCGTGCTGTTCGCCGACGTCAAGAGCTCGATGGAGCTCGCCGAGCAGGTCGACGCCGAGCGTTGGCACCGGATCCTCGAGCGTTTCTTTCTCTTGATGACGGACGGCGTGCACCGCTTCGAGGGCACCGTCAATCAATACACGGGCGACGGCATCATGGCGCTGTTCGGTGCCCCGGTCGCGCACGAGGACCACGCGCAGCGCGCCTGTCACGCGGCTCTGCACCTGCGCGACGAGCTGCGCCGCTACGCCGACGAGCTGCGCCGCGAGGGCATCGCGTTCTCGGTGCGCATGGGGCTCAACTCGGGCGAGGTCGTCGTGGGCCGCATCGGCGACGACATGCGCATGGACTACACCGCGCAGGGGCCGGTGGTCGGCATCGCGGCGCGCATGGAGCAGCTCGCCGAGCCCGGTCGCGTCTACCTCGCCGAGGCGACGGCGCGTCTCGTCGACGGCTGGTTCGAGCTGCGCGACCTCGGCGAGTCGCGCGTCAAGGGCGTGCCGCGCCCGGTGCACGTCTACGAGCTGCGCGGCGTCGGCAACGCGCGCACGCGCTTCGACGTGTCGCGCACACGCGGGCTGTCGCGCTTCGTCGGACGCGAGCGCGAGATGGCGGCGCTGCAAGCGGCGCTCGAGGAGGCGCTCGCCGGTCGCGGACGGGCGCTCGCGCTCGTCGCCGAGGCGGGCGTCGGCAAGAGCCGGCTCTGCTACGAGTTCCTCGCCGGCTGCCGCGCGCGCGGCATCACGGTCGCGCAGTCGTACTGCGCGGCGCACGCGCGACGCGTTCCGTTCTTCTCGCTGCTCGGCTTGCTGCGGAGCCTCTTCGAGATCGGCGAGCACGAGGAGCCGCGCCGCGCCCGCGAGCGCGTCGCGGGACGCCTGCTGCTGCTCGACCGCTCCTTCGAGGACGATCTGCCGCTGCTGTTCGACTTCCTCGGCGTGCAGGATGCGGAGTTCCTCGGCGCGCGGGACGCGGAGCAGACCGTGCCGCGGATCGATCCGGAGGCGCGCCAGCGTCGCATCGCCGCGCTGCTCGGGCGTCTGCTCCGCGCGTGGACGGCGCGTGCGCCGCTCGTGCTGGTCGTCGAGGACCTGCACTGGATGGACCCCGCGAGCGCGGCGCTCGGCGAGCAGGTGCTCGGTGTCGTGCCCGAGCTGCCGATCCTGCACCTCGTCACCTACCGTCCCGAGGGCCGCACGCTCGCGCCGCGGCTAGCCGCGTATCGCGAGCTCGTCGTCGAGCCGCTCTCGCCGGAAGCCGGTCGC